>JAAFHV010000345.1 GCA_013297655.1 Myxococcales bacterium | reverse complement strand
GGCGTGGTCGGCGGCGGGGTCGGCGGCGTGGTCGGCGGCGGAGTCGGCGTCGGAGTCGGCGGCGGGGTCGGCGGCGTGGTCGGCGGCGGAGTCGGCGTCGGAGTCGGCGGCGCGGTCGGCGGCGTGGTCGGCGCTCGCCGGTGCCGTCGAGCACTGCCAGCGCACCTTGGCGGCCGTTCTCGTTCGCATGTGCGAGGTCGGCCGACCGGCCCCCGAGGCGTCGTGACCTGGACGCGAATCACCTGGCTCCTGGCCTGCGCGAGGCACGCGCGGGCCATCCACTTCCACGAAAAACGAAAGGCCCTGTCATGAGCAACTTTTTCCAGCCCGCAAAGCTGCAGCAAAGCAAACTCCGCCTCGCGCTCTACGGCCCGAGCGGGTCCGGCAAGACATTTACCGCCCTCGCCATCGCGGGCGGCCTCGGCGCCCGCATCGCGCTCATCGACTCGGAGCGCGGGAGCTCCGCGAAGTACGCGCCCCCGCGCGGCCCCGGCGTACCGTTCTGCAAGCTCGACCTCACGAGCTACGAGCCGGCGAAGTACGTGCGCGCGCTCGGGGCGGCTGCGAGCGAGGGCTTCGACGTCGCCATCATCGACTCGCTCTCTCACGCGTGGTTCGCCGAGGGCGGCATTCTCGACCAGAAGGATCGGAGCGGCGGCTCGTTCGATGCGTGGGCGAAGCTCTCGCCGCAGCAGAACAGCATGCTCCACGCGATCCTGACGTTCCCTGGGCACGTCATCGTGACGATGCGCTCGAAGATGGAGTACGTGCTCGAACAGCGCGAAAATAAGCAGGGCAAGACCGTCAGCATGCCCAAAAAGGTCGGCCTCTCGCCCGTCCAGCGGAACGACCTGGAGTACGAGTTCGACCTCGCGATCATGCTCGACGGGGACAACGTCGGCCACGTCCAGAAGACGCGCTTTTCCGAGCTGCAAGACGCCATGATCCGCCAGCCCGGCGCGGCTCTCGCGACGCAGCTCCTCGGCTTCCTGAACGAGGGCGAGGCGCCCGCCGCAGCTCCCCCGGTCATGCGAGGCATGGAGCACTTCGCCCAGCCCGCGCGCACTGTCGCGAAGGCCGAGCCCGATCCGGCGCCCGCCCGCCACGCGGTGCCGCCGTCCATGCGCGAGACCGAGGCGCCCCCGCCCGACGTCGCGCCCGAAGCCCCGGCCTCGCAGCCACGCGCGACCGAGGGCCCCGAGCTCACCGAGAGCGAGCGCAGCATCATCGCCTCGATCCGAGGGGCTCGGAACCTCGAAGAGCTCGGCTACGTCGCCAAGCAAATCCCGCCCGAGCAGAAAACGTCGCCCGTCCGCGAGGCGTTCGCCGCCTACCAGCGCGAGCTCAAGCTCGCCATGCGAGGTGCAGCATGAGGCGCCTCACCGCCAGCAACAGCGCCGCGTGGCTCCTCTGCGCGTTCGCTCGCTCCGACGTGGTGGACGCCATGCCCGACGACGCCGACGACGAGCTGCGCGCGCTCCGCGACGACGGCAACGCGATGCACAAGCTGATCGAGCTCGACGACGGCTCGACCCTCTACGCCGAGGAGAACTGCCACGACCCGCGCATTTTCGCGGCTCGCAATTTCGAGACGGCCCTCCCGAACGGCGCGGCCTGGAAAGAGGCGGCGTACGGGTGGGACGGCACGACGTCGCACTACCTCGGCACCGGCCGGGAGAGCTACGCGAAGCGCCCCGGGTGCAGCGTCTACGGCACGACGGACCTTGCGGTCATCCACGACAATCGCACCGGGACCGTTGCCGATTGGAAGGCCGGCGAGCACGGCGCCATGCGCGCTCGCGAGCAGCTCCTCACCCTCGGCGCGCTCGTGCTGGAGCACCACGGTCTCGACTCGGTGCGCATCTTTTCGGTGTGGCTCGACGGCACGACGCCCCGCGTTTTCGACTTCGGCGAGATGGACGCGCTCGACGCCTCGGCGCGCCTGGCCACCCTCTCGGGCCTCCGCGAGGGTGAAGAGGCGACGGCCGGCGACCACTGCGGCGATCACTACTGCAAGGCCCGCGGGCGCTGCCCGGCGTTCGTCGCGGCGGCTGCGCAGGCGACGGAAATGGTTCCCGTCGCCGAGCTGGTTCGCTCGAAGCGAAACCCGCTCGTCGAGGGCATCGTCGACGACGAGACCGCGCGGATCTGGGCGCTCATGCGACCGCTCGTGGAGAAGCGCTTCGAGGCGCTGGAGAAGGACGTTCGCAAGTACGTCAGCGAGCTTCCCACCAAGGAAATCGACACCGGCGACGGCCGCACGTGGGGCCCGCGTCCGGCCAACTTCGTCAACGACACCGCGGCGCTCGAAGCGGCGAAGCGGGTGCTTTCCGAGGAGGAAATCGCGCCCTTCGTCACGACGAAAACCGTGGTCGACATCGAAGGCAAGAAGCTCCTCGCGCTCGCCGAGGCGAAGGGGCTCCCCGCCGAAGACAGCGCGGCTTGCATGATCCACAAGCCCGCGCACTCGTACGCGTTCCGCAAAACCGAGGCCGCGAAGGCCGCCAACAAGAAGACCAAGAAGGCGAGCTGATCATGGCGGAAGGACTCAACAAAGTGATGCTGCTCGGCAACCTCGGCGCGGACCCCGAGCTGCGCATGACAGCGGGGGGCCAGGCTGTCCTGAAGCTGCGCCTCGCGACGACCGAGACGTTCCTCGACAAGACCAACACGCGCCAGGAGCGCACCGAGTGGCACACGGTGACGGTTTTCGGGAAGCGCGGCGAGGCGCTCGCAAAGATCCTTGCGAAGGGCGCGAACATCTTCGTCGAAGGGGGCCTCCGGACCTCCAGCTACGAGAAGGACGGCGAAAAGCGGTACCGCACCGAAATCGTCGCGAGCAACATCCTCCTGACCGGCCGCCGCGGCACCGATCACGGCCCCGGGGGCCCGCCTCCGGACGCGAGCGGCGAGGGCTTCCGCGGCAAGTACAGCGAGCGCGGGCAGCAGACTCGCCAGCGCGCCGACGCGCCGGACGACGACATGCACGCGCAAGGAGACGCCGATGACTACGAAATCCCCTTCTGATCGCACCTGGAAAAACACCGCGACCGGCCGCGGCGACGGGTTCGAGGCGCATGCCTCGTACGACTACGGCGACGGCACGCCGCGGATCCCGGCCTCGTTGCAGCGCAATCCACTTGGCCCGGGTTGGCTTGTGACCTGGGCGGGCGAGGGGCTTTGCGTTTCGCGGACCCGCACGGTCGCCCGTGAGGTGCTCGACACCTGCAAGCAGCGAGAGCTGTTCACGTTCGAGCGAGACGTTACCCCGGCTTGACCGGGCCCGGGTGTCCCGACGGGAACGACACCGCACCGCCACGACCGGTGCGGGCCTCTCTCCTTTCGGAGGCGAAGGTATCGGGACGGTCGTGGTCTGCCGCAGCTTTGGGCACCCGCACGCGCGCCTACGCGTGAGCACGGGAGCGAGGTTCGAGACCTCGGCGGCGGGCGAAGGAGATCGAAATGAGCATTCTATTTTTCGTGTCGCCGGGGGCGAAGGACGCCCTCGGCCTCGTGCGCGAAGCTACGCCGGAGGACCTGGTCAAGGCGTGCGAGTCGGCGGGGCTCACCGTGTCCGCCGACATCGTACCCGGAGAGCGGGAGGTGCTGCTCACGCGCGCCGAGGCCGCAGAGCGACTGGCCACGACGGCGACGAACATCGTCGAGGCTGTTCGCGTCGAGCTCGGCGGCGCAGACAACGTCGTGACCGCGACGCGCGAGCTCGTGGGCGAGCGCGCCATCATAAGGGGCGAGCGCGACACGGCGATCGGACGAGCCGCCCTGGCGGAGCGAGACACCACGGTCCTCTCACTGAACGTCGGCCGCCTCACGCGCGAGCGTGACGACGAGCGCGGGCGCGCCGAGAAGTCGGAGAGCGACTTCGCGAAGCTGCGCACCGAAGCGCGCGACCTGCGAGGCCGGCTCCATGCCCTCGTGAACACCTGCAAGGGGCTCGAAGAGCGAAACAAGGATCTGTCGCAGACGCGCGATGCGCTGACCGACAGCGTGTGTGACCTGCGCGCCCGCCTCGCGCGCTTCCGCGCGCCGGTGGAAGGGGAGCCGAGCGAGGATGATTTGTGCGCCGCGTACGAAGAGGCCGTGAGGGACGCGCCCGCCGCTCACTCTCGCACGCTCGACGGCTGGCGCGGCGTCTACCGCCTCGGCGTCCAGCACGAGCGCGCACGCCATCAGCCCACCGAGCCGCGGGCGACGGAGGAGGAGTTGGAGCGCATCTACGTCGACGCGTACGACCGCGCTTTCACGACGAACCAAGACGCCGACAAATCCGCGCGCCTCGCCGTCGCCACCCGCGTCCGCGCTGAGTACGAAAAGGCCTTGCCGTGAGCCTGCTCACCTTCGCCGAGGTGGCCGAGCGCCTCGGCGTCTCCCACCGCACCGCGCGGCGCATCGCGGCCACCCTCCCCACCGTCCGCTTCGGGCGGTCCGTCCGGGTCCGCTCCGAGGATCTCGATCGCTACATCCGAGAGCACACATGGCAACCCGCATCCGCAAACGCAGCGCACGTCACGCCTACGAAGTCCGCGTCAAAGTCGGCGGGGAGTGGCAGTGGCGCGGCACGGGCACGCACGACCGCACCGCCGCGCTCTCGTGGCTCCGAGAGTTCGAGCGGCGAGCGGCTGACCCGACCTACGCAGCCGAGGCGTCGTCGACCCTCGCCGACGCCGTAGAGGCGTACGCCCGGAGCCGCGTCGCCCGCGGCCGCAGCGACGGCACCCTGCACCACGTGCGCGTGAAGTCGGGCCATCTGCTTCGGCTGCTGCCCGCGATGCTGCGCGACGTGACGCACCAGGTGATGGAGGCCTACCTCGCGACCCGTCGCGACGAGGGCGCGCAGCAGACGACGATAAAAAAAGAGCTTCGCGTCGCCGGGGCCGTGCTCAAGCTCGCCGCGAAGAACGGAACGTTCAGCCGCACCGTCGAATCGGTCATCCCCGAGCTGGAGGACACGTACCAGCCGCGCACGCGCTCGCTCACGCGTTGGGAGCTCGTGGCCCTCGCCTCCGAGCTCGAGCCGGCCCGTGCCGCGCACGTCGTGTGGATCGTGGCCAGCGGGGCGCGGTGGGGCGAGTCCCTGCGGGCGCGCCATCGCGATCACTCGCCGAGCGCCGTGCAGCTCCACGGCACCAAGACGCGCCTCTCGGCTCGCAGCGTCCCGATTCTCGCGATGACCCGGCCGCTCATCGAATGGGCCAGCGAACGGGCGCCAGGGACGACGAGCGGGACGATGTTTCGCGCGTGGGGCAACGTGACGCGGGACCTGGCGCTCGTGTGCGCGCGGATGCGGATCGCGCCCGTGACGCCGAACGACCTACGGCGCACCCTGGCGACGTGGCTGCGGGAGGACGGCGTCGACGCGTCCCTCGTCGCGGTCGTGCTCGGACACCGCGACGCGCGTATGGTGGAGCGTGTTTACGGCCGTCTCGCGGGCGAGGCCCTGCGCATCGCCATCGAAGCCAAGCTGGGTACCACCGAGGTACCACCGGAGAGCCGCTGATGACCGTTTCTGACCGCGACCGACCAGGCAAAAACGCCGCTTCGCAGGGCGAATCGGGTGCCCAGGGACGGAATCGAACCGCCGACACGGGGATTTTCAATCCCCTGCTCTACCAACTGAGCTACCTGGGCACTGCTCTCCCGCCAGGAGCGGGCAGCGGCGACGTCTATCGCCCGACGCGACTTCGATGTCAAGAGTCCGTGCACGCGACCCGCTCACACGGTCGTCGGAGGCGAGATTTTCGCGCGCTCCTCGGCGCGGACCGCGCGCACGAGCCTCGAACAGCGCTCGCGATCTCGAGCGCACGGTGCGCGAGAGGCGGCCACCGGCCAGAGCCTGCCGCGCGCTCGCCCATCGAGGAATCCTGGGGCCACCGCCAGCGCCGGCGACGCGAACGCGCGGTGAGTCGATGCTGGCGCCACCGCCGACGCCGGTCGCGCGATCCCCACAACCCTCGTCGTAGCCACCGAGGCGACGCGACGGCGCTTCGTGCACGGTCGCATCGCCGAGCCCGCGCCGCGCCGGAGCAGACGTTCGCGCTCGAAAACCGCGAGAAATCTCGAGAGCGCACTGTTCCGAAGACGCAATTCTCATCTTCACGGTTTGAATCCAAAGAGAAATCGCATTTTATTTCTTGACCACTCCTAACGTGCGGGCTAGAGATGAATGGCCGGTCCGATTGGGCCGTCGGAGATTCCAATGCTTTCGCTGATCCAAACCGCATCCAACCTCTCGCACCTCGGCCTCGTTGGCTTCCCTGGTCGGGTCGCCGCGCCTTACGCGCTCGGCGAAGTGGCCTGCTGGTCGGGTTGTGCGGTGGAGAGTGCGAACGTCTCGTTCGGAGCGAAAGCTCCAATCGAGAACGGTGCGGTGGGTCGCAAGACCGTCGTCGCCGGCCTCGCGGGCGGAGTCTCCATCCCGGCAGCCTCCAGCTTCATGTTCACGGCGCGCGATCGAGCCTTCGGTTCCAAGAACCCGGAGGACCACACCTAGGCGGATTTCCAGACGTTCCTCGGAACGTACTCGAGGCCGCCCGGGATCTCCCGAGGCGGCCTTCGACGTTCTGGCTCTCCAATCGTCGGCCCCGCCCCGGTCCCTGGCTCTCCCTCGGTCCCCTTCCCCGTCCCAGAAGCCGTGCCTCGTGTCGCTCCAGAGGCGCGAGCCTCGCGTCGCGCCTTCGTCGCGACGACCCTGCCTTCGAGGATCGTCCGGTCCCACCACGAGAGTAGAGCGCGAGCTCTCCTCGCGGCACGGAAAGCGAATCGCGGCTTTCTCGCACGGCGAATCGAGGCCCGAGCTCCGACTTGCGAACCCCGCGGAATCGCAAAACAAATCGATATCATTCGATAGAACAAACGCGATTCACGAACGTCTTCATACCGAATACTTTCCCGAACGGGACGCTGGCCCAATGGCAAGGCACCCGGCTTTTAACCGGAGAGACGAGGGTTCGACCCCCTCGCGTCCCACTCTTCGGGCTCGTTGCGTAGCGGAAGCGCACCCGGCTCTTAACCGGTGAGGCGAGGGTTCGATCCCCTCCGAGCCCACAGGACCATCGACGGTCACCACCGTGTGCGCGCGCCTTCTCGGAGGCACGCGCTCTCGTGGTCCCACCCCTGCGCCAACTCGGCGCAGGCCGGGGCCGTCCCTCGTCAGGGACCTCAGGGTCGGCACGTCCAAATTTCGAGCCCGCATCGGCGGGCCTCGTTCCTTGAAAACCTATGCCAAACGAAAACGAAGGAGGACATCTCCTCCTTCTCCCCTCTCGTGCATCGTCCGAGCGTTCGATTCGACAGAAAAGAATGAGCGCACGATTGCACGAGGGGGTTTCATTCCAGCGTGGCCTAATGGCAAGGCGCCCGGCTGTTAACCGGTCCGATGGGGGTTCGATTCCCTCCGCTGGAGCTATCCCGATTCCCCAGGAAGGCTCGCCTCCCCGGGGCATCGGGACTGATTCGGGTCGTGAGCTAGTCGAGTGATAGCGCTCGTCTGAAAAACGAGAGAACGTGGTGCGAGCCCACGACGACCCACCCCTTTACGCATACGAGCACTTACCCATCGACAACAAACAATTCAGCCAATCTTCTTTAGGTCGGAGAGTCAGAGTGACCAGCCGGGTCTCCAAAACCCGGAGAGAAGGTGCGATTCCTTCCCGATCTGCCCGTCATCGTTTCCTATCTATCTCCAAACCCTCCCGCCAAGAGCGGGCCCGACACGCGTTCAGCCGCGCCAAAGCCCACTCGCCCGCGTCGTCCCTCGTCAGGGACTTCCCGGGGTCGTCCCTCGTCAGGGACTTCCCGGGGTCGTCCCTCGTCAGGGACTTCCCGGGGTCGTCCCTCGTCAGGGACTTCCCGGGGTCGTAGCTCAAAAGAAGAGCATCCGGCCTACACCCGGCGTATGCGAGTGCGATTCTCGCCGACCCTACTGCGTAGCACTCCTCGGATATCCCGCGGCGCGCGACGCTCGCCTCGATACGACTGCTAAGTCCTGGGATCGTAGCTCAACAGGAGAGCAACCGGTTTGCACCCGGTCGATGCGAGTGCGATTCTCGCCGGTTCCACCGTCTCGTGCGCCATTACGCACACGAGATTGTTCACTCACCAAATCGGTTTCCGGGATCGTAGCTCAACAGGAGACGACCCT
>JAAFHV010000344.1 GCA_013297655.1 Myxococcales bacterium | reverse complement strand
ATGCGCACGCATACGAAAGAAACGCAGGCGTCGATCACCCCCGAGAAGTCTCTCGCGTTCCTGCGCGAAGGCAACGTTCGTTTCGTCGAGAACATCCGCGCGCACCGCGATCTCCTCGAGCAGGTCAACGCGACGCGGGACGGTCAATTTCCCTTCGCGACCGTGCTCAGTTGCATCGATAGTCGTACGTCGGCGGAGCTCATCTTCGACCAGGGCCTGGGAGACATTTTCAGCATTCGGGTCGCCGGCAACGTCGTGAACGACGACATCCTGGGCTCGATGGAGTTCGCGTCGAAGGTCGCCGGCTCGCGCTCGATCGTCGTCTTGGGGCACTCCAAGTGTGGCGCGATCAAGGGGGCGTGCGACGGCGTTCAGCTCGGCAATCTCACGACCCTCCTCAACAAGATTCAGCCGTCGGTCTACCACGAGCGCACGGTCAAGGAGAACCGCACCGGCGCGAACCCGGAGCTCGTCGAGAAGGTCGCCGAGATCCAGGTCCGACGCTCCGTTCGCGCGATCGTCGAGCAGAGCGTCGTGCTTCGCGAGCTCGTCGATCAGCGCGCGCTCGCGATCGTGGGCGGGCTTTACGATCTCGACTCCGGTCGCGTGCGCTTCCTCGACGATTCCCTCCTCCTCGGCGACACCTCCCTCGTTCGCAATTGAAGGGCGACTCAGGGCGCCGCTTCGATGACGAGCACCGCGGCGCCGTGCTTCGCGAGCGGCACGTCGAGGCCGGCAGAGAGCAAATCTTGCCCCGTGCGAGGCGTGCTCACGAGCGACTGCGACACGTTCTTCACGACGTATTTCGTTTGCGCGGCGAGCCCCAGGCGCGCGCCGTCGGTCAGGTCGACGCGGGTGGTGCCCGCGTCGTGGCCACTCACGACGAAGACGAAGAGCCGCTTCTTGTCGCGTGAGAGCCGTCCCCAAGCCTCTTCGCGGAGGCCTCGCGCGCGCAGGGCGGGGGTGACACCGGCCTCTGCCATCACGGCGCGAAGGAGCGCGCGCCTACGCTCGAGATCGGCGTCGTCGGCGCGGTAGTACGCGTCTTGATTGTAGACCGTGGCGAAGTGCGCCCCGAAGAGCGTGCGTGGCGCGCCATTGCCCGCGCGGGAGAACGCGATGACCTTGCCGTCGAATCCGAGCGGCGCGGTCCGCTCCACCACGAGGGGAGTGGCCCCCGGGGCGGGGGTAAAATAGTTCTGGTACCAATACGAACGAACGGTGCCCTCCTGCCCCGTGAGCTTCACGTTCGCGTCGCCGGAGCGAAGGCCGACGCCCGGCCACGAGTACGTCCCGTTCGGCTGCGCATCGAACAGCGCGGCGAGCTTGGCGACCGAGGGGGACCGCACTCCGGCCAGGTTCTTCGAGCCCGGATCGAGCATCGCGACGAGCGCGCCGCCGCGCGCGTGAAACGCGACGAGCTTCTCTGCCGCCGCGTCGTCGATCGTCTCCGGGAGGATCACGACAGCCGCTTTCTGTCCCGCGAGCGCCGCGTCCGACCTGCTGATCTCGGCCACCTTCGGGTTGAACCCCGAGGTCATGAGCCACCCGAAGACACCGGGATACTCGGAGACGTAGAGCGACTGCATGTCGTCCTTCGCGCCGCCCTGGGGCGGGGCGTAGCTCCCGTCGTTGAGCAGGGTGACGGCGTCCTCGATTTCCGAGCTGGAGGAGAGGTCGGCCTCGTAGTCGGCGGCGAAGCTCCCCCAGCGCTTCATGACGTCGAACCGCGGGCGAAGGTCTCCCTCGATCCCGATAGCCCCCTGGAAGTCGTAGGTCGAGTCGTCGAGGTTGTAGCCGCCGCGGAGCACGTAGAAGGTGCCCCCCTTCATGCCGTGTCCGAACGACTTCGCGAGGAGCTGGTCGGTCGACTCGGCGCTCACGTTGGGCTTGATGCCGAGTGGGAACGAATAGAAACCGCCCTGGAGCTCGGCTCCGAACGTGTAAGGCGCGCTGTCTTTCGTATAGAGCTTTCCGTTCTCGCCGTAGAGCTTGGTGAAATAGTCGACCTGGAACGGCTGATCGAAGATCTCGCCGTTGGTCGGAAACTGCTTGGGATAGAGGTCCGTGCCGCACAAGCCGACTTGGTTTTTCGTTCCCCCGTCGTGAACCAGGATGTTGCGGAGCGGCAATCCGAACGGCGAGTCGTTCGTGAGGAAGAGCACCTCCGGCTCGCGTACGCCGCGCGCCTCGAGCATCTGGCGGAGTGTCTTCAGGTAGTCGAGGGAATAGGCCTGGCCCGCTTCGTACCAGTCGCGCGCGGCCATGTTGTCCTTCGCGTCGCTCGGCGCGCCGGAGGGCGCGATCACGTTCGCGAAGGCTGCGTAGGTCGTGCCGTACATGGCATTCAGGGCGGCGATGCTCCCACCGTACTTTTTGTCGAGGAACGCGCGGTAGTGTGCGATCGACTGCGGGGAGTAGTCGACGTCGCCGTAGCGATTTGCCCAGTACTGGTTGGTCTCGTTGTCGACTTGCACCGCGACCACGCATCGCGAGGCGATATAGGGCTTTACGATCGGGAGGACGCGGTCGTACCAAGCGCCGACTGCGCTCAAGTAGTCACGATCGAGGAACGTCGGCTGGACCTGGGTTGCGTCCCCGGTGGGGCTATAATTGTAGACGTCGCCGTTCGCCTTCTTCACGAGGCTGCCGGGGTGGGCGGCCTTCCACCAAGCTGGGATCGCCCCGAACGTACCGAAGCCTTTTGGCCACTCGGCGGTGATGAGGGGCCCCGGTTTGGCGATGACCTTCATCCCCGCTTGGCAGGCGAGCTCGAGGAAACGGCCCGCGTTGCGCGCGCCGGTAAAGTCCCACTTTCCGGCGGCGGTCTCGTGGTAGTCCCACGGGAAGTAGGTGGCGACCGTGTTCATCTTCGCCTGCTTCATCTTCGCGAAGGTGTCGGCCCAGAGCGCCTCGGTCTTCTGCGCGTCGAAGCCCTTGTCGCGAATACGGAAGTAGGGGACCTCGCCGCCATAGAGCACGGTCGGTCGACCGTCGATGACGAGCTCGCCGCCCTTCACCTCGACGCGCGGTCCGGCGGTCGCGGAGTCTGGCGCGCCGGCCTCGGGCGGCAGCGGCGCCGCGCGATCGTCGGCCGCGTCGGCGGGGCCCGTCGTCACTGGGCCTGCGGGAGTATCGGAGCCGCACGCAGCGACCACACAAACGAGCCATACGGCGCCGGCCTGGCAGACCTTCTTCATGGCGTTAGCTTAGCATCCTCGATTCGATCCCGTCGCTTGTCGGAAGCGGCTGGCTTCGGTCCGGGCGGTGGCGTGCGCCGACCGAGGGCGGCCCACGAGGCTCATCGCGAGACGACGCGAAAGGCGACGCCTCCCGATGCCATGTCGGCCGGCACCTTCACGAGGACGTCGAGAGCTTCGCCCGGTTTTTCGCTCGCGATAGGGACCGCGGCGCCGTTCAGGGTCGCCTCGACGATACGCTCACCCGCGGGGGGGACGAACGTAAGGACGCGCTCGCGCCCGGGGCCGGGGAAGTAGCGGCCCTCGAGGGTGGTGCCGTCTTGCGTGAGCGCGATGACCTTCGTGTCGAAGGAGAACGTTCCCCCGGGCACGTGCGGCTCGATTCTAAGTCCGCGCGCGGTCGGCTCGATCCCCGCGACACGGAGCGCGCCGAGCATCGCCATCGCGTGCACGTTGTTGTTGGCGGTGGGAAAGTCGGTCATTGGTGTCACGACGCTCGACCACGTGCGGCCGGTCGTGACCTCGGTCCCGTCAGGTCCGCTCCATATGCCATGCCACATGTCGGGGAAGGCCTTCGCGCGCGCGGCGAGGGACTGATGAACGAGCTCGTCGTAGGCGAGGGTGTCGTCGACTCGCGTGTATCCCCACGTCAACAATTGGCCAATCGCGGGCCAGGCTTGTCCGCCTTTTTGAAGCGGTGTGCCTATCTTCGAGCCTTGGCCGAGGTCGCGCGCGATCGCTGCCGTGAGCGTGCGACGTTCGTCTGCTGTGAGCAAGTCGCGCGATACGAGCGGCCACACTTGCGCCTCGAGATCGATGCGATCGGCACGAACGAGCGCGCCGTCGCCGAAGTAGGCGCGTCCGAAGAACTCCGCCCCGCGTGTCTTCTTTACGGCGTCGCGGAGCTTCGTGACATAGGCACCGATCTCGGTCGCGAGCGCCGGATCACGCGCCGCGACGAGCTCGCCGACGAGCGGGAGCACCCAGAGCGCCATTTGTGAGTTCGGTACGCTCTCGCCTTTGGTCTTTGCCAACTCGCGGTCCGCCGCCTCGAACACGATCCCGTCCGACCAATCCCCGGTACCCACCCGCACGAGGCCGTGCTCTCCGAGGCCGACCGTGTCGACGAGGTGCCGAACGGCGCGCTTCATGTGGTCGAACGCGGTCGCCTGGTTCCGCGCGGAGGCAGGGTAGTAAGACGTGGTTTCGTCCAGGAACGCCATGTCGCCCGTCGCGCCGAGGTACTCCACCATCGCGAGGAGAAAGAAGAGGTCGAGATCGCTCGGCGCCGAATGAATGCCGAGGGCATCGTCGAGCATGCCGTGCCCCTGGAAGGCATAGCTGAATCGGGAGCCCTCCCCGAACGCGAGGCCCATGCAGAGCTCGAGCTCCTCTTTTGCGAGCTCCGGGTGGGTGTAGGCGAGCGGCATCGCGAAGAGCGCAGTGTCGCGGAGGGCGCCGTCCGCGCCGTGCAAGTAGAGATACGCGGAGCCCTGCGGGACGACGTGTTTCCCCCAGTACTCGCGATAACCGACCGACGCTTCGAGCTGCGCCGAGTGCCAGACGAGCTCGCGGTGGAGCGGCTTCGAGCGGGTGCTCGCGAAGCTCATGAGGTTCGGGCGGAGCGCCTCGGTGCTCTTCGCGAGCCCGTCCTGAGTGCTGTCACGCCACTCGGGCGGAACGACGAACGGCGCGCCCATCGCGGTCGCCCCGTAGACGAAGCGGAGGACCTTCTTTTCGCCCTTCGCGAGGCTGAAGTCGCTCCGGACGACGAGCTGCCGCGGTTGGCCGAGGCCGCTCGCGGATTGCCCCTTTTCGCCGTCCGCGGGGCCTTCCCCTGCGGCTCTCCCGGTGACAGCGGCCGGGCTCGACCCCTCACCTTGCCCGAAGAACGCCGCGTCGTCTGTATAGACGTCCGAGATGTCGCCCTCGAGCGCGGCGACGAACGGATCTGCCGGGTAGTGGTTCGTCGCGGAGGGAGCCTCGTGGGGCGGTCGTGGTGGATCCGAAACGTGGGTGCGCCGGAGACCGAGGATACCCTTCTCGAGGACGACCTTCTCCGTGAAGAGGCCATTTCGTGCGTCGCGACGCTCGCGTGCCTTCTGCGCAAAACCGGGCAGTCGGCCGGATACCGTCCAATCGATTTCGATAGGCCGCCTCGCGACGTCCCAGTACTCGTAGTGCCGTATCGTGCGCCGGTCGCCGAGGTTCTCGATCGTCACCTCGTCGATGACGACCATCGCGTCGCCGTGGGGCGCGTACGTGCGGTGCGCGACGTGGAGCTCGCGGTAGGTGGTCGTGGTCTCGACGTAGCTCGAGCCGAAGCGCCGCGTCGTCTTCGCCGCGCGCGGCCGCAAGGAGTACGCCGTGCTCCACGTGGCCGCGCCGTCGTCCACGTACGAAAACCCGCCGCCGTAGGCTCGCCGCGCGACATCGACCTTCGCGAGGTACGAGACGCCACGGTCCTGCTCGGTGACCTCCACGAAGCCGTCGTTCGACAAGAACGCGTTCACCCTCGCGTTGCCGAAGGCGGCGAGGTGGTCACGCCGCTCCACGCCTTCGGTGTCCTTGTAGACTGCACGTGTGTTCGTCGCTTGATCGATCGTGTAGTCGTAGGCGGGGAGGCCGAAGCGGTCGAGGGTCCAGCGCCCGAAGCTGCCGCTGCCTTCGCTGCACGGGCGGAGGCGCGTCGGGGTCGCGATGTCCGGTTCGTCGCAGGTCTCTTCCGGGAGGGTGGGCTCTGGCTCGGCGGCCTCTTCGCGCGGGGAGGTGGGCTCGCCGCCGCTGCACGCGACGAACAGCCCCGCGGCGCCGGCGAGCGCCGCGAGCTCGAGCCATAACGTCTTTTTCACGAGGCTTTGGTGCATGTTCGCTCCACGACGGTAAAGGTCGACGCGCTTATCGTGAGAGATGGCGTAGGCGCACGGCAGCGCTCACGCCGCGCTCCGTTCGTGCTCGCTCGTTTGCGGTCAGGGCTCGCGCCACGCGGGAAAGCGCCACCGCCCCTGCGGAGAGCCCGGATTCGACAAGATGCTGGCGTCGAGGGCGGGGTTCGGGGTGCGTCCGGCCGACACGCCGAAGTGTTGCAACAAGAGGTCGCGCGCGTTCGGCGCGTTGTGAACGCGAATGCCTTGCTGGAGGGGGAACGCCGTCAAGGGCACCTCGCCGGCGACGGCGCGAATGCCGAGGGAGGCGTCGTCGTTGGTCGACCATCCTACGAAGACGAGCGCTCCCCTCCGCGCCGCCCCGAGGAGGGCCCCGTTCGGAGCGAGCGCCGCGGACGCCGGTTGGAGGAGGAACAGTTGGTCGCCAGGACCGAGGTGGTCTGCGATGCGAGCGGCGTCGTATGCGCCCTGGCTGTGCCCGGAGATGGTCGTGTGGAGTCGATCGCGGTGCGCGGCGAGGTAGGCTGCGAGGAAGTCGCCGTCGCGGGTCGCCGGTTGGAGCACGGCGTTCGCGACGTTGTCGAGGCTGTCGTAACAGAGGCCCGTATCGGTGCCGCTCACATGGCATAAAACGTCGCCGTCTGCCATGTAACACATGGTCTTGCCAGTCGCCGATACCGAAGGATCCTCGGCGCCCTCTGGGAAATCGTACTCCCGGAAGGGTACACGGACTTGGCATTCGAGGTCCTCGCTCGAGACGACCACGCGAGTGCCCTTTCGTGGAGTCGGAAAGGTGCGCGGAACGTAGCGTTGCGCGCGCATCGGCGTCGGCGTTGGTGCGGCTTCGTTCGTGGGCGGCGCCGCGGCCGACGGTCGCTCGACGTTCGGAGTCGCGCGTTCGCCCTCGTCCTCGGCGCGCTGCGCGGGCGCGGTGCCGGGGTCGACGGCCGAGCAGGCCGTGATCGTCGTGACGAGCGCACAAAGCAAAGATATCTTCGTTTGGTTGAACACGGGTGTCTTCCGGTGCGAGGGGCGAATCGCAGTGCGTAATTCCGAGTCCCTATTGGCCTAGCCGATAGGCGTAGCTCCAGGCCGCTCCGCTCTCGGTGACGGTCTCGCTCGTCACGCGGAGGCGCTTCGCCGTGGCGTCGGCCCGTGCCGCGCGGCGAAGGTCTTCGAGCGTCGCTTGGTCGTCCGTTCGCCAATCCAGCGTCGCCGGCACGAACGTGACGCCGCTCGGCTTCGTGGCGACGGGCATGTCGTAGCCATAGTCGTAGCGCCAACGCTCCGACACCGTCGCGGGACGAACGCGCTCGAACGTGAGGACTGCGCCTTTTCCGTTCACGACCTTCCGGGCGTCGGCGCGGAGGCGCGCGAGCTCGGTCGAGTCCTCGCGGCTCCAGCGGCAGCCCTCGAGCCCCTCGAAGCGAATGTCGGTCGGGAGGGCCACCTCGGGGCGGAACGTGCGGTAGGTGTAGCGGAACCTCGCCCCGTTTTGCGTGACGCTCTCCCGAACGAGGAGCGCGCCGGCGGCCGCCCGCCGGGCCTCGACGCGGAGCGCGCGCAGCGACGGATCGTTCTTCGCGTCCCACCACGCCGCCTTCGAGGGGGCGAAGGTCACGTTCGAGAAGTCCTCGTCGTTCGGATCGCTCGGATCGACGTTCAGCGCGCGCGTGTCTCCGCAGAGGAGCGCCTCTTCTGCCGTGTCGCCGGCGCCGTTCGGATCGTCAGCGACCTCGGCGGAGCACGCGGAGAGGAGGGCGAAGAGAACGACCGCGAGGGGGGCGAGGGTCGGCCGGAGCGTCGAACGGAGCAGCATGGCCGGATGTATTCAAATTGGGGGCCACATGCGTAAACGCGGTTTCTCGGCTGCTTTGGGGCAGCACCGGCCGCTCCGCGATCGGGCGGATCACACCTCCGCGACTCCGGGGATCGCAGCGACCGATCACGGGGTGATCGCGCCGCAACGACGAGCGTTCTCGAACGTCCTGCTAGAGCACCGAACCGCTTAATGACCGAGGATTTTCGCCGAGTTGCGAGCCGTGCGAGGCGCGACGACGAGTCCTACTGCTGCTAGCCGAGGAGGAGCAACGAAGCACGGCGAAGCAAATCGGCGA
>JAAFHV010000341.1 GCA_013297655.1 Myxococcales bacterium | reverse complement strand
GAGGGTTCACCGGGGCAACGAACGGGGCGCGCGCGGATCGACAGGCGCGGGAAACTTTTTTTTTCGGCTCACTACGATGGAGGTCCGTCGGCCGCGTACGCGCGGACGGCGCCGACAAAAAAGGAGCGAGCGCACCCGAGCACGGTTGGCTCGACTACGCTCGCTTCCGCTCCGCCGACCGTCGCGCCCGCCGTCGTCGCGGACGGCGGGGGGCCACGGTCGAAGCGATCGTCAGGAATCGGACTTCTTGTTCAGTCCCTGGCGCAGCTCGCCCTTCTTCTCGCGCGCGGCTCCTTCGAGCTCCATCTGCTGGTTGTCGATGACCTCGCCGACCTTGCGCTTGATCGCGCCGGTGACCTCCTCGAACTTGCCCTTCGCGCGTTCGGTGGCCTCGACGCCTTTCACCTTCGCTTCGCCTTCGAGCTCGCGGATCTTGCCCTCCGCCTCCATTTGCTCGTTGTCGATCGCGGCGCCGACGTTCTTCTTCACGGCGCCGATGGCCTTGTCCGCGATGCCTTCGATGTGACGGGTCGTGTTGCTGCTCATGGGATGCTCCTATGCTTCGAGAGGTTTGTCGTAGTGAGCGGAAAACTCCGCCCGAGTGCTCACGTCGAGCCGATCACCAAAAACTGGATTGCCTACTTCACGACGAGGGCCTTGGAGGTGCTCTCTTTGCCCTGGTAAATCGCCTTGATCGTGGTGGCACCGAGGTTCTTCGCCGTCACCATGCCGTCGGCCGAGATCGTGGCGACGTCGGTGTTTCCGATGTTCCAAACGAGGTCGCTGCTCTTGGTCACGTCGGACTTGGTGCCGTCGGCGTACTCCACGGTCGCCGTCGCTTGCTGCGTCTCGCCGCGGTTGAGGGCGAAGTCCGCGCCGATGTCGACGTCCGAGATCGCCTTGCCACTCTCGGAGTCGACCGTGGTCGTGTCGCTGCAGGCGGCTGTCGCGAACGTTGGGAGGACGAGGGCAGAGGCGACGAGAAGACGAGCGCTAAAGAATTTCATTTGGGAAGCTCTCCTTGAGAAGGCTCTGAGGCGTTGGAACCACCTACAGCACGGCGCGTGCCGTCGCGATTTCAGGGAAATTCACGCTTGCTCGTAGTGTTGGCGGGGCAACATGCATCAACCCGTGCCCTCGCTGAGGCGCCGATGCGCACCGCGGCATCGCCTACGTTCTGGCGGCGCGTGTCCCGTGAACAAACGACGAGGCTCGCCGGCGATCGGCGCGGTGGGCCGGCGAGCGCGAGCGGCGCGACCTGTTCCCGAAACATTCACCTGTGTACGGTGGACGTTCGATGTCGCTCTCGGTCGCTCTCTACCACCGCACCACGTACCGCTACGCCCACCCGGTCACGCTCGGTCCGCAGATCGTGCGGCTCCGGCCCGCGGCCCACTCGCGCTCTCGGGTGCTCTCGTATTCGCTGAAGGTGCTCCCGGAGAAGCACTTCGTGAACTGGCAACAAGATCCGCAGGGCAACCACCTCGCGCGCCTCGTGTTCCCGGAGAAGACTTCCAGCTTCGAGATCGTCGTCGACGTGGTCGTCGCGATGGAGGCGCTGAATCCGTTCGACTTTTTCCTCGAGCCTGCGGCCGAGACGTGGCCCTTCGCGTACGAGCGCGGGCTCGCCGAAGATCTCGAGCCCTACCTGCGCACCCTCCCCGGCACGGAGCGCTTCGAGGCGTTCCTGTCCGAGGTGCGGCCGAAAGAGGGCGGCGCGACGAGCCCCATGATCGTCGAGCTGAACCGCCGTGTCTCCGAATATGTAAACTACAACATTCGCCTCGAGCCCGGCCTCCAGTCGCCAGACGAGACGCTCGCGAAGCGCTCTGGCTCGTGCCGCGACTCGGCGTGGCTCATCGTGCAAATCTTCCGGCGCCTCGGCATCGCTGCGCGCTTCGCGTCCGGGTATTTGATTCAGCTCGTCGCCGACGAAAAGCCGGTCTCCGGGCCCTCCGGCCCCACTTCGGATTTTTGCGATCTGCACGCGTGGTGCGAGGTGTACCTGCCGGGCGCAGGTTGGGTCGGGCTCGATCCGACCTCGGGGCTCCTCGCTGGCGAAGGGCACATCCCGCTCGCGTGCACCGCGGAGCCGCAACTCGCCGCGCCCGTCTCCGGCCTGGTGGACGTGGTGGAGACCACGTTCGAGCACGAGATGCGCGTGACGCGCGTGCTCGAGACCCCCCGCGTGACGAAGCCCTACACCGAAGACACGTGGGAGCGCATCGTCGCCCTCGGTCGCGACGTCGACGCGGCCCTCGTGAAGGGAGACGTGCGCCTCACGATGGGCGGCGAGCCCACCTTCGTATCGATCGACGACCCCGACGGCGCCGAGTGGAACACCGCCGCGCTCGGGGAGAACAAACGTAAGCTCTCGCGCGATCTCTTCTTCCGCCTCCGCGATCACTACGCCAAAAACGGGCTTTTGCACTTCGGGCAAGGCAAGTGGTACCCGGGCGAGCCGCTCCCCGGTGGTCCCTCAACTTGTATTGGCGTCGCGACGGCGAGCCGATGTGGGAAGACACGGCGCTCCTCGCAGACGAGAGCAAACCGAGCGGCGCGGAAGCGGGGTCCGCGAATGCCCTCTTGCGCGAGGTCGCGGCGCACCTCGGGCTCGTGGAGGACTACGTGTTTCCCGCCTACGAGGACGTGGTCGCCGCCCTCCTCCGCGAGCGAAAATTGCCCGTGAACGTGGACCCGAAGGACCCAAAAATCGACGATCCGCTCGAGCGCGATCGTCTCCGCGCCCTCTTCTCGGGTGGGCTCGGAAAGCCGAGCGGCTACGTGCTCCCGATAGCCCACTTGCCCTCGCGCGCCGGGGAGACCGCCTTCCGAACGGGCCCTTGGCATTTTCGCGGGGGGCACTGCTTCCTCGTCACGGGAGATTCCCCCGTCGGCCTCCGCCTCCCCCTCGACTCGTTGCCGTGGGTCGCCGCCGCCGACAAGGACCCCGCTGGCCTCGGTGACCCTTCGCGGGATACCTCGCCGCTCCCCCCCCGTACCCGCGAATCCGCGAAGAAGAAACCTGCCACGGAAGGGGATACGAAGTCCGATCGAGCACCGGCGCTCGGAGAGTCGGCCTCGTTTACGGTGCGCACCGCGATGTGCGCGGAGGCGCGCAAGGGCGTTCTTTACGTGTTCATGCCGCCCCTCGAGACCCTCGAAGAGTACGTTCGGCTCACGACCGCGGTGGAGGCCGCGGCGAAGAAGATTGGCACTCCCGTAATGCTGGAGGGGTACACGCCGCCTCGCGATCCGCGCGTGATCTCCCTCAGCGTGACGCCCGATCCTGGCGTCATCGAGGTGAACGTCGCGCCCTCCGCCTCGTGGGAGGAGCTCGTCTCGCAGACCACCCACCTCTACGAAGAGGCCCGCCTCGCGCGACTTTCGGCCGAGAAATTCATGATCGACGGGCGCCATGTGGGCACTGGAGGGGGGCACCACCTGGTGCTCGGCGCCGCCACCACGAGCGACTCGCCGTTCCTCCGGCGGCCCGACTTGCTGCGGAGCCTAATTGCCTATTTCCAGCGTCATCCGTCACTCTCGTACCTCTTCTCCGGCATGTTCATCGGCCCCACCTCGCAGGCCCCGCGAGTAGACGAAGCGCGGAACGACGCCCTCTACGAGATGGAGATCGCCTTCGACGAGGTCACGCGCGCGCTCGCAGAGAAAGAGGAAATTCGCCCGTGGCTCACCGATAGGCTCTTTCGCGATCTCTTGATCGACGTGACGGGCAACACCCACCGCGCCGAGATTTGCATCGACAAGCTCTATTCCCCCGATAGCGCGACCGGCCGCCTCGGGCTCGTGGAGATGCGCGGGTTCGAGATGCCGCCTCACGCGCGGATGTGCCTCGCGCAGCAGCTCTTGCTCCGCGCGCTCGTCGCTCGCTTCTGGAAGACGCCCTTCGCCCCGGAGCGCCTCGTGCGCTGGCGCACCGCCCTTCACGACAAGTTCATGCTCCCCGCCTTCGTGTGGGACGACTTCACCGAGGTGCTCGCCGATCTCGCGGAGTCGGGGTTCCGGTTTTCGCCGGAGTGGTACTTGCCGCACTACGAGTTTCGGTTTCCCGTGATTGGCGATTTCGAGGCCCACGGCGTGGAAATTACCCTTCGCGCCGCGCTGGAGCCCTGGCACGTCATGGGCGAGGACGTGGCCTCCGGTGGCACTGCGCGCTACGTAGATTCCTCCGTCGAGCGGCTCGAGGTGCGCGCGCGTGGCCTCACCCCCGAGCGCTTCGTTGTCACGTGCAATGGGCGAAGAGTGCCGCTTCGTGGGCTCGGTCGGTCGAGCAACGACGGCGAGCTCGCGGCGGGCGTTCGCTACCGCGCGTGGCAACCCCCGCGCTGCCTCCACCCGCATATCCCCGTCGCCTCGCCGCTCACGTTCGATCTCGTCGACACGTGGTCCTCGCGCAGCCTAGGTGGATGCGAAGTGCACGTATCTCACCCGGGGGGCCGCAGCTACGACGTTCGGCCGGTGAACGCGCTCGAGGCGGAGGGCAGACGCCGTACCCGCTTCACGCGCGCCGGTCACACGCCAGGCACGATCGCGGTGCCACCCCTCGAGGTGAACGAGGACTTCCCGTTCACGTTGGACCTCCGCCGCCGTGGCGCTTTCGCGTCTTCGCGGAAGAGCGCCAAGTAACGGCCTAGCAGAAAGCACCGAATCAAGGGGTCGGTGCTCGTGCGCGGTCCCGCCGCCCACAGCCGTGGCTCGGGGGCCACGCCCTCGCGTCCAAAATCTCTCAGAATCGAGGCGAAACGCTACCGTTTCGGCGGGCACGACCGGTGCTGTGGTGGCCACGAGGCCAAACGTGATCAAGACCCTGGTGGCATGTCTGCTCTTTTGTTTCGCGCTTACCGTCGCCCGCCCGTGCCTCGCCTGTTGGGACGGCTGGGACGCCACGATCGGAAAGGTCACGTTCCTCCAAGCCGGCGACGACACGTGGAGCCCCGAGCGCGCGCGCGAGGCTGCACGATGGGGTACACGTATCGACGCGCTGCTGCCCGCCGGCGCGAGCCTCGCGAGTGAGCACGGCACGGTCACGATTTCGACGCCGACGAGGCTGCTCGGCGAAGGCCGCTGGGACGGAGCGAGCTTCGAGTCTCTCTTTTCGCTCGCGGCCAAGCTTCTTCGGGCGCGGGGCTCGGCCGCCGAGATCGTAAGGACGCGCGACGCCGCGCCGCTCACGGTTCAGGTCTTCGCCGCATACGACCGAAAGAGCGCCGACGGGGCCGCCGCGCGCCTCGACGCCAAGGCGGAAGCGACCTCCGGGTTCGCGCTCGACGACACGTTCTACTCTGCTGGGGGCTACCCCGCTCGCCACGTGATCGCGCACGTGGTCCGTGAGACGGATGCGAGCGGAAGGCCCATTTACCGTGTGCTCGTGGGCGCGTTCTTGGAGCGCTCACGGGCCGTCGTCGCGCGCGTCGCCATTCGAGACGTGCTCGGCCAGGCTAGCTTCGTGCGGCCTCTCTGAGGCAGACCGGACGCGCCCATGTATGCATGATGCAATCGTTCGCGACACCCACTCAGGGCGGCTCGTTCGTGAGGTACCAGTACACACCGAGGCGGCCCACCGTCTCCGCGAACTCCTCGAAGACTACCGGCTTTTGCACGTAGCTGTTCGCGCCGCTGGCGTAGCTTTGCACTCGGTCGCGATCTTCGGCGGAGGAGGTGAGCATGACGACCGGCAAGGTCTTCGTGAGCTCCTTCGCGCGGATGGCCGCGAGCACGTCGAGGCCGCTCACGCGCGGAAGGTTCACGTCGAGGAGCACCACCACGGGCAGCCGCGCTTCTTTCCGGTCGATGAACTCCCCCTCGGAAAACAGGTAGTCGAGCGCCTGTTGGCCGTCGCGGACCACGTCTACTTGGTTGGCGAGGTTCACCTTGCGAAGCGCACGGAGGGTGAGCTTCTCGTCGGCCGCGTTGTCTTCTACGAGCAGGATGCGGCGCATGTCAGTTCTCCGAGAGGGCGGGGGTGGCTCCGGTCACGGAGGATCGTTCGGGGCCGCGTATAGATTTCTCGGGCGGTAGCCAAAAGCCGAACGTCGCGCCTTGGCCAATGGCACCTCGCGCCATGAACGTCCCACCGTGTCGCTTCACGATGCGCTGTACGGTCGCGAGCCCTATTCCGATCCCTGGGAATTCGTCCTGCCGATGCAACCTTTGGAAGGGCTGGAAGAGCTTGGCTGCATAGCTCATCGAGAATCCGGCGCCGTTGTCCGTCACGCAGAAGTACCGTTTTCCTTCGCTCTCCTCGCTGTGCACCGCGATGATTGCCTCCTCCTTTCGTGAGGAATACTTCAATGCGTTCGCGAGGAGGTTTTGGAGCACGTTCTCGATGAGGCGAATATCGCCACAGGCGAGGAGCCCGGGCTCGACGGTGAACGTGACTCGCCGCTCGGGCGCATCGCGAACGACGACGGCGAAGGCTCGCTCCGCGACGCGGCCGAGGTCGAACGTGTCTTTGTGGAGCTCGCCCCGCGTGTAGCGCGACAGGAGCAACAGGGCGTCGATGAGCTCGCCCATCTTCCGGCTCGCGCCCACGATTTCGTCGAGGTAGCTCTTCGCCCCGGTCGAGAGCTCGTCGCCGTGGTCCTCTACGATCGCCTGCGAAAAGCCAGCGATCGCGCGAAGCGGGGCGCGCAGATCGTGCGAGACGGCATAAGCGAAGCTCTCGAGCTCTGCGTTCACCGCCGCGAGCTCGCCGGTGCGCTCGCCGACGCGACGCTCGAGGCTCGCGGAGAGCTCGACGAGCTCGCGGAGGGCGTCGGCTTCGGTCGTCACGTCTTGGGCGGTGCCTGCCACACGGACCAGGCGTCGGCCCTCGAAGAAGCCTTGCGCGTGAACACGAATGTGGCGAACCTCGCCCGCGGGGGTGGAGAGTCGATAAGCCCCCTCGTACTCCGGCGACTCGGGGGTGATCGTGTTCCGGGAACGTTCGAGGGTGGGCGGATCCTCCGGGTGGAGACGGGCGCGCATGTCCGCGAGCATCACCATGTTTCCACCTGCCGGGAGCCCATGAATTCGCAGTAGCTGATCCGAGCAAAAATAGGGCTCGACGGGTTTGCCGGTTTCGTCGATGTCAATCTCGAACGTGCCGAACCGACTCACCCTTTGCGCTCGCCGCATGCGTTCGTCAGCCTCCTCGAGGCTCGCCTCGGCCGCCCGCCGCGCCGTCACGTCGCTCACGTGGAGCACGGCCATCGTGGGCTTTCCTGCCGCGTCTTTGATGAGGCTCCCGGAGTAGACGAAGATTCGGACCCAGTTGTCGCGGTCGAGGCGGCGCACGCGGCACTGCATTCCGCGCACGCAGTCGCCGGCGAGCGTACGCGGAAGAGGCCACTCTTCGTAGGGCAGCACGCGCCCTCCCAGCTCCTCGAGCTGGTATACCGCGACGAACTCGGCGAGGGGGCGCTCGGCCTCCGCCGAAGACACCATTCCGTGCATCTCGACCGCTGCTCGATTCCAGTGCACCACGTTGGCCTCGAAGTTCGCGAGCACGAGTCCCTCGTCCAGTGTCTCGAATACCGCTTCGAGATTCGCCTCGGCGAGCTTCGGAGCGGTGGACGGCTTCTTCATCCCCGAATGATGCTTAGCAACGAGTCGGCGTGTCAAACCCGGCGACGATGAGTGACGAGATAGTCGCGCGCAACGTTTGGCGATGTTCGATTGGCCGGACACTCGGACGAGATCCTCAGACCGACGGGGCCGGTTCACGGCCTGGTCGCGGGCCCCGAGGAGCGCCCTCGGCCATGCGCACGTCGTGGATCTTTTTGATGAATTCTTAGGTCAGGTCTTCGGATAGTCTCGTGCGGCCGCCTCCGCAGAACACCACGTGCTCCTCCGCCACTACATGCCCTCCCCTGGTCGCTTCGACGAAATGGTCGACGATCATCGTGCGCCCCGCCCGCACTGGCGCCCGCTCCTGTCGCACCTCGCCGGCCTCGCGTCGGAGACGATGCGCAAGCGCAGCCTCTTCGTGAACGACGCGATCGCTTCGGATGGCGTCTCGTACAACGTCTACGCCGATCCCGCGGGCACGAGTCGGCAGTGGGAGCTCGACGTGATGCCGCTCGTGCTCCCGCGCGACGAATGGCGTGGCGTCGCGCAGGCCGTGGCGCAGCGAGCGAAGCTGCTCGACGCTATTTTGCGCGATCTCTACGGCCCGCAGACGCTGCTCGCCGAGGGCCTGATTCCGCCTGCGCTCGTGTTCGGGCAGCGCACCTTCTTGTGGCCCACGCACGGAATCGCGCCGCCCGATGGCGTCGCCCTCCATGTGTATGCTGCAGA
>JAAFHV010000342.1 GCA_013297655.1 Myxococcales bacterium | reverse complement strand
GCGGTCGATCCAATCGTCGGTGTCCGGCGCCGCCATCTCGACGCATACGGGGATATCGACCTCTCTCTTCAGCTCGGCGATCCCGGCCGCCTTGTGCTTCGCCGACTTGTCCGCGGTGAGGCGCGTGCCCCCGCCGAGGGTGATCTCGGCGGCAGGGTTCTCCGCGATAGCCGCTTTGCACACCTCGGCGATGGTCGACACCTTTCGCCATTTGGACTTTTGGTCCACTTTCATGGCGCAAAACTGGCACATCATGTCGTCTTGCCAGTAGTCACAGCCACCTTGATAAATGGCAGAGTAGAGGCTGGTGTCACAGTGGGCGGAGACGACGAGGCTCATCGGTGTGCCGTCGTCGCACTCTTGGTCGTACCAGCGCGGCCACGCGAACGGGAGCGCCTCACAGAGCACCTCGTCGCCGTCGTCGATGCGATACCCGGTTTCCGTGCGCCGAAGGACGATGCGAGACGTCTTCGCGAAGGGCTCGTGCACGGGCGCGTTCACCGCGGTGGTCGCTGCCCCGTCCAGCAGGCGAAAGAAGCGCCCTTGAGACAGCCCCGCGCGCTTGTGACGGTAATGATGGGCGTGATCGAGCTCCGGCCACAGATCGTCGTCGATGCGGAGGCCCTCGCAGAAGATGCGCGCCTTCAGCTCGATCAATCGTGAGGTGATCTCGGGCGACGGAGGGCGAGGCGCGAACGGCGCGAACGGCGCGAACGGCGCGAACGAGCCTTCGCGCGGCGCCCTCGGCGGCACATGCGGCAGTGCCGCGGACTGCACCATGGGAAGCTTGCGGCCACTGGTCGAGCTGTTCGTCATCGTGCCCCCTCGTCGTCGATGCGCGTGCGTCGTCGGGCGTATCGCCCGTCCGTGCCGCGTCGCAACGAGCGACACTCGAACCGCGCCAAGAATTCCGCGAACACGGCGCCCGTTCCTTTCATTCACGTCAGGCGGAGGCCCGTGCATGATGCACGTAGGTGCTTCGGCGCGAACGGGGCGCTTCGCTACTTCTTCTTCGGCGGGTACCACTCGCCGGACGCGCGGGCCTCTTCGCCTTCGCGCAAGATGCGCGCGGCGGTCTGGGGATCGAACATGCCCACGATCTCGATCTCGAGATCGGCGCGCCGATCGCGAGACGTTTGGGTGCTCACGATCTGTCCGTTTCGCCGCGTCGTGCTCTCGACGATTTCGGTGACGTGCACCTGACAACCGGTAGGCTTCGGGAACCCTTCGATTTCGATCACGCTCACGCTCGTCGTCTTGTCGCCGCCGCCTGGGCTCGTCTCTTCGTGCGGCCCGCTTCGCTTCAAGGTTGGCGATACGTCGGTGAACGTGGATTGGCCATGATAAAAGAGAATGTTGTTTGGCCCTTTTACGGTGACGGCCTTGGCGAGCGCCTCTTCGACCGGCTTTTGGATCACATAAGCGTCGAGCTCGCGTGTCCACACGTAGGTCTGCGCGAAGTTCGCCTTGAGGTACCCGCAACCGGCGGCCGCGGGGGCGAAGAGGACGAGGGCGGCGAGAGCAAAAGAGCGAGCGGGCCTGGCGAAGCTCATCGTGGCAAAGGTCCTTGTCGTTTCGAGGGAGGAAAGGGCGGGGAGCGTGCATGTCGCGCGACCGCGGTGACCGTCGGTCGGGAGGCCGGCCGACCGCATGGTGGAACGAGAGGCCTCGCGAGCGACGATAGAATGCAGCGGTCGTGCCCGCACGAGAACGCGTAACCACGCGCTTCTCGCGGCGAGCGCGTGCGGGGAGGTTGCCTTCCGTGTACCGCCGTTCGCGGTCGCGGCGAAGCCCCGAGACGACGAAGAGACCAGGTTCGCCGCCGGAACACTTCCTGCGCCGGGCCCGCCTGCGGTATCGTTGAAGTATGCGACTTTCCCACGAAAAATGCGGGCTCCTGCTCGGTCTCCTTGCGCTCGCCGCGTGCTCGGCGGAGGCGGACGAGGGGCCCTCGGCGGTGGAGGGCGCGAGCGCAGAAGAAGCGATCAACGGCGGAAAGGTGGAGCGCGCCTATCCGGCGATCGGGCTCCTTCGCTTCGCCTCCGGCAGCTTCGGGAGCGGCGCGCTGATCGCACCGAACGTGGTGCTCACTGCCGCGCACGTGGCCCTCGGGAAGCCGAACACGTTCTTCTTCGGGGCCGTAGTTCCGGGGAAAAATCCGTCGCCCGAGAACATGCAGTCGGTCCCGATCAAGGAGTGGGTCATTCACCCCTGCTACGACAAACCCGACGGTCCGGGCTGCCCGGGCAAGCTCGACGTGGCCGTGGTGCGCCTCGCGAAGCCGGTGACCACGGTCGCTCCGATACCGCGTTATGCGGGCGATGTTCGCCTCTTCTGGGGTCTCTACAACCCATTCGTCGGCGATGTCTGCGTCGCGGTGGGCTTCGGCGCGCACCTCACCCCGACCGACAAGAACCCGAACGCGTTCTCGCTCGGGACGCGCCGCTCCGCGAGGAGCCAGGTGGCCGAAGTGGGCACGACCGAGATCGTGGTGCGGTGGGTCACCGGAATCGCGACGAGTGGCGATTCGGGCAGCCCGCTCCTCTGCGACGGAAAGATCGTCGGCACGGTGCGAGGGAGCGCCGACAAGTCGAACGTCGGCGTCGAGCGGACCCGCGAAGCTTATGTGCGCATCGATCGCGTCGCGGAGATGGTGGACACCTACGTCGACGCGTGGAAGTAGCTCGGGTACGGCTGCGCCTGGCTAGGGGCGCTCTGTATCCACCTCCGTGGGTGAAGTGGGCTCGGCGGGCGTCTCGGCCGCGGGCCCCGGCGCGCGCAGCGCGGACTCCGCAGTCGCTGCGGATGGCGCCGCGGCGTTCGTTCTGGGATTGCTCTCCGCAGTTGGCGCGGTAGCCAGGGTGTCGTCCGAGCCTGCGACGGGGGAGGCAGACCCGCCAGCGAAGACCGCTGCCGCCGGTTCCATCGGATCCATCGGCCGTGCTCCGTAGCCAGAATGGGTGTTCGCATACGGGTAGTGTCCTGTTGCAGGGTAAGAAGCCTGCGCCGGCCACGCGTGGGCTTGCGCATTGGCCCAATACGCCGCGTAGGCTGCGCAATCGGCGAGCGCGTCCCGGTCGAAGCCGCTTACGCGCATTTCGCGGAAAATGACCTCCTCCAGATGAATGGTGCGCGGACCCGAGAACTGGCTGAGCACGAGCCACGCGAGCCCGGCCGTTACCAGGAAGAGGAAGAGACTCACCACGAACGAGAGCGCGGCCTCCTCCTCGAGGCCCTCGAGGCCGATAGCCCAGAGCGAGCTGAGCATGGAGGTCCACGTGAGGACGGGGAGCGCCACGACCCACTTCGCGAGGCCTGCGTTCTGGTACCGCGTGTAGCAATATCCGCAGAGGCAAAAGCTCGCCCAGCCGCGCGCGATGCCGGAGCGCACGACGAAATAGGGAAGGAGCCCGAGCGCCAAGAGCCCGTAGAGCCACGGTGGATGACGGGTGAGCGGGAAGCTCCGCCGGGTAAGCCCCTCCTTCCGGCAGCATTTGACGCAGACGTCCGGCAGATACGCGCCGACCGTGATGATGGCGTCGGTGCCGTGCGCTCGAAAGGTCAGGTTCGCCCGTGCATACGCTTGCCACGGTGCACCGTGCCCCGCGTAGGAAGTAGCCCGGGGCTCGGTCGGCGGGGCGTATGGATTCGGAGGTAGGTTCATTGGAATCTTCGGTGCCGTGTCGGTGCCAAGCGACGTTCCTACATAGCGTTTCGTACGATGGCGCAAACGCATAATTTCGCGAAGCGCGTCGATCGACGCCCGGCGTTCGTGTCGGCGCGAGCGGACGAGTCGCGCCATATTTGGCGTAGTATGCGAGCCGAGCTCGCGGTTCTACCGACGTTTTTCGTTGGCACGCGCGGTGCCTCGGCACGATTCGTCGGCGTCGCGAGACGGTCGTTGACGGTCGAGGCGTGACCCGTGTGAACTGTGGGCGCGACGCGGAACGACAGCGTCCGCGGGCGTAGGAGCGGTGGGTGGGCGAATCACCGAACGGGCGCCGAACGGGGCTTGGCGTGAGAGGAACCGGAGAGAGACGATGAGCGTGCTTTTGAAGCCCCTCGAGGCATTGCCTCTGCCGACGCGAATGCTGAACGTGGCTTCGCGCCGGGGTTTGACGACGGTCGGCGATCTCGCGCGACTCCACCCCGCGAGCCTGCTCCTCGAGAAGAGCCTCGGGAAGAAGACCGTGAGCGAAACGCGCGAGGTGCTCGAGCGCGCCATCGGGATGCGCTGGGAAGATGCGGCGGCGGTGCCGGAGGACGACGACGACGATGAAATGCGCGCCGTCTCGACGACGCTCGATCCGGCGGCGCTGGGCTGGAACGGCCTCGCCGTAGTGCTCCCCGAGCCGCTCCGCGCGAGGGCAGTGGTCGACGCACCTCTGCCGGCGCGGCTGGTTTCCTACGCGGTCGCGAACGGACTCGCCACGATAGGCGCGCTGGTAAAAGTGCCAGCTTCGGATTTGGAGGCAGCCCCGAACCTCGGTCGGCGCACGGTGAAGGACGCCGCCGACATGCTCTTGCGGCTCCGCGCCGCGCTCGCGGAGCAGGGGCCGGTGCTCGCGAACGATTGGCGTAGGCTGTTCGTGGAGTCGCTCGCGAAGTTGCCACTCCGCGAGCGGATGGTTCTGACCCAGCGGGCCGGGCTCGTGGGCCCTCCTCCGAAGTTGAGTGAGCTCGGGGAGAGCTTCGGCGTCTCGCGCGAGAGGGTGAGGCAGCTCGAGGTGAACGCGCTCGCCACGCTCCGCCGAGAGTCGGTCTGGACGGAGCCACTCGTCCACGCTTTCGCGGAAATTTGCCCGCCGTTCGCCGCCCGGCTCGCCGACGTCGAGGTCGACGGTGTTCCGCTCGTCAGGTCGCCCGAGCTCGACTCCGACGCCTTCGCGGTGGTGCTCGAGAGCGTGCTCGAGGGGCGCGCCGGTCACGTGTTCGAGCACGACGGCACGGCCTACTTCGGCAAGACTACCGCCGATGTGTTCGCGACGAAGCTCGCGCGGCTGGAGTGGGTGTGCGAGAGCCTCGTTTACCCCGTGGACGCCGCGGGCCTCCGTGACCGCGTGAAGCGCTCCGCCGACCTCTCGAGCGACGAGCTCGTGGTGCTGTTCGAGCTGGTCCGCGGTGGCCTGAGGGAAGAAGCCGGCCGCGTAGTCGGGTATGGCGCCGATCGCGCTGAGGCCGTACGCGCGCTACTCCGCGCCGAGGGGAAGCCTGTCACCGTCGCGCACCTGCATGCGCGTCTCGGTCGTTCCAAGCTCCCCGACGACGTCGTCTGGGTCGACCGCGGGCTCGTGACGATGCCCGAGCTCGTCCCCGACTTTCACCTTTGGCGGCAACGCCTCGGCCCGCTCGCCGCGACCGTGATCGGCGAGCACGGAGCAGAGAGGCAATGGCAAACGACGGAGCTCTTGCCGCTCCTCGCGACGATGGCCGACCTGCCCGAGTGGATGAACCCGCACGCGCTCGGCTCGGTGCTCCGCGACGCGGACGGTGTCACGTACCTGGGCCGCAACGTCGTCGCGCTCACCGCTGGGGGGGCTGGCGAGCGCGCTCACATCGACGAGACGATCGAGGACGAGCTGGTGAAGGCGGGGGCGCCGCTCGCCGAGGCAGAGCTCCTCGTTCGTGTGCGCGCGCGGCGAAGCGTGACCGACCTCGCGTGGCAAATGATGCGGGGCCGAGCGCCCTTCGTGACGTTCGAGAATGGCACTGTGGGTCTGTTCCCGCGCGACGTCCCCGGGGGTGAGGGCGCCGCGAAGGTGCTCCGTGACGCGACAGCCGAGTGGCTCGAGCAACGCGACCAAGGCGCCGGGGTCGTCGACCAGCGCGCGTTCGTCGTCAGCTTGGGCGCGCCGATTAGCCATTATGACCCTCGCCTCGTGCGCAGCCTCCTCCGCCACGACGGGCGTTTTCGGTTGGCGCAGGGAGGGGGGCTCGGCCTCGCCGCTTGGGGCGAAACGCGGACAAAAACACAGAAACAAGCCCTCGAAGAGCTGCTCGCCGCGGGGGGGGGTCGTGTGCGAGTCGCCGACGCGGTGGGGGCGCTTCCGACCGCGAACGGCGAGCCGATGCGACGAACCACCCTCGGGCTATTGGCCAATCAGGTGGGGGCACGTCTTTCGGGAGACTTCGTGGAGCGCGTCGAGGCCGCAGCGGCGACCCTCGAGGGCGCGACCGCGAGCGATCGCGTTTGGCTCGAGCAAGTGCCGGAGAAGGCCGTCGAGACGTTCGCGCGGTTTCTCTCTTCGTCGCGGGACGTGGCAAAGCTACGCACGGCGCTCGTCGCGTGGCGGGGAGGCATGGAGAAGCTCGTGGGATATCCCGTGGACCGCGCCCAAGTGCACCGCGTCGCGGACGCTGCGGCGCGCGTCTTGGAGAGGGCGGCAGAGCGCGGGGTAGACGCAGAGTGGGCACGTGCGGGAAGAGCGGCAGTGGAATACCTCGTCTGCGTGGAGGACGGTGAAAGCGACTTGATCGTCGGCGGGTTGGACGACGACGAAGCCGTGCTCGCTACGGTGCTCGGGTAAGGCCCTTCGAGGAGCGCGTCGACCGAACCTCCCGAACGATGACGCGCTACCTCGAGGAGGCTGTCCCGGCGAGGTTCGTGCGCGCTTCGAGCGTGAGGTTGGCGCGCAGGCGTTCGTGCGCGCGGTCAGCCGTTGTAGGCCTCGTCCTGCTCGATTCGCGACAGCACCCAATCGAGCGCGCGATTGCCCACTTTGGCACCACAATGCGAGCAGTGGCCTCCGATCTCGTTCGATCGCGGCGCGCCGCAGCGAGGGCACTCCGACTGGCTGCGGGGGCGTTCGTCGCTCGTTTGCGGAGGAACGTCCAGTATTCGCTGTATCGCTTCGCAGAGGTAGGCTCGCCGGAGACGACCTCGCCGGTTCGTGCGTCTTTCGTGTAGTCCTTCGCGTGCGCGTGGATGCGCACCGTCACGGCGTCGAAGTACGGATCGCTCGTGACCCGCGCAAGCTCGATCCGCGCGATCGCGGCGTCTTCCGTCACGTTGCAGAGTCCCTGCTTTTTGTATTCCGCTATCCAATAGGCCTGCGATTCGAAGAGCGGGTCGGTCGTGAGGTGCCGCATCGGCTCGAGGTTCTGCGCCGACCAAGCCTCGTGGAACGTGTCGAAGGTGTGAATGATCCGCGCGACGAGCGCGGCGTAGGCTTCTGAATCGCCGACGCTCTCGTCGAACCGAGCGCGCGCGTCGGGGTCCACGATCGACGGGCTTTCGCTGGTGTCCGTGGCCGAGTGGCCCGCGAGGACCGGGCCTCGCTCGCGCTCGTGGATGACGCGCACGGAGCACACGACCCAATCGAACGCACCGGTCGAGACTTCCTCCGCGCAATAACGGCACTTGCCCGCCAAGAGAGCCTCGAGCGGTGCCGAACAGCTCGGACAGGCCAGTATCCGGGCGCGGTCCGGCTGCCGCGATCGTGCCGTTTTCGCGCGCCTCAACACCCACCGCTCGACGACGTAGACCGCGCGTTCGTCGCCAGTCTCCGGATCGCGCCGCGCGAGGTTCGCTTCGATCTCGATCTCGACGCTCACCTTGTCCGAGACGCCGTCGAGGTTCGAGACGTCGCGAATCGTCAGCGCGCCGACGAGCACGGTCGACACCCCGGCGAGAGGCCGCGCCGAGAGCGTCGCCATCGCGTCGTCGGAGACGTAGGGTCGCAGCTCGTTCAGCTCGGCGCGGCCGGCGGCGAGCGCCAGTTCCGTGTAGAGTGCACATGAAAAGTCCTCGAACACCGCGGTCGAGAACGACGGATCGTAGCGCTCGAGGTCGCGCAGTCGGGCGCGCGCGCTCGCGACTCGGGCGGGCCTCCTCTGCGCGGGGGCACGCTTCTTTTCGGCTCCGTCGTCCGCGGGGGTCGCCCCGGACCACCGCGAAGACGCCGACCAGACCGAGCGCGATGACCACCAGGGCGAGGGTCGCCCCGCCGCTCAGTGTGCTCGGCGTGAACGAGGCGTCGCTCGTGCCGGTGTGGCCGATCCCGCCCCCGCCCAAGCCCGAAGAACCGCTCGAACCTCCTCCTCCGCTACCGAAGGCGTGCCCACCACCAGGCCGCGCGAGCGCGACGCTCGGGACCGACAGGGCGCCGACCAGCACCGCGACTTTCGCCAATCGACTCGACGAGCGACGCATTGGACCTCCACCGCGCAGGCCGAGGCATCCGGCACGAGGAACCTAAGCCACGCCGATTGAAAGTCCAGCGGCTCCGAGACCGGATTTTCCCGTCGCACGTGGAGGGCCAAAAAAAA
>JAAFHV010000340.1 GCA_013297655.1 Myxococcales bacterium | reverse complement strand
ACGAGAACGACGGGGTGGCTCGCCTCCTGCGGGAACCCAGGGTTTTTCCATGTGAACGTGGGTTTTTGCGCGAGGCTCTTTCCGTCCCAACCGAGGCCGCCGGCGCCGTTCTCAGCGTCCGTTCGGTAGCCCGTCGCTTCGACGAACGCGCGGAAGTCGCCGACGGTCACGAGCGTCCTCGTGAGGAACGTCGCGTGGGTGAGGGTCACTTCGCGCACGATCTCGTCGGCCTCGCGGCCCGGCTCGTCCGCGGGCGATCCCTGCATGAACGTGCCCCCCGGCACGCGCGCGAACGCGAGGTCCAGTGGAGGCCCAGGGCAAACGCTGGCGTCTGCGTGCGCGAGTGAAGGCGCGAGCGACGCGGAGGCGAGCACGAAGAGCGTGAGAGCGAGGTGACGCGCGTGCACGGGCGGAGCTTAACAGCCCCTCGCCGATCTCCCGTCGGGTCGCGACCTCGAGGCTCGAGCGGCTCTCCAAGGGACGGCCCGAGGACACGGTCTCGGTCTGCTCTTCATCGCTCGTTCGCACGGCCGGATCGGCGTGCGCGCCCGTCCGCGTGGTCGGCGCGGCTTTTCATCTCGCGCGTGGCGGGTTATCGCAGCGCAGATGACCGAGCGCGTGCCCCTCGACCCTGCGACCACCTTCGGCCCGAGCCAGCCGTGCTTCGGGTGCAGCCCGAACCACCCGATCGGGTTTCACCTCGAGCCCTACCGTGAGGGGGACGCCGTGTGCGTCGATTTCACCCCCGGCGATCGCTATCAAGGTCCGCCCGGGCTCATGCACGGCGGCCTCGTGATGACCCTCGCCGACGAGCTCGGCGCGTGGGTGGTCCTCGGCCTGAAGGAGCGCTTCGGGTTCACCGCCGCGGTCGAAGCGCGCCTCCTCAAGCCGGTACGGATAGGGATCCCGGTCCACGGGCGCGGCACCATCACGAGCGACACCGCGCGCATCGTGAAGATGCAAATTACACTCACCCAGGAGGACGCGGAGGTGTTCCGCGGCACGTTCACCTTCGCGCTCTTGGATCGCGCCGGGGCCGAGAAGCTCCTCGGCGGCCCCCTCCCCGAGACATGGGTGCGGTTCGCGCGCTGAGCGGCTCGTACGTCGCCACACCGAGAAATGAAGCGTAGAACGCGATCGACCGATCGCGCTCGTGATCAGGGCTTGGGCTTCTCGAAGTAGGCCTCGAACACCTTCGCCGCGATCTGGTTTCCCTTCGACCACCACGAGACGTCGTTCGAGAGCAACACCGCGACCGCGATCTTGGGGTGATCGGCGGGCGCAAAACCCGCGAACCAAGAGACCATGCGCGCCGGGTGCCCGCCGACGAGGGTGCCCGTTTTGCCGGCGACGCGCACGTTCGGCAAGAGCGGCTTGCCGTTCTCGGAGAAGGCTTTTTTCGCGGTGCCGCGCTTGGTGGTCACCTCGAGCATTTGTTTCATCGCGCGCGCGGTGTCGGCGCTCATCGCCCTCCCGAGGGAGACGCGTGGCGTGGGAGCGGAGCCCTCGCCCGCGTGAGCGAAGAGCTTTACCCGCTCGCCGTCGTTGGCGATGGTCTGCATCGCGAAGAGGGCGCCGAGTGGAGAGAGCTTCGCGTTCCAAAAACCAGCCGACGAGCGCGCGAAACCGAGGCGATCGTCCGGGATCGTGAAATCTCCGAAGGGCGCGTCCACGTCGGCGGGCACCTTCGAGCCGAACCCGATCTCGCGCGCGGTCGTGCGGAGCTCCATCGGCGTGAGGTGCTTCAGCGCGAGCCTCGCGAAGACGCCGTTGATGCTGAGCCCGAGCGCCTCGCCGAACGGTGCGCAGCCGATGTCGCGCGGTCCGTCCTCGAGGTCGACCTCGTTGATGCCGTGCTCGGTGTCGGAGTAACACTGGCGCGTCGCGAGAGAGACCTTGTGCCGCTCGAGGAGCGCGGTCGTCGTCGCGATCTTGAAGACGCTCGCGCTCGAGGTGCTCGCTTCTTTCACCCAGTCGCCAGGACCGCGCGTCGCCCACGCGAGGATGCGCCCGGTGCGCACGTCCGACACGACGATCGCGCCGCCGGGGGCGCGCGACTCGTCGAGCAGGTGGAGCATCTTGGACTGAAACTCGGGGTCGAGCGTGGTCTTGCCGGTGAGGCTGCCCTGCGTCGATCGCGCGAGCGGAGCCTCCGGAGCGCGTGGTGCTTCGAGATGCGCGGTCGCCGCGTGCTTCGGCTTGGGTTTCGTCGCGGCGGCGGGTTTCGGCGTGTCCGCGAGGCCGGCGTGCGACACGGTCAGCACCGCACAGGCCGTGATCACCGTGAAAATAGAGCGCGCCTTCATGGATCGGTCGTTAGCAAGGCGCGCCTATTCGGGCCAAACAAGGTGCGGACCGGAGGCGGCCGAATTGGTGCAAGATGCATATGAATCGGGCGCGCCATCGACGAAGAGGCGCGCCCGATCCGCTACGTGACGCGCCCGTCCGAACGAGCGGTCAGCGCTTCTTCAAGGTCCAGTTGCCCTCTTCGGAGCCCGCGCTCTTGCCGGTGTAGGTGAGGTCGGAGCCCTTCGCGCAGATCTCGTACGACTCGCCGTCGCCGGTGGTGACGGTGGAGCCGGCGGCGGTGAAGGTGGTCTTGTTCTTCGTCGTCTCGACGCGCGAGACCGTGCAGTCGCACGAGGAGCTCCCGGTGCAGCTCGCGGTGGGGAAACCGGCGCTCTTCAAGGCGCTCTCGACGATCCCGCATTGGCCCGAGGCGCACGCCGCGGGGAACTTGAGCACGCCGCTCACGGTGGAGACCACGTTGCGATCGAGCGCTGCGCCCGAGAAATGCAGCGAGCCCTTCACGACGACCTTCACCCCCGAGGCGTCGAGGGAGGGGCACTGCTTGCGCGCGTTGGCGAGGAGGTCGCCGAGGCAACCCCCGGAGTAGTCGTAGGTGCCGTCGAGCGAGCCGCCACATGCGGAGAACGCGGGGCACGTCGCGCCGACCTCCACTTCGGCCTCGACGGTAGACGCGGGAGGCACCGTACCGGTGCTCCCGTCGACACCGGGCGTCGTGCTGGTGCCGGTGCCGGTGGGGGTCGGCGAGGTGCCGCCGTCGCCGCTGCCCGGCTCGTTGATGACGGTCGCGCTGCAGGCGACACCGAGGAGCGCGAAGCTGGCCAAGACAAGGATCGAAGTTTTCATCGAAAGAACCTCCATGGCTCTTCCTATTGCGCGGACCGTGCCGGCAAAATGACGAATGATTTCGTGGTTTCACTGCGTCGTCGGCGACGCGCGGGGCCGCTCGTGAGGGCGGGTATCGTCCTCGCGTGACGCGTGATCGATGCGCCGTGGGGCTTTCGTCCAGGGCCTCGTGGGCCGCCTACGGCGAGCCGCCGAGACGGGTCGTGAGCTCGTAGGCCTGCGTGCATTCGTCGCTGTATCGCGCCGCGCGGGCGCCTTTGCACACGAGCTTCGAGAACGCGGCGAAGCTCACGATCGCCTCCGATTTACGCGGCGGAGTCACGCTCGCGTAGGCCGTACCGAGCGCGAAGTACACGAGCGACTGCGCGCCGTCGCTGCAAGCGCCGCACGTGCGTCTTGCTTCTTCGTATCGCGAGAGCGCGGTCGTCGTGTCGTGCTTTCGCTCGGCGACCCGACCCGCGAGCATGAAGAGAGAGAAGCGCCCCTCGTCGCGGGTGAGGCGGAGACCTTCCGTGAGCGTCTTTTCGGCGTGGCTCGCGAAGCCGAGACGCAGGTAGAGATCGGCGAGCGCGAAGTAACCCGCGCTTCGATCCGGCGCGACGTGCACCGCGCGATCGAACTGGACGAGGGCACCCTTCTCGTCGTCGAGGTGCAGGAGGGCGTCGCCGAGCTCGAGGTGTGCTTCGGCGTCTCCGTCGTCGAGCGCGAGCGCGGCTTGCAGAGCCGAGCGTGCGTCGGTCCACGATCCGTCGCCCTTTTCGGCCATTCGCGCGAGGGCGAACCCTCGCGTCGCGGCATAATTCGCGAAGGTCGGCGCGAGCTTCGTCGCCCGTTCGGTGGTGCGCACCACCTCGGCCCACATCTCTTTCCGGACATACGCGAGCGCCAGCTTGTAGACGACACGATGCTGCGTCGGCGAGAGCGCGATCGCCTGCTGGTACTTCGCGATCGCGGCGTCCACGTCGGTGGTGCGAAGGCCATCGGCCTCGTTCGCGAGCGAGACCGCGTCAATGTCGCTCCGACATTCTGCCTTCGCGGGAGACGAAAGTGACGCGGACGCGGCGAGCGCGAGCACCGAGAGCGCGGAGACGTGCGTACGTCGCAACATCGCTTCATCGTGCAGCCAGGTGCGGATCGTACGCAAGAACGCTGATAGCTTCGGACCACGATGCTTCGCTCGTTTCACGCGCAGGTGGGTGTGGCTCTCGTCGTGGCCGTCTCGTTCGCGTCGGCGTGCGGAACGCCGGTGAAGCCCGCGGTGCTCGTGGCGTCGGCGCCTCCGGCGACCACGGTCGTGAAGCCGGAGGTCTGCGACGAGGGCGACCCCTATCGGCCTCGCGCGGCGCCTACCGCTCCGCAGCCCAACTTGCCGCCGGTCCCGGAGCTCCCGGACGTTCCCGTCAAGATCGGTGCAGATTACACGGTGGCCGGCGCCGTCCGAAGGCTGCAGAGCCGTTACCACGCGGCCGACTTCGCGAACGACGTCACCCTCGTGGGCGTGATCGTGGCGACGAACCTCGCGAGCGCGCCGGCTTGCGCGATCCACCGCGTAGGCAAGCGTGATCCCGAGCGCTGCATGAGCGAGATCCCGTCGTTCACGATCGCGGACGACGCGCAGGCCGCTGCGCGGATTCGTGTGCTTGGCTGGGCCTCCAATTTTGCGACCGTGTTCGAGGCGATCACGCTGGCGCAGAGCGTGACGTCGGCTCCGATTCGGCCCTATCGCGACGAGCGCTGGGCGGTCGACGTGCCGACGCCGCTCCCCGCGGTCGGCGCCAAGGTGCGGGTGCACGGGCGCTACGGGCTCACGTTCACGAAGTCGAGCACCGGCATGGTCGCCGACCCCGAGAGCGGCGTCTTCACCGTCACCAGCGTCGACACGATCGTGCCCGCGACCACCCCCGCGAAGCTCGGGCGCTGACTCGAAACGTGGGCGCTCACGTCCTCCGTCGCTCGTGGTAAATCGAGTGCAAGATGCACGCAGGTCGTCAGTACTCGCTCGTAGAGTTCCTCCTCTGGACCCGCCGTGACACGTACGCGTTCGTCGTCGGTTCGACGGTGCCGACGGTGCTCTACGGGGTCTTCCACTTTTCCTGGCTCGCGCTCCCGTGGGTACCGATCGCGCTCGTGGGCACCGCCGCCGCGTTCATCGTCGGCTTCCGCAACAACGCGACGTACGCGCGGGTGTGGGAGGCTCGTCAGATTTACGGCGCGATCGTCAACACGAGCCGCACGTGGGGAATGATGGTGCGCGACTTCGTCACGGCGTGCCCGGGGCTCGACGCGGCGGCGGTCGCGGAGGCCCATCGTTCGCTCGTGAATCGCCACGTCGCGTGGCTCACGGCGCTGAGGTTCCAGCTTCGCCAACCGAAGCCCTGGGAGACGATGTCGCTCCCGCACAACGTAGAATATCGGCGGGCGCACTTCCGCGTCGCGGAGCTGGAGGGGAAGCTCGAGGACGAGCTCGCGCCGCTCTTGTCCGAAGCCGAGCATGCCGTGGTGGTGCGCGCCAGCAACCGCGCGACGCGTATCGTCGCGTTCCAAGGAGAGGCGCTCGCGAAGCTGCGTGCCCTCGGGAGCTTCGATCCGAACGCGCACGTCGCGCTCGAGCGTGTGCTCGCCGACCTCTACGACAGCCAGGGAAAATGCGAGCGGATCAAGAATTTTCCGTACCCGCGCCAGTTCGCGACCATCAACCTGTTCTTCGTTCGCATCTTCAATTTCCTGGTGCCGTTCGGGCTCATCGGCGAGCTCAAGAAAGTGGGCGACGCGTACGTGTGGCTCACGATCCCTCTCGGGGTCCTCATCGCGTGGGTGTTCAACGGAATGGAGCGCGTCGGGCAGTCGACCGAGAACCCCTTCGAGGGCAGCTCGAACGACGTTCCGATCACGTCGATGAGCCGCACGATCGAGATCGATCTCCGCGAGATGCTGGGGGAGGAGCACGTGCCGCCGCCGATCCTCGCGCAGAACGACATCCTCCTCTGAAGGGGAACGTTACGGATTGATTCGGGATTGTGCGGTCCTGAGGGCGGGTTGCTTCAGTTGCCGGAGAGCACGACGAGGAACAGCACGAGCACGAACGCGACGACCACCAGCACCGCGATCACGGCGACGAAGATGCCCATTCCGGCGCTCGCGGGTTTCTCTCCGACGACCGCGGGGAAGGCGCCGCTCGCGCTCGCAGAGTGAGGACCGCTCAGCGACGCGGGGGAGATCGGGCCGGCGTCGGCGGTGAGCATGCGGCCGGAGCTCCGTGCGTGAGGAGGCACGTCGGCGAGCTCGATCTTCGGAGCGTTCGGCGGCTCGGTCGCCATTTCGATTCGGGTCGACGGAGGAAGGAGAATGACGGAGCTGTCGTCGGCTTCGTTCTCCGGGGTGGCGGGAGCGGTCGCGCGTCCGGCTGCGGGAGCTTGCGCGGGCGGCGGGGCAGGTGGCTCGGGCGAAGGCGCGGGAGCCGGAGCCGCGCGTGGCGCTTCGGCGACGACGGGACGAGCGGCCGCGAAGCCCATCGGAGTGCGCAGCTTGGGGAGCGACGGCTCGGGGAGATTTCCCTTTTCGATCCGGCTCTTGAGCGAAGCGAGCGCCGCGCTCTGTGCGTCGAGCAGGCGCGCGCAGCCGTCTTTCAGGTAGGCCGAGACCTCCGCTGGCGCCGCGGGAGGGACGGCTTGCTGGAGCGCGTCGGCCATCTCGCCGGCGGTGCGGTAGCGCTCCTCGAGGTCACGGGCGAGCGCGCGCTCGAGCACGCCGTCGAGCGCGTCGTTTCCGGTCTGCGGGATCGAGCCGGTGCACACCTTCACCGCCGCTTCGATCGGATCGTCGGCCTGGAAGAGCTTCGTGCCCGAGACGAGCTCCCAGAGAACCACCCCGGCAGACCACAGATCGACGCGGAGGTCGGTTTTTTGCCCGCGGAGTCGCTCCGGAGCCATGTAGGCCACCTTGCCGCGGAGCTCGGTCCCGGTGGTCACCTCGGCGCGACCGAGGGCGCGCGCGATGCCGAAATCGATGACCCGCGCGCCGCCGTCGAGGCCGACCATGATGTTCTGCGGGGAGATGTCGCGATGCACGAGGCCCATCGGCCGCCCGCCCACGTCGGTCGCGGCGTGCGCGGCGTCGAGCCCTCGGAGCGCGCCGACCACGATCGCGGAGGCGATCGACGCGGGGATTGGCGCTTGCGACGTGCCCTCGCGCGCGAGCTGCGACGCGGTGACGCCGTGCACGTACTCGAGGACGAGCATGATCTCGTCGGCCTCGCGGATCACGTCGAGGATCGGCACCACGTTCGGGTGTGAAATGCGCGAGGCCATCCGCGCTTCGTCGAGCATCATCGCCGCGCACCGTGCGTCCACCGCGAGGCTCGGGTGGACACGCTTGATCGCGACCGTACGCGCCATGCCCGATTCGACGAGGCACCCGAGGTACACCGTCGCCATGCCACCCGACGCGAGCGGACGATCGAGCACGTAGCGCCCCGCGAGGAGGCCGCCCACGTGCTGGCGTACGCTCTCTTCGCTGACACGATCGTCGGTCGCGAGCGGACGTTCGCTCTTGCCCGAGCCGACGGAGACGGCTTGTCGAACGGGCTCCGTCGTGGGGGCTCGCGCGGCGGGCTGCGTAGGGGCCGCCGCCGGCACTGGCTCGGTGTTGTTGGCCGGACCGGTGGCGCGTGGCGCGGCGTCGCCGATCGGGGACGCGACCGCCGCGCGCAAGATTTCCATCGTCGGCGCGCTCGTGACGATCGAGCGTGTGTTGTCGGCGTGAGGCTGGAAGAGGTTGCCCGGGAGCGGCACCACCACGTGAGCTTCGGAGCTCGGCGGGTTCGTATCGGAGCGCGCTTCGGCGGCGGCGGGGGGCTCCTCGCGTGGCTGTTGCTGCTGGTGGAACGGTGTCTCTACGCGCGGGACGGCGAGCGGATCGACGCCGGTGTCCGTCGCGCCCATGCTGAGGCGCGCCTCTTCGATGAGCACCCGTTGCAGCTCCGCGATCGTGGCGATCGTGGGAGGATCGTCGGCGGTCGCCGGCTCGCTGTAGCGCGGGGCGACCTCGGCGACTTGCGCGAGACCCGTGCGCAGCTCTTCGAGGAGCACGCGCGCGGCCGCTTGCCGCTCGGGGCGCGAGGGATGGAGCGCGCGAACCAGAGCGTCCCCGATGCTGGCGGGGAGCGCCGCGCTCTTCACGCAATAGTGG
>JAAFHV010000343.1 GCA_013297655.1 Myxococcales bacterium | reverse complement strand
CCGGAGAGCTCGCCGGGGCGGTGCGTGGCGCGCTTGTCGAGGCCGACCTCGGCGAGAAGCTCCGTCGCCGCCTTTTCGATCTCTTTGCGCGGCTGGCCCTGGATGAGCCCCGGCATCATCACGTTCTCGAGTGCGTTGAACTCGGGGAGGAGATGATGAAACTGGAACACGAAGCCGACCATGCGGTTGCGCAGGCCCGCGAGGCGCGAGCTCGACATGCTCCCGAGCTCCTCGCTGCCGAGCCGCAACGAGCCGCTCGTGATGACGTCGAGGGTGCCGATGCAGTGGAGGAACGTGCTCTTCCCCGCGCCGGACTGGCCCACGATGCCGACGAGCTCGCCCTCGTCGATCGTGAGATCGATCCCGCGAAGCACCTCGAGGGAGCGCCCCATGTGCAAGAACGATTTGGTGACCTTCGAGGCGATAACGAGCGGTTTGCCCACGGTTCGTCCTTAGCATCATCTCGGGAGCGCGCGCGAGAAGGCCCACGAAATTCCCCACAATCGGCCGAGGTTCGGCGCGACCTCGGATATCCTCGCGAAGGCATGCGTGTACGCGTCCTCGGTTCGGCGGCAGGTGGAGCGTTTCCTCAGTGGAACTGCGGATGCGACAACTGTCGCGCGGTGCGAGAGGGGCGCCCGGGCTTTTTGCCACGCACGGAAGACTCGCTCTCCGTCAGCGCCGATGGCCGGTCGTTCGTGCTCGTGAACGCGTCGCCCAGCATCGGGGAGCAAATCCGGCGCACCCCGGAGCTCGCGCCCGCGAACGGCGTCGTGCGCGGCTCGCCCATCTCGGCGGTGGTGCTCACCAACGGTGACCTCGATCACGTGCTCGGGCTGTTCACGTTGCGCGAGTCGCAGCCGCTCGCGATTTACGCCACCCGCACCGTACGCGAGGGCCTCGAAAAGAACGAAATGCTGAAAACTCTCGCGAGGTTCCCGGGGCACACCGTGTTCCGCGATCTGCAGCTCGGCGCGCTCACGAGCATCGAGGGCGCGGCCGGCGAGGCGACCGGTCTCACCGTGACGGCGTGCGCGGCGCCGGGCAAACGCGCGCTCCACCTCGAGGGAAGCACCGAGCCCTCGCCGGAGGACAACGTGTGCCTCGTGCTCGCCTCGTCCGTCGCGCGCGTGGCGTACGCGGCCACCTTCGGCGCGCTCGGCGATTTTCTCGGCAACCTCGATGGGTGCGCGGCGGCGTTCTTCGACGGCACGTTCCACTCCGAGAACGAGATGGCGACCCGCGGCTGCGGCGACAAACCGGCGGCGAGCATGGCGCATCTCCCCGTGAGCGCCAGCATCGACGCCCTCGCCGGGGTGCGGGTCGCGCGCAAGATCTTCACCCACGTAAACAACACGAACCCGATGCTCGATCCATCGTCTTCCGCCGCGCGAATGGTGCGGGAGAAGGGCTTCGAGATCGCGTGGGACGGGATGGAGGTCGTGCCGTGACGGAAGACTCGCCCCTCGTCGCGCGGCTGCGGTCCGAAGGCGAAAAGCGCTACCACGACCGACATCCGTTCCACGTCGCGATGCACGCAGGCACGCTCACGAAGCGCCAGATCCAAGCCTGGGTCGAGAATCGTTACGCGTACCAAGCGCGCATCCCCCGGAAAGACGCGCTCGTGCTCGCGAAGTCGGAAGATCCCGCGTTTCGGCGGGTGTGGATCCGTCGCATCGTCGACCACGACGGCGCGGCAGAGGGCGAAGGAGGGCTCGCGATGTGGGAGCGCCTCGCGGAGGGCGTGGGGCTCGACGTGGCGCGCGTGAAGGCGCAAAAAGACGTGCTCCCAGGGGTTCGTTTCGCGTGCGACGGTTACCTCGCGCTCGTCGAGAAGAGCCCGCTCGTGGTCGCGGTCGCGTCGTCGCTCACCGAGTTCTTCTCGCCGGACATCATGACCAAACGCGTGCTCGCGTGGGAGACGCACTACCCCTGGGTGTCGCCGCACGTGCTCGAGTATTTCCGTTCTCGCGTGCCCCGCGCCGCGCGAGACTCGCGAGAGGCGATCGACTTCGTGAGCGCGCACGCCGTGACGCGCGAGCTCGAGGACGCGTGCGTCGCCGCGTTGATCGAGAAATGCAGCATCTTGTGGGCGCTCCTCGACGCGGTCGCGTACGCCCACGGGATCGGACCGTGAGCGATCCGCGCGACGAGGCCGAGGTCGCCGCGCATTCCGCGGCTCCTCGCGAAACGAGCGCGCGCCGCCCGAAGCTCGCGAAGAAAGTCCGGGTGCGCTTCGACGACCGCGAGAAAAAGTGGATGCTCCTCTCTCCCGAGCGCGGCCTCCTGCTCAACGGGTCGGCCAAGCGCATCGTCGAGCTGTGCGACGGCACACGCACGGAGGCCGAGATCGCCGCGTTGCTCGCGGACGAGCACGGCGCCGCACCGAGCACCGTCGCGGAGGACGTCACGAAGGTGATGCACGAGCTTCGCGCGCGCGTGTTGGTGGAGCCTGGCACGTGACCTCCTCGCCCTCGCCATCGGCATCTCCGCGCCCGCGCCCGTACACCCTCGTCGCGGAGCTCTCGCATCGCTGCCCGCTCGGTTGTCCTTACTGTTCGAACCCCCTCGCGCTCGTCCCGCGGTCGGAAGAGCTCCCCGTCGAGACGTGGCGCGAGGTGCTCGACGACGCGCACGAGCTCGGTGTGGTGCAGGCGCATTTCACGGGCGGTGAGCCCTTGCTCTACCAAGAGCTGGAGGCGCTCGTCGCGCACGCCGAATCACGTGAGCTTTACACGCACCTCGTGACGAGCGGGTTGCCGGACGGGGCGTCGCGGATCGCGGGGCTCGCGCGGGCGGGGCTCTCCGCGGTGCAGCTCTCTCTCCAAGACGAAGGCGAAGCGAGCGCCGACGCCATCGCGGACGTGCGCGCGCACGCGAAGAAGCTCGTCTTCGCGGAGGCGACCCGGTCGGCGGATCTTTCGCTCACGGTGAACGTGGTCCTCCACGCCGCGAACATCGGAAATGTGCGTAAAATCGTGGAGATGGCGCGTGGGCTCGGCGCCTCGCGGCTGGAGCTCGCGAACACGCAGTACCTCGGCTTCGCGCTCGCGAACCGCGCCTCCCTCTTGCCCTCCGCGGAGGCCATCGCGGAGGCGCGCGCGATCGCCTACGAAAAAACGAAGGAGCATTTCGGCACGATGGAGATCCTCTTCGTCTTGCCGGACTACGTGCGCGGCGTGCCTCGCGCGTGCATGGACGGGTGGGGCCGGAGATTCGTGCATGTTGCACCCGATGGCACGGTGCTCCCGTGCCACGCGGCGTCGATGCTCCCCGACATGGGCTTCGAGAAGGTCACCGCGACGCGCCTCCGTGACCAATGGGAGAGCGGGGAGGGGCTCGCGCGCTACCGCGGTACCGGCTGGATGCACGAGCCGTGCGCGAGCTGCGATCGTCGCGAGATCGATTTCGGAGGCTGTCGCTGCCAAGCGTTCGCCCTCACGAACGACGCTGCGAATACCGACCCTGCGTGCAAGCTCTCGCCCGATCATGGGCTCGTGCGCGACGCGGTCCGAGAGCGACTGGACCCGCCGCGCCGTTACCTTTTCCGAGGGCGCAAGGCCTCGTCGTGAGCGACGGCGCGGCGAAGGTGCTCCGCCTCGCGGGCACCGGCTCGTTCTTGTCGGCGGCCGGGGCGAGCCTGATGGGGATCGCGCTGCCGAGCCTCGCGCGGCGGTTCGGTGTCACCCTCGAGAGCGCGCAGGGGTTGATGCTCGCGTACACCGTCACCGTCACTCTTTGCCTCCTGCCGTTCGGGGTCCTCGCGGATCGTGCGGGCCTCGCGAAGGTGGCAAAAGCAGGGTTCCTCGGCTTCGCGGTCGCCTCTGCCGTGCTCGTTGTGGCGCCCTCGTTCGCCGTGATGCTCGCGGTGCGCGCGGTGCAAGGGGCGTCCGCGGCGCTCTTGATGGCGTCGATGCCGGCGTGGCTGTCGCAGGTGGTCGCTCCGAACGAACGGGGGCGCGCGCTCGGCCTATTGGGATCGGCCACCTACGTGGGCCTCACGATGGGGCCCGTGCTCGGCGGCGTTCTCGTCGATCTGCTCGGGCCGCAAGGCATCTTCGTGCTTCTCGTGCCGATCGCGCTCGTGGCAGCGCTCACCGTGAATCCAGCGAAGCACGCTCCCACTGCGGGGGATGAGCTCGCGCGAGGAGGAAAAGACGCGTCGTCGACGAGGCCATCGATCGGCGCGCTCTTCTCCGTCCCCGACGTGACGCGCGGCGCGTTCGCGGCTTACTTGCAGTATGCAACTACCTTCGCGGTCGCGGCGCAGATCCCGTTCTTTCTCCAAGACGAACGAGGCCTCTCCGCGCGCCAGGCGGGCCTCGTCGCGGTGATCCAGCCGTTGGTCATGGTGGTGGCGTCGCCGCTCGCGGGTCGAGGCTCGGACCGTTTCGGCGCGCGGCCGTTCGTCGTGGCGGGCTCGCTCGTGTGTGCGTTCGCGGCTTTTCTGCTGCGCGCCGCGGTGCCCTCCGCGTCGCTCGTGGTGGTGGGCTTCGGCCTCGGGGCGCTCGGGCTCGGCGCGGGCCTCTTCGCGTCTCCGAACAACGCGAGCCTGCTCGCGGCCGCGCCCCCGCGGCTTCGTGGCTCTGCCTCCGCGCTCGTCGCGCTCGCACGCAACGCGGGGATGGTCACCGGCGTGCTCGGCTCTTCGCGCGTCCTCACCCTGGTGGCGGGAAGCGCGAGGCCACACGGGCCCGCGTTCGTGGAGGGCTACCGCGCAGCGCACGTGCTCGCGATCCTGTTCGGGCTGCTCTCGGCGGTCGTCTCGTACGGTCGGGCCCCGGCTCGTTCCGAGGCGGAGCGCGCGGGCTGAGCCGGTTTTACGTGAAGCCGCCCGCCCCGAGCCAGCCCGGCCCTCAGCTTTGGGGCTGGTCTTCGGACTCCGCGAACGGGACGAAGCGATCTTCCTCGCGGAAGTCTTCCTGGTAGGAGCCGATCTCGGCGTCCATCTTCACTTCGACGATCTCGGGCGTTTCCCAGGGAATCATGGTCTTCGTTCCTCTCGTTTCGCAGTGTATCACTCGCGGCAAAACCCAGGCAATTCTCGCTACGTAGCGAGCGCGTGCGCCTCGGACCTCGTCAGTTGGCCCGTGCTCCGGCGCGGATCCAGGCGAGAACCTCTTGGAGCTGCTCGGGGCTCACGCCTCCCGCCGGCATTTGCGGAAATCCCTCGCCCTTGAGGCGGCATTTGCGGAAATCCCTCGCCCTTGAGGCGACGCACGAGCTCCGAGTTGGCATCGTTCGCGACGGCGAGCGGCCCGCCGGTGCGTCGGTTCTCGGTGAGTCGCTTTTGGTTTCCCACGTCGTCGCAGCGAAGGAGCGCGAGGCCGCCCGGATATCCGGGACCCGCGCCGTGGCAGCTCACGCAGGCCTGATCGATGACGTCGCGTTGCATCGCGGCCATCGGCGTCGACTTCGTGCGGAGCGCTTGGCACCGCGCTGCCTCTTCCGGGCTCACGACCGGGCGCGCGGGCGGCTTGGTGGCGAGCGGCGCACCGTTGCCCCCGTTGCGATCGTAGAAGATGCGAAGCACGGTGCCGTTCTTGTCTTCGCTCACGTAGATCGAGCCGTCCTTCGCGACGAGCACGTCGACCGGCGCGCCCTGCGGATCGGTGGCTGTTTTTTCCCACCCGCGCACGAGATCTTTGATCTCGCCGTTGGGCACGCCGCGGCCGTCGACCGGCGCGACGACGATGCGATGCCCGTACTCGCGGTAACCGTGGAGGGCGATCACGAGGTTGCCCTGGTAGGCCTGCGGGAAGAGCGAGCCGGTGTAGTACTCCATGCCGAGGGGCGACGAGTGACCGGGCAAGAGCAGCGCCGGGTTTTGGTAATTCGTGCATACTGCACGGGGATACTCGGGTGCGGGAACGCCGTTGTCGTAGCAGTAGGGCCAGCCGTAGTTCTTGCCCGGCGTGATCACGTTGAGCTCTTCGTGCGGCAGGTCGCCTTCGCGGTCGAGCAGCTCCGGCGCGCGCTTGTTGATGCTGTCGCGCGAGTTCTCGCCTTGCACGAGGGTGCCGGTGGAGTGGAACGCGAGGGCCATGCTGTTGCGGAGGCCACGCGCGACGACGGAGCGGGATTTTTCGACGTTCCCCGCGCCGGTGAGGTCGATCTTCAAGATGGTCCCGCGCGCGTTCTGGGCGCGCTCGTTCTCGTCGCACGGGGTCGCGAAGGTGCCGTTCACCTCGCAGTTGTCGCTGTCGGAGCCCACGTTCACGTAGAGCTGCCACGGCGTCTTCGGATCGAACGCGATGTGATGGAGCGGGTGGCGCGCGTCGGCGCGGCTGCCGAGGTTCTTCGCGACGAGGGTGAGGCGCGGCTGCGCTCCCGTGGTGTCGGCCGGGTTGAAGCGAAACACGTCGGTCGGGGTCGCGACGTACGGCAGATTGTCGGGGCCGATCGCGACGCCGCTCGGCTTGTCGATCGCGGAGAGGAGCTGCCGCTTCGTGAACGTCTTGTCCGCGTTGCGCTTGAGGAGCCACACCGTCCCGCGGTCCTTCGCCCAGCCGCCCATGTCGACGAGCACGAGATCGCCGCTCGGCATTTGTGCGAGGCCACGGGCGAACTTGAAGCCGGTCGCGACGATGCCGACGCACACCCCGGGAGGTGTCTCGAGCTTGAGCTTCGGGAGGCCGTCGCAGGTGCCGCTCGACGTGTACATGCCCTCGCTTACGCCCGGCTCTTCGTCGCCGGTCGGTGCGGTCGTGTCCTCTGCCGAGCAGCCCGGAACGACGTGCGCGGTGGCCGCGAGCCCGAGCGCCACGAGGAGCGGGGCGACTACGAGAGACTTCGCCGACGAAACACGGAAAAAGCGCTCTTTTGGCATTGCCTCAGACATACGCGCAAGCGCACCGCGCGGCAATGCGCCGTCCGGCCGATTTCGAGACCTTTCGGCCGCTCTCGGCGGGGCTCCAGCCCATTCGTCAACAATGTTGATCATGTAAGACAAAGAGCCGTATAGCCTCGTTATTCCGATGGATCGCCCGAAGCTTTCACCTCGCCCTGCCAAAGCGCTCAAGCCGAAGGTGATCCCGCGAGAGGGCGCGTTGGAGCCGACCGCAGAGAGCGGAGACGTGACGGCGGATGCGCGGGAGACGGTCGGCCGCTCGCTCCTTCGCGCTGCGCGCTTGCTCGACGATTTGCTCGTCGCGCGGCTCGTGGCGAAGAGCTCCGAGGCCCGCGCATCGCACACGCGGCTGCTCCCGTTCGTCGATCCGGAGGGCACGCGGCTCACGACCTTGGCGGCGCGCACCGGCGTCACGAAGCAGGCCGTCGGGCAGCTCGTGGAGGAGCTCGAGGCGCAAGGCTTGCTCGCCCGCGAGGCTGACCCGGAAGATGGTCGCGCGAAACGCGTGAAGCTGCTGCCACGAGGAAAAAAAGCGCTCGCCGACACGCTGACGACCCTCGCGACCTTGGAAGCGGGGCTCGAGGAAAAGCTAGGGCCGGCGCGCCTGGAGGCGCTCTCGGGTACCCTCGTGGACGCCCTTGCGTGGCTCGAGGCGGAGAGTGCCAAAGGTTGATCTCGTGACGCCCGGCGACCTCTATCCTGCGATCGTCGGCGAGGCATGGCAGCGCGTGGCGCCAGCGGTGAAGGCGATGCATGGGCCAGGCTTTCGCGCCGAGGGCACCCTCACCGTGACGCACGGGGCGAACGCGATCGCGCGACTTCTTGCGCGCCTCTCGGGGGCGCCGCCGCCGGGGACGGACGTGCCGGTGGTGCTCGTCGTCGCGCTGGACGGCGAGCGCCAACGTTGGTCGCGGAGCTATGGAACGCACGCGGTCGTGACGTCGCAGTGGGTGCGCGCGGGCCGCGTGATCGAGGCCTACGCCGGGCTCGCGATCCACTTTCGCTTCGAGGTCGACGCGGATGGAGCCCTCGTCTACCGCCAAGAGCGGACGACCCTCGAGTTAGGTCCCCTCTCGATCCCGCTCCCGTCGTTCTTTTCCCCCCGCGCGCGCGGGCGAGTCGCTCCCGGTGTCGGTACGAACGAAGCGAAGGTAGACGTGTCCGTCGCTGCGCCGATCTTCGGTTTGCTCGTCTCCTATGCTGGAACCATGTGTGTCCTTCCTTCTTCCGAGGAGCCTTCGTCATGAGTGGAGAAACCGTCGTGGACGTGCTCGTCGTCGGGGCCGGAATGAGCGGGCTCGCGACCGCCGCAGCCCTCGGGAAGGGCACGAGCTTGCTCGTGATCGAGGCGGACTCCGAGATTGGCGGGTACTGCAAGACCGTCAAGAAGTCCGGCTTCACGTGGGACTACTC
>JAAFHV010000034.1 GCA_013297655.1 Myxococcales bacterium | reverse complement strand
AAGTACGCAATCGAGGACGAGCCGGGCGGCGACACGAACGCCCTGCTCACGAAGCTGAACGCGCGCGGAGCAGAGGGATACTTCTACCTCGGGCCCTATCTTCTCGGCGCAAAGAGCATCCTCGTCCTCATGCAAGGCCCGCCTACCGCCCTCGCCCTCACCGGCACGGTGCTGCCGTAAACCTGCAAAAACCTCGGCCCGGCGCGCGGTGCGTTCGGGCCGAAGATTGCCTATTTCGCGCGCGCGGCGCACTCCCCACGATCGACGCGGGCAGTGCAGTCGGCGCGCTGCGTCGGGAGCTCGTGCGCGCGGGAGTCACCCCTTGAACGGGTCGGTCTTCTTCCACGCGTCGGTCTCGTGCATACGACCGAGCCACGCGCGAAGGTGCTCGTATCCATCCATGGGGAGCTTCGCCGCCTTCTCGTACATGAACGGCGCAGATACCCCATAATCGGCGAGGGTCGGCGCGTCGGCGACGAGGTACTTCGAGCCCGCGAGCACGCCGTCGAGCACGCTCGCGAACTGGGTGAAGAAGCGCTCGTGACGCGCGACCTGCCCTGCGTCCGCCTCGCCCTGACCAAAGAGCTTCTTCAAGTTGTTCTCGAAGTTCAAACCCGCGATCGCAGGGCCCATGTGGTTCGACGCCCAGAACAGCCACCGCAAGATCGGGGCATGCGCCTTCGCCCCGCGGGGATAGAGCACTTCGCCCTTTTCCCCCGCGATTTCGCACAGATAAACCATAATGGCGTTCGATTCGGGGAGCACCAGATCGCCGTCGACGAGCACGGGGACGGCGCCCGACGGGTTGAGCGCGAGGAACTCGGCGCGCTTTTGCTCGCCCTTCTCCAGCGCCACGTTGTGGAGCTCGAGCTCGACGCCGAGCGCGCTCGCGACCATCAAGGGCTTACGAGCATTCGACGACAATGGATGGTGATAGAGCTTCATGGCCCCACCGTACCGCCGTCGGAGAGCGCCGCGAAGGGCGAACACGTTGGCGCCATGACCGCCACCGGACTACGTGCAACCGCCGCGCGACCCCCGATAGACGTGGCGCAAAGAACGACTCGCGAGTCGCTCGCGAGCGGCCCGATCAGAGGCCTGCGTCGACGGCGGCGAGCGCGCGAAACCGTTGCTCGGGACCAGGCGGCACGTACATCTGAATCGCGTCGAGTCGGCTCTCCGGATCGGGCGTCCATGCGTGCTTCGCCCCCGCCGGCACGAAGAGCACGTCGTTCGGCGCGAGGCGGTACGCGACGCCGTTCAACGTGAAGATCCCCGATGCTTCGAGGGCGAAGAGGACCTCCCACGAGCCGGCGTGGGCGTGCTCCGCGACCGCCGCCGTGCCCGCGAGACGACCGAGATAGGCCTCCGGTGCGCGCTCACGCTCGACGTCGAGATGTGCGCTCATGGTGCCCTGCCCCCACGAGAGCTCGCGCGCTTCGGTCGCCTGAACGAGGGTGTACTGCGGCGCAGGTCGCGAGCGCACCACGCAGCTCCCCGCCGGGAGCTCGACCGACGCGAACGCGGCGACACCTTTGCCCACCACGTCGAGCGCGGGGGCGTGGAGGACCACGAGCACGTCGCCCTGCCGCAACGTACGACCGTCGATCTCGAGCGTGCCGCGCGCCGCGACCACGAAGCTTCGTTTGCACAGCGCGTCGTCGAGGTGCGCGGGCAGCGTGAGCAGCTTCGCGACCAGGGGCGCGTCGCTCGGGACCGGGAGCGGCACGTGCGGGACGACCGGAGCCGGCGCCGCCGACGGGCCCACGCGAGCGACCGGCGCCGTCGACACGGACCCGCGCGCCGCATCGCCGCAGGCCATCTGCGCGCACGCGAACGCCGCAAAAGTCGCCAAACCGAGACCGCGAACGACCTTCACTGGGCGCCCCTCCAGGGTGGCCGGGAGCGCGTCCCGCGAGCTCACGGGTCGGTGAGCGAAGCCGAAGCGGGGGCGTCGACGCGGCGGTAGTACTGCGTCGCCTCGAGGACGAGGCCTTGCTTCTTCGGGACGTTGGCGCCGACCACGATGAGCGCCGACGAACGCGCCTCGTTCACGGCCGCCTCGCGCTCGACGGCGGTGCCGAGGTCATCGGCGATCGCGAGCGTTTGCAGGTATTTCGCGGGCGAAGACGAGTTCAGCTTCGCTTGTTTCAGCGTAGGGCACGGCGCGCGCGCGCAGAGGAGGTCGAGGTTCTCCACCCGGTAGAACGTGCCCGCCGGGACCGCCGCGAGCGAGACGTCCGGGCTCCACACCTCGGTCGCGTTGAAGACGGCTTGGCCCCCCTCTACCGCGAGGGTGCCGCGATAGATGGACTCCGGCGCGGGCGCGGCCGCCTCGGCCGGGACGTGCAGCACCGCCACGCGGCACTCGGTTCGCTCGTCGCCCTCGGCGCAGCGGGTCTGCTTGGAGTTCAGGCGCCGAACGTGGGTGCCCTCGCCGTCGGTTCGCACGGCGTAAAACGTACCGCGCCCGTCGAGAGTGACCGCGGACGGCGTAGTCTCGTCTTCTTCGAGCTCGCCCGAGATGGGGGGCTCACCGACGGGCGGGTTGCCACACGCCACCGCAGCGAACGCGACCACGAGCCCGAGCATGAGGTGGCGGAGACCCATCGCCGATGGAGCTAGCGCACAATCGCCTACCCCGCAAAGGTGCGCCGCCGTTTTCCTCCCGACGTCGCCCAAAGAAGCCCCGAACCCCTTGAAATAAGTCAGCTATACGGATCCTTCGAGGGACCGCTTTCGAGACCGGGGGCTCTTCCCGCCGAAGAGGAAGATGCCCATGACGCCGAGGGCGAGGATGGCGCCAGCGGCGGCGTAGCGGCGGGTGTGGTCGGACTTGTCCTCGCTCGCGGCTTCGAGGCGATCGAGCTCGAGACGGGCGCGGGGATGGCCCGGATCGAGGGTGAGCGCGCGACGGAAGGGCTCCGTGTCGGCGATGCCGCGTGTTTGGAGCTCCTTGCCTTCGAGATAGGCGATCTCGGCTTGGATCTTCGGGGCGCGCGGGTTCTGGCCCTCGAGGCGGGCCGCCTTTCGATAAAACGCGAGGGCGTTGGGGAGGTCGTTCTTCTCGACGAGCTCGTCCCCGCGCTTCAGGTACGCGGGCACCATCTCGACCTTGCGATCGATGAGCGGCTGGCGGGCGAGCACCTTGTCGAACGCGGCGAGGGCCTCGTCGACCTTACCTTCGTTCCAGCGCGCGAGACCCTCGTCGAGCACGGTGTAGACCTCGTCGAGGCGCGCGCGATCGTAAGCAGAGAAGAGCTCTTTTGCGGTCTGCTCGGCGGTCCAGCCCTCGCCGGGGGCCTTGCCGGTGAGGTTCGTGTAGGCCTCACGTGTCTTCCAGACCGCGTCGTTGCCGAACTGAAGCAGCGACTCGCGCGCGGCTTGGCGAACGAGCGCCCGATCGGTGTTCACGAACGACAGGATCACGCCGACCGAGTCGTTCTCGTGCACCTCGGCGTACGCGCGGAGCACGTCGGCCAAGAGCTCGCCGCTCTGGGTCTGCACGGCGTCGCCCGGCACGCGCTTGCCCATGCTCTCCAAGGTGACCATCGCCCAGCGACGCAGATCTTGATCCGAGCGACGCAGGCTGATGAGCGCGGGGACCGCCTTTTCGCCGAGCGCTTTCACCATCCGAGTGACCTCGGGGCGGAGCGCGCCGTCGTGGTAGTTCGCGGATTGTACGACCGGACGAAGCGCGGGGGTGGTGCCGATCTTCGCGAGGGTGCGGTAAACGAGGGCGATCGCGAGGGTGGCCTTGTATCCGCCGCCGTCGGTCTTTTGCACCTTGAGGAGGCCGTCGACCAGATCGCCGCCCTCGGGTGCCGTCTTCCCGCCGTTCGCTTCTTTGACGAGCTTCACCGCCGCGAACACGCCACCTTGACGCTCCTTGCGGAGCTCGTGGAGCTTCTTCGCGAGGGCGGGAACCGCGTCTTGGCCGAGGCGCGAGAGGGAGTCGATCGCCTTCTTTTGCGTCTCGCCGTTCGAGTCGACGGCGGCCGCGATCATGCGGTCGACCTCCTCGAACGAGAGGGCACCTTGCTCTTCTTTTGCCGGCGCGGGCTCGGCCGACGCGGCGGACGCGGCAGCAGCGGCAGCCCCCTTGTCGCCCTTTTCGCCTTGAGCGAACGCGGAAGGTGCGGAGAGAGCGAGAGCGAGGACGAGCGGAGAGAGACGAGAGAGCTTCATCGTGCGTCGAGAGAACGGCCGAGACTGGCCGAGCGATTCCTCACGCCGTAAGTGCACCCGCTCGGAGCGAGAATCAAGATCCGCGCGGGGCTTCGCGACGGCCGCCCTCGCAAGGCACGCACCGACCCGCGGTTTCATTTGCCGTTTCGGACAGTTGACGAGCAGGCAGCACCGCGAGGCAGGCGACGCTCGGTCTCCACCGGGCGCCGCTTCGCCCGAGAGGCGCGAGCACCCCGACCTTGCAGAGCCTGCTCGACGGGTTCGTCTCGAAGGGTGATCCGGACCCCTTCTCGTATATCGACTTCGCGGTCGCGGACTGACCTCGAATCTCGGCTATGGGCAGGTCTCCGCGGGCGCGCGCTCAGGCCGTGGGAGAGCGGAGGCGGGCGCCCAAGATCGCCAAGTCGTCCGCCGGCGCGCGACCCGCGACGAACGCGAGCACGTCGGCATAGAGCTCGTTCGCGCCGGCCGTAGCCGACACCGAGAGCGCGGCGAGCGCGCGCTCCTCGCCGTACATTTCGCCGCTCGGATCGCACGCGTCGATGACACCATCGGTGAGCAAGTAGAGGCCGTCGCCCTCCGCGAGGGTGCCCGATCCATGGAAAAAATCGGCGCGCCGAGAGATACCGATGAACGCGCCGCCCGTGTCGAGCGCGCCGGTCTCGCTGCCGACACGCAGCGGCGAAGGGTGGGCGGCAGTGGCGTAATCGAAGCGCCCGGTCGCGCCTTCGATGTCGACGCAGACCGCGGTGAGCACGAGCGAGCGCGCAGGGAACCGACGCAAGAGCGCGCTGTTCAACCGATACAGGAGATCGCGCGCGTGAGGTGTGCTGCGCTTCTCCGCTTCGTACTCGGCCTTCAACAGCATCGTCGACATCGCCGCGCGCACGCCATGACCGGCGATGTCGGCGACGAACAGCCTCGTTTTGTCGTTCGATAGGCGATGTACGTCGAAGTAGTCGCCGCCGATCGCCTCGAGCGGACGGTAGACATGGTCGAACGTGAGGCGCGCGGCGGGCACCTTTCCGACGAGCATCGCCGCTTGGAGCTCCCCTGCGCGGCGCAGATCGCGGCGATGGAGGTCGTCTTCTTCGGCGTGGTGGCGAAGCTTGCGCGCGACGCGCTCGACCAGGTCGACCACCTCCGCGACGTTGTGGACGTGAGTGACGGGAGGCAGGCTCGCGACGACGAGGAGCTCGGCGAGAGGCGAGACGAGCGGGGCCACCGCGTGCTCGCCGGTGGGCCACTCGAGCCTCGCCCGCGCGAGCCAGCTCTCGAGCGCGTCGACCGCCGAGGCCGCGTCTCGTGGCGGCCCCCCTGGCGCCAGTCCGAGCGCGCGACGAACCGTCGATAGGCTCGTTCGAAGACCGTTCGCCTCGGCGAGCCAGTCCGAGGGCTCGTGCCACACGCTGGACGATGACGCGCTCAAAACAGGCTCACCTCGCCGGGCCCGAGGTGTCCTTCGTCGGGGGTCGCCGAGAGCTCGAACGGCTTCGCGAAGACGGCGTCGAGGTAGACGCGGAGCAAGTCGCCCGATGGCGCGACGAAGGAGAGCTCGCGCGCGAGCGTGGTCTGCCGCCGCGAGCGACGGAGCGAGATGCCGTAGATGAGCGCCGGCGTGCCCTGGCTGACCGCAAAACCGCGCGGGTTCAGGGTGGAGCGGGCGCGCCCGAACACCTGATTCGAGAGCTCTCCGAACCAATCCGCGATGTTCACGTCGGAGGCAGTCGGCACCGCGATTTCTTCTGGCCAAGCCGAGACGACCACCGTCTTCGTGCTCGTCATGAGGAACGCGCCCTGGACGTCGGCGCTGGTGAAACCGATGCAACATGCAAGCTCATGATCGGGCTCGCCGCTGTGGTCGATAGGCTCGAGGACGAGGCCGTAGCTGCCGAAGACCTGGACCGTCGCTTCGACGACGGCGGCGTCGAACCCGGCGAGCGTCTCGGGGGAGAGCGTGAGCGGCTTCATGGTGTTACCTCGCCGAGCTTCGCGAGCTTCTTGACTGCTTCGACGAGCAAGTTCGGTTTGAACGGCTTCACGAGCCAGCCAACCGCGCCGAGCTGACGCGCCTCGCGGACGAGATCGGGGTGCCCCTCGGTGGTGAGCATGAGGACCGGCACGTCTTTCGTGGCGGGGTCTGCCTTAAGGTTACGGAGGAGCATGATGCCGGAGACGAGTGGCATGTTCACGTCGCAAATCACGAGGGCGGCGTTGCCGGCGGCGCGAATGGTCGCTTCACCTTCTTGCCCATCGGCGGCCTCGATGACCTCGATTGGCAGCTCCGCTAGCGCAGCGCGCACTTGCTGACGAACAACGCGCGAGTCGTCGACCACGATGACCTTTTTCATGGTCCCTCCGAACCTCGAGACTACGGGATTTCATTCGCCCGGTGAAGCCGTCGATCCGACTTTCGCGCGCGCGCTTTGCGGCTCGGCAAGCGGGGCGCGAGTCGAGGCGATCATACGAATTCGGCGCTGGGAGCGGTCGCTTGGAGTGCGTATTCGTTGAAGATTTTTTGGCGTAGTTGACACCTAGCTCCACCCGGGAAAATCTTGCACAAGGGGGGTCTCGTTCGCGCAGCGGAATTTCAACGCCCCTCCGAGAGGCAGCCATGCGGGTCGTTCAGGGGAAGAGCGCGGCGACGGGGGCGAGCGAGGCGGTGGCGGAGGCCACACGGGCGATGGGCGATGGAAATGCGCCGAGCTTGCTGCTGGTCTTCGCGTCGACGAAACAAGACCCGCGAGAGGTAGCGGCCGCGCTCGCGACGCGCTTCCCGGGAGTGCCCACCGCGGGCTGCACGACGGCGGGCGAAATCGTGGACGGCGAGCTCTCGACGGGGGCCCTCGTCGTGTCCGCGATTTGGTCGCCGGAGGTGCGGTGGGCGGTGGGGGTCGTGCCGTCGATGACAGCAGTAGACGCCGCGAGCGCGCGCAAGACGGCCGACGAGCTCTTCGCGCGTCTCGGCATCACGCGCGATCAGGCGGACCCGAACAAGCACTTTTGCATCACGTTCATGGATGGCTTGTGCATGAAAGAAGAGCATGTCGTCGCGCTGATGGCCGACGCGCTCGAAGGACTGCCGCTGGTGGGAGGGAGCGCGGGAGACGACTTGGCATTCCAGTCGACGCGCGTCTTCGCGAACGGCGAAGCGCTCACCAACGCGGCGGTGCTCCTGCTCGCGGTCTCCGAGATTCCGTTTCACGTCGTGAAGCACCAACATTACAAACCCACGGAGCGTGATCTCGTGATTACGCGCGCCGACGTGGAGAAGCGCCGGGTGTACGAGATCGACGGGCGCACCGCCCTCCACGCCTATGCCGCCGCCCTCGGGCTCTCGAGCGGCGAGGTCACGGACGACGTGACCTTCATGAACCCGCTCACGTTCGCGTATGGCGGCGAGCTCTACGTGCGCTCGATCCAGAAAATCGAGGACGACGGCTCGCTCGTATTTTACTGCGGAATCGAGGAGGGCATGGTGCTCGCGGTCGGCGGCCACGAGCCGATGGCCGAAGCGCTCGCGCGTGATCTTTCTCCCGACGGAGGTGAGCCGGCCGAGCTCTTCGTCGCGTTCAACTGCATCCTCCGCGCGCTCGAGATTCGGAAACGCGGTCTCCATGGCCCCATCGGCGACGCCCTGCGAAAGAAGGCGAAGCACGTCATCGGGTTCGACACCTACGGCGAGCAGCTCGACGGCCTCCACATCAACCAGACGCTCGTGGGCATCGCCCTCGGGGGATCACGATGAGCGCGGATTCCATGAGCGAACGCGAAAGAGCGGAGGCGGCGGAGCGGACGGTGGACGTCCTAAAGAAGAAGGTCGTCGCGCTCTACAACGGCGACACCTCTGCCATCCACGAGAAGCTCCAAGCCGCCCGCGCGCGGGACGCCGAGAACCGAAAGAAGAGGGAAATCCTCGAGGTGCGGACGGCAGAGCTCGCGAAGTACTCCGCCGTGCTCGAGGCCGAGGTCGCGCGCCGCACGGACGCCATCAAGGCGATCTTGGACCATGTCACGTTCGGGTTTTTGCGGATCGACAGGAACGCGGTCGTCGAGCCGGAGAGCACCCGATCGTGCGCGAAGCTATTCGCCACCGGCGAGGTCGAGGGCCGCTCGCTGCCGGACCTCTTGCAGCTCGCGCCCCGCGACAAGGACCACCTCCTCCTCGCGATCGATCAGGTGTTCGAGGACCTGCTCCCGGAGGACGTGTCGCTCGGGCAGCTCGAGCAACGATTCCCCACGAAGGACGGGCGGGTGCTCCGCGCGGAGGGGAGCGTGATTCGCGGCAAGAGCGGCGCGGTGGACTCGATGCTGGTCACGATTTCGGACATCACCGCCCTTGAAACGGCGACCCGCGAGAGCCACGCGCACCGCACCCTCGTCGGCATCTTGAAGCAGAAACCGAGCTTCGAGGCCTTCGTGTCGGAGGCGCGCTTCGGCCTCGACAGCGCGCGCGACGCCCCGGACGACGAGGCACTTCGGAGGCGGGTGGTCCACACGATCAAGGGCAACGCCGCCTCGTACGGGCTCGTCGACGCCGCGGACGCTTGCCACGCGGTGGAAGAAGAGCCCACCCTGAGCGTCGCGTCCCTCGCGCGGATCGAGGACGCGCTCCGCACGTTCCTCGAGTCGAACGAGAGCGTGCTCGAGATCGACTACGACGCGATGGCCGATCGTGCGTTCGAGGTCACTCCGGCGCAGATCTCGGACCTCCGCGCGATCGTGAGCGGGCTCCGCGATGCGCCCGCGTCGCTCCGCTCGTGGACGACACGGGTGCTGTCGCGCCCGGCGTCGCGCTACCTAGGCCCGATCCGGACCTTCACCGAGCGCCTCGCCGAGCGCCTCGGCAAAGAGGTGACCCTGACCGTCACCGGCGACGAGACCCTCGTCGATCCGGCGACGATGCGATCGGTGCTCCTCGGCGTGCCTCACCTCGTCCGCAACGCGCTCGACCATGGCATCGAGCCGCCGCAACTTCGGATGGGCAAGGGCAAAGGCGCGCTCGCGCTCTCGATCGCGGAGACCGGCGACGCCTACGAGATCCGGTTCTCCGACGACGGCCGCGGGATCGACGTCGACCGCGTACGAGCAAAAGCCCACGAGCGCGGGATCAGCGCCCCGGAAGGCAACGAGGCGCTCGGGCTCGTTTTCGTCGACGGGATCTCCACCGCCGAGGTCACGACCACCATCTCGGGGCGCGGGATCGGGCTCGGCGCCGTCAAGGGGGCAGTCGAAGGCGCACGCGGCACGGTGAACGTGAGCACCGTCGCCGGCCGCGGGACGACGATCGTGATCACGGTGCCCAAGGTCGACCCCGGAGCGTGAGCGCGGAGCTCCCTCGGATTTCAGTGCACTCTACACAGATCTGGCGCGCGACGAAAGAGCTTCACCGCCGCGAAGATGCCCCCTGACGCTCCTTTCGGAGCTCGCGGAGCTTCTTCGTGAGCGCGGGAACGGCGTCGACGCCGAGGATCACCGACCGCGTGGGCGGGCGGGGGTGTCGTCGGGCTCGCGCGTATCGGCCTTTCTCGCCTCGACGAACGCGTCGATGAGCACGCGCACGGCGGGGAGCTCGGCGCGCCGCTCCGGCACGAGCACGGTGGTGGTGATGCGCCCGGCGTCGTGCTTCGGGAGGACGCGCCGTAGCCGTCGCGCGGCGAGATCGGCGCGCGCCATCTTCGCGGGGATCCCAGTGATGCCGAGGCCCGCGCGCGCGGCGGCGAGGAGCATCTCCGATTCGTCTGCGAAGTACCTCCCGCGCACCGGCACGACGATCGCAGCGGAGGTCGCGCGTGCCTTGCTCGTCGTGCCCGGCTCGTCGACGCGGGAGAGCACGAGGCGCTCGATCGAAGGCGACGTGAGCAGCATGTCGTGCGATGCGAGCTCGTCCGGCGTGCGCGGGCTCCCTCGCGCGGCGAGGTACGATGGCGACGCGACGAGCCAGAACGGCTCGAACGCGATTTTTCGTGCGACGAGGCTCGAGTCGGAGAGCGGCTCGACGTGGGAGCGGATCGCGACGTCGAACCCTTCGCGCACCACGTCGACGAAGCGATCGGTCGCGTGGTGCACGACCCGTAGCGCGGGGTAGCGGAGGGCGAGCTTCGGCAGGAGCGGGGCGAGCCACGTCTGCGCGACGGGGAGCGAGCTCGTGACCCGCACGAGACCGGAGGGCTCGGCGAGGGAGCCGCGCACCACCGCTGCCGCTTCGTCGGCGAGCGCCACCATCGCCGCCGCGCGGGCGAAGAACTCGCGGCCGACGGGGGTAGGGACGAAGCGGCGGGTGCTGCGATGCGCGAGGACGACCCCGAGGGCGCGCTCGAGCTCTGCGACGCGCTTGCTCACCGTGGACTTCGGAACGCCGAGGGCCCGCGCCGCCGACGAAAACGAGCCTTCGTTCACGGCGACGACGAAGGTGCGTGCGTCGTTGAGGTTCAAGCGCGTCACTCTCCTTCGGTCGGTCCTTTGGATTGTCCACAAGTGTGGACGATACGGCTGCATTTTGCATTCTACCGCCTCGTCTTCTCGCTGCGTAGACATACGGCGACACAAAGGAGCCGACGATAAATGCACGATCGAACGAGAACGCGGTGGTGGTGGGAGGTTCGCACGGCATCGGCCTCGCGACGGCGCGAGCGCTGGTGGCGCGGGGTGCCCAGGTCGTGGTGACGGGAAACGATCCGGGTGCGATCGCGGAGGCGGCGCGCGAGCTCGGTCCGCGCGCGCGCGTGGTGCGGTCCGACGTGACGTCGCTCGCGGCGATCGAAGCGCTCGCCGCCGACGTTCGTGAGCACCTCGGCAGGCTCGACCTCCTCTTCGTGAACGCCGGGGTCGCCGAGCTCGGCGCCTTCGCGGAGGTCACCGAGGCGTCGTTCGATCGCCAGTTCGCGGTGAACACGAAGGGTGCATTTTTCACGCTCAAAGCGCTCGCGCCGCTCGTGCGCGACGGCGGGGCGATCGTGGTGACCTCGTCGGTGGCCGACACCGGGGGCACGCCAGGGATGGCGGTGTACTCGGGCAGCAAGGCGGCGGTCGTCTCGTTCGCGCAGGTGCTCGCGGCCGAGCTCGTGCCTCGGCGGGTGCGGGTCAACGTGATCGCCCCTGGCTTCGTCGCGACGAAGACGATGGGCACGAAGGGCCTCGACGACGCATCGCGCGCGCGCTTCTCCGCCCTCGGGGACGCGATCACCCCGCTCGGCCGTCACGGGACGGAGGAGGAGATCGCGCGCGCGGTGATGTTCCTCGCGTTCGACGCGACCTTCACGACGGGGGCGAAGCTCGCGCTCGACGGTGGTCTCGGGCAACGCCTGTCGTTCGAGGCGGGAGGCGCTAAGTGAGCGATCCGTCGAAGCCCCGTGCCCCGCGCGCTCGGGTCGCGGTCACGATCGTCGCGCTCGTCTCCATCGGGTGCAGCTCGCGACCCGCCCCGCCGCGCGCGCCCGAGGCCGCGGCGGAAGCGCCGGTGACGTGGTTCAGCTTGCCCGCGGCCGACGTCGACAAGGCGGCCTCGTTCTACCGCGACGCCTTCGGGTGGGACGTGCGACCTTCCACCCACGAGGACGATCCGACCTACGATTATCGGGTCGTCGTGAACGCGCCGAGCGACGAAGCGTTCGTCGCGAAGCGCCCCGGGAGCGTGAACGGGTGCATCGTGAAGAAGGCGATCGGCCTCCCTTCTCCCGTCGTGCTCGTCGAGGTGCCGAGCCTCGACGCGGCGATGGCGAAGGTGGTGCGCGCGGGCGGCACGGTGGTGTCGCCGAAGACGCCGATGAAGTCCCTCGGGGGCGCTTTCGTGCTCGTTCGTGACCCGGACGGCAACGTGTTCGAGCTCTTCGCTACGACGCCCGCGTCGTAGCCGCGCTCGTGCTCGGCAAAGCTCGTGTGAGCTTACGCTCGTGCGAAACCGCGAGCCCCGCGACGCCCACCCCTTCTTCTCCTATTCGACGATGCTGAACTCGGCGAACTCGCCGGTGTAGCCCCGCCAACGCACGTCCACTCCGTCGACGCGGGCGGCGGAGGGGCCGTGGTTGGCCCAGCCGGTGAGCTCCTTGATCGAGTCCTCTTCGCCCTCGGCGAGGAGCTCGACGCTGCCGTCGTTGCGGTTCTTCACCCACCCGGTGATGCCGAGCCTTCGTGCCTCGCGCTGCGCGGCCGCGCGGAAGAACACGCCCTGCACGCGACCACGAACGATGAGAACCACACGCTTTTGAGCCATTCTGGCGCGGTACGGTAGTCGAAGAACCGTGAGCTATGCAACCATTGCCTCCGAACCGGCCCGCGGCCGCGGGAAAGCGGGGGCCGGCGCCACCTTCCCGCGGGCTTTTTGGTGGACTACCTTGCCCGCGTGACGAATTCCCCGAGCGAAATGTCCTTCGGCGCGCGCTTTTTCTTCGCGTTCGCCTGCTTCTTCAAGGTGCTGTTCGACGGCGCGTTCGCGGCGAGAGCCGAGCTCGTCAGGGAGTCGTTGCCCGCCCTCCCGGCATCCGTGCCCGAGCCGAAGGCAGAAAAGCCAGTCGAGAAGGCGACCGAGCCGAAGCCAGAGCCGAAAAAAGAGGCCCCGAAGCCGCCCTCGAACGACGCCGCGCTCACGCTCCTCGCCCTCCTCCAACGCGAGGGCCGCCTCGTCGATTTTTTGCTCGAGGACCTCGACGGCGCGGACGACGCGGAAATCGGCGCGGCGGCGCGGGTGGTGCACTCGGGCTGCAAAAAGGCGCTCCGTGACCACGTGACCCTCGAGCCGATCCACGCCTCCGACGAGGGCGCGAAGGTGACCCTCGCGAAGGGCTTCGACGCCGCGACGACCAAGCTCACCGGCAACGTGACGGGCGAAGGGCCCTACAGCGGGACGCTGAAGCACCGCGGATGGCGCGCGAAGGACGTGAAGCTGCCGCTGCCGCTCGAGGGCCACGATTCGAGCGTGATCGCGCAGAGCGAGGTGGAGCTATGAGCCGCTACGTCGTCGGGATCGACCTCGGAACCACCCACTCCGCCCTCGCGTACGCCGAGGCGGGGGACGAAGCGCCGCGGATCGACGTGCTCCCGGTCACGCAGCTCGTGGCGAAGGGAACGCTCGGGGAAAAGGCGCTCTTGCCGTCGTTCCACTACGCGCCGCACGCCTCCGACGGGAGCATGCCGCTCCCGTGGGACGACACCCGCGCGCACGTCGTGGGCGAGCTCGCGAGGGCGCGCGGAGTGGAAGCTCCGAACCGCGTGATCGCGAGCGCCAAGAGCTGGCTCTCGCACGCGGGCATCGATCGAAGGAGCGCGATTTTGCCGCTCGGCGCGGCCGACGACGTAGAAAAGGTGAGCCCGGTAGAGGCCTCGTTCCGCTATTTGGAGCACCTCGCCGACGCGTGGGAGCACGCCGTCGCGAAGGGCGATCCGGAGCTTTCGCTCGGCAAACAAGAGATCGTGCTCACCGTCCCCGCGTCGTTCGATGCGGCCGCCCGCGAGCTCACGGTCGAAGCGGCGTATGCGGCCGGGCTGGAGAACGTGACCTTGCTCGAGGAGCCGCAGGCCGCGCTCTACGCGTGGCTCGCTGCCCGTGGCGACGCATGGCGAAAGGACATCCACGTCGGCGACGTGCTGCTCGTCTGCGACGTGGGGGGCGGAACGACCGACTTTTCCGCGATTTACGCGGGCGAATCCGAGGGCGCGCTCGAGCTCCGCCGCGTCGCGGTCGGCGACCACATTCTGCTCGGCGGCGACAACATGGACCTCGCCCTCGCGCACGTCGCGGCGCAGAAGCTCACCGCGGCCGGCAAAGAGATCGATCGTCAGCAACACGCGCAGCTCTCCCACGCGGCGCGTGGAGCGAAGGAGACCTTGCTCGGCGAGGGCGCACCTGCGAGCGCGCCGATCGCGATCGCCGCGCGTGGCTCGAAGCTCGTGGGCGGAACGCTCCGCACCGAGCTCCTCCGCGCCGAGGTGGAGACCACGCTCGTCGAGGGGTTTTTCCCCGTCGTCGCGTCGAACGCGCGGCCGCAGGTGCGTGCGCGTGTGGGCCTCCAGCAGCTCGGTCTGCCGTACGCCCAAGACGCAGCGGTCACCCGCCACCTCGCCGCGTTCCTCTCGCGCCAGAGGGGCGCCCTCGACGCGATCGAGGGTCGCACGGAGACGTCCGAGAGCACGATGCTGTTGCCGCAGGTGGTGCTCTTCAACGGCGGCGTGATGAAGAGCCCTCTCCTTCGCGCGCGTGTTCGTGCGTGCCTCGACGCGTGGCGCGCCGAGGCGGGGGGAGCACCGGTCCGTGAGCTCGACGGCGCCGATTTGGACCTCGCCGTGGCGCGCGGAGCGGCGGCTTATGCCCTCGTAAAGCGTGGGAAAGGCTTGCGAATTCGTGGAGGGACCGCCCGCGCGTATTACGTGGGGATCGAAGGCGCTGCGCCGGCGGTGCCCGGGATCGCGCCGCCCCTCAGCGCGCTTTGTGTGGCGCCCTTCGGGCTCGAAGAGGGCAGCCCACCGGTCGAGCTTGCGATCGAGCTCGGCGCCGTCGTGGGCGAGAGGGTGAGCTTCCGTTTCTTCGGATCCTCGACCCGCCGCGACGACGTGGCCGGCACCGAGATCGACGTGACCCCGAGCGCCGCGCTCGAGGAGCTGTCCCCCGTGGAGGTGGAGCTCCCCGCGGAGGGGAGGCTCGCCGGCGACGTGGTCCCGGTGCGCCTCGCCGCGAGCGTGACCGAGGTGGGGACGCTGTTGGTCGAGGCAGTGCCCACGTCGCCACGCGTGCCGGGCGAGCGCTGGAAGGTGGAGCTCGGGGTCCGCGAGAGCGAGCCTTCGTGAGAGGAATTGCGCTCGGGATCGATCTCGGGACGACCAACACGGTGGTGGGCTACGTGCCCCCGGGCGAGACCGTGCCGCGCGTGTTCGCGGTCCCGCAGCGGGTCACGCGCGACACCGAGGAGGCGCGGAGCCTCTTGCCGTCGGCGCTCTACGCGCCGCTCGCGGGCGAGGTCGTGGGCGATCCGGATTTTTTGGTCGGCGCGTTCGCGAAGGCGCGCGCGGGCGAAGTGCCTACCCACGGGATCACGAGCCACAAGAGCTGGCTCTGCCACGCGGCAGTCGACCGAAAAGCGCCGATCCTCCCGTTCGGCCTCGCGGAGGACTTGGCGCACGATGGGCCGCGGCTCTCTCCCCTCGACGCGAGCCTGCGCGTGCTCGACCACGTGCATCGTGCATGGAACGCGAGTCACGCGGAATTTCCCGTCTCCGAAGGCATCGTCGCGCTCACGGTGCCCGCGTCGTTCGACGACGACGCGCGCGAGCTGACACGACTCGCCGCCGAACGCGCCGGACTCGGGGGGACGCTCCGCCTCCTCGAAGAGCCGGTCGCCGCGCTCTACGATTTCATCGCCCAGGAAGGCTCGGAGGAGGCGCTCGTTTCGCTCGGCGCCGAGGCGCTCGTGCTCGTGTGCGACGTCGGCGGGGGCACGACGGACCTCTCTCTCGTGCGGGTCACGAACGACGGACCACGCCCGAGCCTCACCCGCGTCGCGAGCGGGAGGCACCTGCTCCTCGGCGGCGACAACATGGACCTCGCCCTCGCGCACGCCCTCGAGGAGAGGTTCGTGCAAGCGGGCGACAAGCTCTCCCCTGCCCGCTTCGGCGAGCTCGCGGCCTCGTGCCGCGCCGCAAAGGAGCTCCTGTTTTCGACCGACGTCGCCGAAGCGACGGTGACGCTCGTGGGAAAGGGCGCGAAGCTGGTCGGCGGTACGCGACGCGCGACGCTCCCGCGCGCGCTCGCCGAGACGATCGTCACGGGAGGGTTCTTCCCAGCGGTCGCGCGTGACGAAGCCCCTGCCCGGCCACGAGGGGCGCTCCGCGGTCTCGGCCTCCCCTACGAGCACGACCCGGCGATCACGCGCCACGTCGCCGCGTTCTTGGCGCGTCACGCGGGCGAAGGCGCCGTGCGCGCGGTGTTGCTCAACGGCGGTGTCTTCCGCGCGGCGCGGCTCGCGGACGCGCTCCTCGGCTCCCTCACCGACTGCTTCGACGGGCCGGTGCGGCTCTTGCCGAGCGCCGATCCGGACCTCGCCGTCGCGCGAGGAGCGGCGACGTACGCTCGCCTCTTGGCGCGCGGCGAGAGTGGCAAGATTCGCGGCGGGAGCTCGCGCAGCTACTTCGTGGGTATCGGCACCGCGAGCGAGAAGAAGGCCGTCTGTGTGGTCCCTCGGTTCGCCGAGGAAGGCGCGGTTCACGAGACGCGCGAGCCCCTCCTGCTCACGCTCGGCACACGCGCGAAGTTCTCCCTCCATGCGTCGGACCTCGACAAAAGCCCTGCCGGAACGATCGTCGCGTTGGACGAGGGGAAGCACTTTCCGCTCCCCGATCTGGTCGCGAAGCTGGGCGAGGCGAGCGAGACGGGCCAAACGAAGGTCACGTTGCGGGGCGAGCTCTCGCAAGTGGGCACTCTCGATTTGGCCCTCGTCAGGGACGAGGCCGGGGCGCGGCACGTGGCCGAAGAGGCGCGCACGTTCCGGCTCGCGTTTCGCCTCGAGCGCTCCGACGACGAGCCCAAGTCGGTCGCGCTCCCGAGCCTCCCCCCGCCGAGCCTCGCGCCACGATCGATCGATCGCGTGCACTCTGCACATTCTAGGGAGCGCGCGCTCGCGCTCGTCGCGCAGGCATTCGGAAAGAAGGCGGACGGCGAGCCGCGGGCGGTGAAGGACTTGGTCCGCGAGCTAGAGAGGATCTTGGGCGACAAGGGCACCTGGCCCGCCGAGACTTCCCGCGCGATCGCGGACGAGCTGCTCGTGAACCCGGGCGCACGAAAACGAACCCTCGACCACGAACGGGTATGGTTTCAGCTCGCCGGTCACGGCCTCCGCCCCGGTCGAGGCATGCCGGGCGACGCGGCGCGAATCGCGATCTTCGAGAAGACGTGGGACAGCAAGCTCGCGTTCCCCGACGAGGCGCGCGGATTTTCTGCGTTCTTCGTCGCGTTTCGGCGCGTCGCGCAGGGCCTCTCGGAGCGGGTCGAGGTCGCGATCGCCGACTATGCCGCGAGCGTGCTCGCGCCGAAAGAGACCAACCCGAAGCGCCCCAAGCGCATGCCCGAGGCGCAGGACGAGCTCGTGCTCCTCGCGGCGAGCCTCGAGCGAATCGGACCACGCGCGCGCGCTCTCCTCGGGGAGTGGCTCTTCGATCGCGTACGCGCCAAAGACGACGCGCGGCTCTGGGACGCGCTCGGAAAGATCGGCGCGCGCATTCCGAGCTACGGCCCCTTCCACGACGTGCTCCCCGTCGCCCCCGTCGAAGCGTGGCTCGAGCGCCTCGTGAAGGCCGATTGGAAAAAGGACTCCCGCACGTTCGGCCGCGCGGCCGCCCTCCTCGCGAGAAAAACCGGTGACCGCACGCGCGACGTGTCCGAGCGTGTGCGCGCGCTCACGATTCAAAAGCTGGAGACGAGCAACGCCGTCCCAGAGGTGCCGTGGATCGCGATGGTGCGCGACGTGGTCCTCCCCGACGACGCTCTCGCGGAGGCAAGCCTCTTCGACGACGATCTTCCCCCCGGCCTTTCGATGGCGAGAGAGTAAACATGAGCGACGTTCTCCTCGTGGTGACGGACGCGTACGACGTGCGCGGCGGCGTGGAGCTCGCCCCGAAAATCGTCGCGCCGCAGGACCAAAAGGGCCCCATCGACGTGACGCTCGTGCGGCCCGACGGCACGACGACCCGCGCGAAGGCCGACCTCGTGCTCGCCCATGTCTCCGGGCCGCGGCCACCGTTCGCCCTCGTTCGCCTCGCTGGGCTGCGGGCGACCGACGTACCCGCCGGTACGACCGTGCATCGCGAGACGAAGAGCGCGCCGTAGCTCGACGCCCCTCGTCGCGTCGTTCGCCGGCGACTCGTGTCACGGCGACGAGCCTATCCGGATAAACCTAGTTTCTATCCGTCGACGCAGCGCTGCGGTTGACGGCCGTGCGACGATCGTAGAGCCTGTTGCTGGGTGGGTATCTTCGACGAAAGAGCGCTTTTCGAGCGCGGTCCGGTCGTCCTGTTTTGCTGGCGCGCGGTCGACGGCTGGCCGGTCGAGCACGTCTCCAAGAACGTGACGGACGTGCTCGGATACGACGGAGAAGAGTTCGTCAGCGGCGCCGTGGCGTACGCGGCGCTGGTTCACGAGGAGGACATCGGGAGGGTGGGAAGCGAGGTCGCCGCGGGGAGCGCTTCGGGAGCGCCCGCGTTCGAGCACGAGCCCTATCGCCTCCGCCACAAAGACGGTCGCGTCATGTGGATCTACGACTTCACGCACGTGATTCGAGACGCTGCGGGAGCGGTCACCCACTTCGTGGGATACGTGTTCGACATCACCGCGCGCATCGACGGCGAGAACGAGCGAATGCGTCTCGCGCGGTTGGTCAACGACTCGCGCACGGAGGCGTTCGCGCGCGGCACCCCGGACGTGCTCCTCACGGTCGACGAGGCGGGGATGGTCGTCTACGCGAGCACCGCCACGCGCAAGGTGCTCGGCCATGCCCCCGAGGCGCTCGTCGGCTCACCGCTCACCAACATCGTGCCGCAGCGTCTGCGCATGGCCCACGAAAAGGGCTTTGCGCAATACCTGAAGACCGGCAAACGAACCATGGAATGGTCGGCGATCGCCTTTCGTGCGCTCCACGCCAACGGGCACGAGGTCGACATCGAGGCCGCCCTCGGGAGCTACGAGGTCGGCGCGAAGCGGTTCATGACCGCCGTGCTACGCGACGTGACGGAGCGCACGCGCCAAACCGAGCTCCTCGTCCGCACCCTCGAGCTCAAGCGCGCGGTCATGGACGGCTCTCCGACGTCGATCGTGGCGTGCAAAGGCAGCGGGCTCATCGCCCTCGCCAACGAGCAAGCGAGCAAGCTCTTCGAGGTGCCGGCGAAGGAGCTCGAGGGAAAGAGCCTCTACACGCTCTTGGCCGCCGGGCACGGCGCCGCCGTCTGCAGCCTCGCCGCCGAGGCCGTGTTCACCCGCGAGACGAGGTCGATCGAGCTCCCATTCCAAGGCAAAAACGGCACGAAGCTCCTTCGTCACGTCGTATCGCCGCTCGAGCAGGCCGACTTCGTGGTCTCGAGCGAGGACGTGACCGCCATTCGCACCAACGAGCGCTCCCTCGCACGCGAAGCGGCGCGGCTCTCGTCGCTCGTAGGACACCTCGAGGTGGGCGTATTCGTCGAGGACGAGAACAGGCGCTTCGTGGTCGTGAACGAGTCCTTTTGTCGCATGTTCGCCGCCGACGCGCGCCCGGCCGATCTGGTCGGCCGCCAGAGCGCCGAGTTCTTCCGCGACCTCGGCAACCTCGTGGAGAACGCCGACGAAGTGCTGCGACGCTCGGACGAGCTCGGGCGTGTTCGCGTCGCTGCCACCCGCGACGTGATCCACACGGTCGACGGCCGGGTCTTCGAACGCGACTACGTGCCCGTGCGCGACGGCGAGGTCTTCCACGGTCATTTGTGGACGTTCACCGACGTGACCGAGAGTCGGACCACGCAGGCCAAGATTCTACGCTTGAACGAGGCTCTCGAACGACGCGCGACGAGCTTGGCGGCCATGAACGGCGAGCTCGAGGCGTTCAGCTACTCCGTATCTCACGATCTCCGCGCCCCGCTCCGAAGCATTCACGGCTTCGCGCTCGCTCTGAGCGAGGACTACGCCGCCACGATCGACGGCGAGGGGCAGGAGTACCTCAAGCGCATCATGAACGGCGTGTCGCGGATGGGCATCCTCATCGACGACATGCTCGAGCTCGCGCGCCTCGGGCGCACGAAGGTGGTCCGGAAGACGATCGACTTGGGCGAGCTCGCCCGCGCCGTCGCCGACGAGCTCACCGCGTCGGCTCCCACCCGCGTCGTGACGTGGCGAATCGCGGACGGGCTCGAGGTGCACGCCGACCCCTCCCTCCTCCGCGCCGCGCTCGGTAATTTGCTCGGAAATGCGCACAAATACAGCCGCAACGTGGACCACGCGGTCATCGAGCTCTTCGCCGAGCCTTCCGCGGAAGGCCCGGTATACGTCGTCCGCGACAACGGCGCCGGCTTCGAGATGGCGCACGCGAGCCGCCTCTTCTCCGCCTTCGAGCGGCTCCACACGCGCGCCGAGTTCGAGGGCACTGGCGTAGGGCTCGCGACCGTGAAGCGCATCGTCGCGAAACACGGCGGACGGATTTGGGCGCAGGCCGCCGTAGGGCGGGGGGCCACGTTCCGTTTCACCCTCCCCTCGTTCGACGAGCCGCGCGAATCCTGATTCGGCCCCGTCGCGAGCGACCTCGCTCCGCGCCGAGTGCCACCGAAGCCTCTCGTCGGTCCTTCCGAGTGCGCCGCTGACAGGTTGTACTCCGTGGCGTTTCGCATTGTCAGTTTGGCACCCAAGACCATGCGTCAGGGCGCGCTGGCAGCGTGTATTTCGCGTCGTCCGCGGGCGGGAGGGGCCGCGCACGAAGGCACATGTCTTGCTCGATGACGCCGCATGCTCCCACCTCCGCGCGAAGATGCCCCGACCAACCACGCCATCGACGACTCCCCTCCCGGCCGCGAGATTGCCTATTGGCGCGCGCTTTTCCATCGTTGGTTCATAAAGTACAATCCCATTTATCTCGTCAGCGCGATGTTGGTGCTCACCGGATTGAACCTCCTGTCGCGTGGGCTCGCGCGAGAGGGAAGCCTTTATGGGCCGCTCGGTGTCGCGGTCGTCGCGGAGCTCTACGCGGGCGCGCTCGTGGGGGGCGCCGCGCTCCTCTACCGAGGAGGAAAGAGACGACCTGCGGTCCTCATGGCCCTGCTCGCGGTGGTCTACCAAGGCGATCTCACGCTCCACACCGAGATGTGCGGCGTGCTCGGGACGACCGGAGTCGCGCCGACGATGGTTTGGCTCGCCGCCTTCGTAGGGAAGCTCTTCGCCCTTGGCTGGGCCCTTCGACTACGCCTCGGGTGGCGCGCGCTCGCCGTCGCGATCACGGGCGCGCTCGGCCTCGCGATAGTCCCGTATCTGCTCCCTAGGCTCGGCGCGGAGGGCGCCGGAACGCTCGTCGCAGCGTTCGCGCTCGTGCTCGGGGCCCTCTTCCCGGAGCGGCTCGACGAGAGCGTGACGTCGCGCGACGCGCTCGACGCGTGGGGGACGACGGTGCTCCGGCGCGGGGTCGCGGCCACCTTCGCGATCTGGGCCGTCCTCCTCGTGCTGCACGTCGCGTTCTGGGCGAGCGAACGAACGATAGACCTCTTTCGTGTGCTCCCCGCGATCGCGGCGGTGCTCCTCGCGAAGCAGCGCCACGAGCTTCGTGTGTGGGTGATCGCGGTCGCCAGCGTGGCGTTCGCGGCGTTCGCGCTGCCAGCCCAGCTCTGGTTCGTCGCCGCGATCGTGACGGCGCTGCTGATCGTTCGTGCGCTCTCCCTCGTGCCGACGCGCACGTGGACGACGCACGGGGCTGCGGACGAACGGTCGCCCTATCGGGTACCCAATGACGAGACGGAGCGCGCTCGCGATATCGTCGCGCCGCTCGAGCGGATGGAACCCGTGTCCCCCGCCGAGCGCGTACGCCTGTGGACGGGCGCCCTCGTGATGGGTCACCTCGCCCTGTGGACGTTCGGTTGGACGGGCGGATCGTTCCCGCGACACGTGTGGGCGCTCGACCTTGCTGCCGCGCTCGTCACTGCGGTGATGGTGATTCGCATCGGCGCGAGGGTCGTGCTCGCTTACCTCGCGGCGCTCCTGGGACACGCGCTCGTGGTCGCGGGTCTCGTGCCGACCCCACACTCTCTCGTCGCGTGGGGTGGTATCGCGCTCGTGCTCGGGTTCGCTTCGCTCTTCGTGTCCATCGTGGTGAGCCACCGCGCGAAGCCGAACGAGACGTCGCCCTCGTAGCGAGGCGCGCGGGCCGAATTCGAGCCCGCGGGTCGAACGATCGATGCCTCGAAGCCGCACGAGCGAGGCACGCAGGCGCACGGAGACGCACGATGGGACAGGGGTATGGCGCGCCAAGAGGTGCATCACGCGATCCACCGGAGGAGGCAATCAGCGGCCTCGTCAGTGTGGCGTTTTGCACCAATCGCCCGGAATCCGTGGCAACGCCCCCCAACTTTTGACATGCCGTTTGCGCAAGTGAGGGCGCTCGAGCTCGGCTCGAATGTGCGATCGAGCGTGGACGCCCGCAGCGCGAGAGCCGTCCGAGCCGCGCCGCGCGCCTGGGCACGAAGGGTGCAGTGGAGGGTGGACAGACCGGACCAACGCCGCGTCGAAGCGCGGTCCAGGTGCGCAAACAGGGAGATCCTTATGTCCAACAATGCCACCAACAACACCACAAATACGAAGATGACCACCAAGCGCGCAGGAGAGCCCCGCAAACGAGGATTCGCCTCCATGGATCCGCAGCAGCAGCGCCAAATCGCGTCGGTTGGGGGTCGCGCAGCTCACGAGTCTGGCAATGCCCACCAGTTCGACTCCGCCGAGGCGCGCGAGGCTGGACGCAAAGGCGGCGAGGTCGTGAGCCAGAACCGCTCGCACATGGCGGAGATCGGGCGCGCAGGCGGCACCGCTCGCGCCGCGAACCTCCAAGAGAAGAGGCTTCAGAAGGAGCGCGAAGAAGAGGCCCGTCGCGAGGCCGCGGCGCGCGCGAGCAGCCCCACGGAGACGACCGCCGTCGAGCCGGAGGCGAAGCCCGCCGCCGACCGCGAGCCCGCCCGCCGCGAGGGCTGACCGAGCGCGCGCGTCGAGGCTCGGAGCGATGCGACGCGCGCTTCAAGAGCGATGCGACGCGCGCTTCAAGAGCCACGTGCGCGCGCCTCCGGAGCCACGTGCGTGCGCCTCCGGAGCGACGTGCGCGCGCCTCCGGAGTGACGTGCGCGCGCCTCCGGAGCGACGTGACGCGCGGCTTTCAACGCCGCTTGGCAGCCTCGACATGCCTACGAACGGCGCCAACGTCGAGCGCGTGATCGTAGATCGCGAGCTCGTCCATCGCGCCGCGAAAGTGCGTGCTCGTCCCTGCGCCGATCAGGAGCGGAACGCCCGATGGCGGTAACGGACCGTCCGGATATGTCTCCTGGCGCGCAAGCACGCCGTCGAGATACACCTTGATTTGCCCTCGATCCGCGATCGCGGCGACGTGCATGAAGCCGAACCCGTCGCTGGGCAACGGCGCGTCGCTCGGCACCGCGTAGAGGTCGACCTTGGCTTCGCGGAAGAGCTCGAGCTTCACGCTGCGCTTCGACGGCAAGCTGAGGCGATACCCGAACAAGCTCCCAGAGCTGCGCGCGTCGATGCGCTGGAGGATCACGGGATCGACGAGCTCGTCGCCGTCGACGCGGACCCACGCCTCCAGCGTGAGCGCACCGGGGAGCTCCTCGAGCCTCGGGACCAACACGCGCGCGCGGACACCATCGAAGTACGCCGCTCCTGTCGCGGAGGCGATCGCCCCCGTGATCCCGAGGCGCACGCCCTCGTAGGTGCCATCGGCGTGTTTCATTTCGTCGCGGGCCACCTTTGCGCCCTCGGGCTCGCCGAACCGATAGTAGTGGCGTGGTCCGTCGGCGAGGACGACCGCCGCGTACGTGTCGCTTCCCTCCGCTCGCTCGGCCGGGCGGGCCGGCTCGTCGCTCGTCATCGTGCCGCACGAGCGATCGTCGCGGCACGACGTGGTTTCGTCGCAGTACACCCCGAAGCAGGACGACCGGAGGACGGCGCGGACGACGCTCGCGCCATCGAACGCGACCCGACGCCGGTAAACCACGCATCCGGCCGCGTCGTCGCGCGTGCACGACTCCGGCGCTCGGCCGAGCGCGAGCACGATCCTCACGTCGGCCTCAGTGACTTGCTCGCCGGGCGCGACGACCACCGTCCCGATGGTTTGCCCGAACGCCCACCTCGCGCTCGTGACCGACTTCAGCGGCGCGGCCTCCACGTCGCCGGCGCGCGCGACTTGCACCGCGACGCTCATTCCCTCGCGAAACGGGACCTCGCCGACCACCTCGACCGTCACCTGCGTCGGCGCGCGGCACGCGGGGACGAGCGATTGCGCGGCGAGCACCGCGAAGAGGCAGCCGCCGAGGCCGAGCCGCCGTCCGCCCTCGGAATGCGCACGACCACGCGCGACCGCGACGGCCGACGCAGCACGGTCGTTTGCATTCGAGGGAGAGGATTTCACCGGCGGGGTCGCTTCAAAGGGCCAACGCTCATTTCGGACAAGCAGAGTATGCGCTCACGCACGAAGCTTCGCTGTCGAAGAGCTTCTCGCAGTCGTTGCCCTTGCACACCAGATTGCCGCTGCCGCCGACGATCGTCTGACCTACACACGCGGCGCCGTTCCAAAAGAAGACGCGCTTACCGACGTCACAGTCGGTCGCCGGGGGAGCGTACGAGAAGGCCACGTCCTGCGCCGCGCAGGGGGTCGCCGGGCCGCCACAGTCGACGTTCGGTCCTCCTCCGATGCAGCGCAGCCCGACGCCCCCGAGGCCGGCCGTTCGCCTCGAGATCGCGCCCGAGCAGGAGAACGCGACCTCGGGCTTCGCGCCGGTGGCCGGGACCGTGGCCTCCGTCGACGACGAGGGAGCCGGCGTGGGCGTGGGGACCTCGGTCTCGACGGTGCAGGCGAGGAAAAGAAACGAGGCAGGTACGACGAAGACGATGCGATTCATGAGGAAGGCTCCTTGGTTGAGCACTCCTTCAGCAACGACCGGACCACTCCATAGACCACACGCAAGCCCATGATATTACTAACTTTCATATCACAGATCCCCTGTCTTCGGGCGCGCTCGGGGGCCGCGACGATCAGGGGATCGGGCAGATCCGGATCCCACGCATCGCGGGGAGCTCATCTGGGTGGAGGCTCGTCCTCGTCCTCGCCCGCGTCGGCGTCGCTGGGCCCGAAGCTCGTCTCGTCGATCATCGTCTCCGCGGTGGTACCGCGCGCGGGCGGCGGGGCCGAAGCGGGTGACGATCGGCGCGCTTCGATCCCCGAGTAGCGGCGCGAGCGGACCGCCGCGTCGTGGAGGGGAGCGAGGGCGCGCGCGAGCGCTTCCACGGTCGCGAACCGATGCGCGGGCTCCTTCTCGAGGCAACGGAGGAGCACCTCTTCGAGCCCTTCGGGGACGTCTCCGTGGGTATTTCGGAGCGGCGGCGCGGGCGTATAGAGCAGAGCGTGGAGCGTGTCGGCGACAAGATCGCGCTCGAACGGAGCTCGCCCGGTGACGAGCTCGTAGAGCACCGTGCCGATCGCCCACACGTCGGACCGGACGTCGATGTCGGCGGCGCCGCGGACCTGCTCGGGCGACATGTAGCTGGGAGTGCCGACGACGAGACCGGCGGTGGTCTCCCGCGCGCCGTCGCCTGCGAGTCGCTTCGCGATCCCGAAGTCGAGCAGCACCACCGTGGGGAGCTCGCCTTGCCGGTGCGCGAGGAAGAGGTTCGCTGGCTTCACGTCGCGGTGGAGAATGCCCGTGCCGTGCACGGCGACGAGCGCGGCGCAGGCCTCGAGCCCGTACCGAATGGCGTCGTGGACGTGGACAGGCCCTTCGCTCTCCTCGAGGAGGCGCTCGAGATCGACGCCGTGAAGGAGCTCCATCGCGTAGTACGGCTGACCGCTCTCGGTGGTGCCGGTCGCGTAAATCTCCGGGACGTGGGGCGAACGCACGGAGCGCATGAGATCGCCCTCGAGCACGAAGCGCTCCGCCACCTCCGGGTTTGCCATATGGCGAGGCATGAGGAGCTTCACCGCGGTGGGCCGGCCGTCCGGCATGAGCGCGCGCAGGACGGAGGCCATCGCTCCGGTGCCGATTCGGCCGACGACGCGAATGCCGCTTTCGTCGAGCTCGTAAGCTTCGTCGGTTTCTTCCTGCGTGAAAGCGTCGTGGGCGTACATGTGGACCGTCTCGCGCCCCCGACCCGAGCGCCAGACCAGGGCTACCATAGCGCGAAGTCGATTCCCCACGAACCCATTGCCAATGCCGGGCCCCACCGCAATGCCGGCCGAACGGTCGCACGAAACATGGGACTCGCGCGATCCTGGTCGCGCCCTCCCATGCGGCATCCGAGCGCGTCACGCGGCGGACCCGAACCGTGGTACGTCTGACCTGTGCCGCAGACGAAGATTCGCGCCCGTTTCGCCCGAAGCGCGGTGGTGCGCGCGCGAATCGCAGCTTACGTGGTGAGGCGCCTCGGCCCCGCCCTCTCGATCATGGCTGCATATACCGTCGTCGCGTCGTTTTTGGTGCGGTGGGACGTGGTTCGCCACGGCGCAGCGGTGGGGGATTTCGGCGCGACGGTATATGCCATTTACACGCAGCTCTTCTTCGAGCCGACCGACCCGCTCCCGGCGACGACGCTGGCGCGCGCGGTGTTCTTCGTGACCCCGATCTTCGGAGCGGTGCTCGTCGGCGAAGGGATCGTCAAGGTAGGTGGAGAGCTCTTGGATACGGAGCGTCGACACGCGCTCTGGGTGAGGATCATGACGTCGGCAATGAAGGATCACGTGGTCGTCTGCGGGCTCGGGCACGTCGGTTACCGGGTGCTGGAGGAGCTCCGTGCGCTCGGCGAGGACGCCGTCGGGATCGACCGCGAGGCGTCCGATTTCGTCAAGACCCTCCAGGCCGAAGGCGTGCCGGTGATCGTCGGCGACGCGCGGCGAGACGAGCTCCTGGCAGAGACGGGGATCGCGCGCGCGAAGGCGGTGGTGTGCGCCACGAACGACGACCTCGCGAACCTCGAGATAGCCCTCGACGCGAAGCGAATGAATCCAAAGATTCGCGTCATCATGCGCATGTTCGATCAGCGCCTCGCCGCCAAAGTGGGCGGCGCCCTCGAGCTCGATCAGAGCTTCTCCACGTCGGCCCTGTCGGCCCCCGTGATTGCCCTCTCCGCGCGCCTCGCAGGGGTAAAGAGCGCCTATCGAATCGACGATCGCCCGCGGGTGGTGTGCGAGCTCCCCGCCCTCGCGGCGTGGCACGGGACGACGGTAGGAGCGCTCGAAGCGAAGCTCGACGTGCGGGTGCTCCGTCTGTCTCGCGCGCGGGTCTACGAGCGCGCGACGCCAGACCGCAAGATTGGCGCGGACGATACCCTCGTCGTCGACGCCGATGCGGAGGAGCTCTCGCGGCTCTGCTCGTGAGGCGACGAGCGCCGCGCGGAGACCTCGCTCGTACGCGAAACGCGCCGCGGAGCCATGTTCCTCTTCGAGCGTCGCGAAAATCGCCACTCGCGCCTGCCTCGGGGACGAGCCGGACGCGCGCCGATCGAACGACGAACACGCGTCCGCGGGCGTGAAGCAGGCAGCGGTCTCGTCCAGGCGTACGAGGGCCCGTCCGTCCGGGGAATCACGTTTCGCGCTGCGATGGCACAAAAAGAGCCCGTTCGTGTACACTTCCCCCATGCGGCTCGCGCTCATTCGTACCGCGCTCGGCAAGACGGGCCTCGCCGCCGCCACCGTCGTGACCTCGCTCGCGCTCACCCTCACCCTCGGCGCGTGCGATTCGCACCCCAGCAGACCGCCGCGCACACCGGATACCCTCGCCCTCGCGTCCGAGCCGGTGACCGACGCGCGCTTCCCGAAGGCCGTCCGCGAGCTCCTCCTCTCGGAGCCGGGGAGCAGCGAACGCAAAGCTCGGCTCGCGGGTGTGCTCGCCCGGCAGATGACCCGAGCGGCCGCTCGCTTCGACGAGCGAAACCCGGACGCCGGCACGCAAGCCGTCCGCGGCGCGCTCACCCTCGTGCGCACCGGCGAGCTCACCGAGGGCGCCCTCGGCCCCGACGGCGCGAAGGCCCTCCGCGGCGCGGCGCTCGAGCTCTCCCGCCGCGGCGACGACGGGCGCGCGCGCGCCATCTACGAGATGCTCACGAAGGTGCTCCCCGAGAACGAGCGCGCCGAGCCCCGCGAGCACCTCGAGGCCGTCAAGTCGTGGACACAAGCCACCGCGACCGGCAGCGCGATGCAGTCGTCTGGCGCCCTCGAGACCGCCGCCGTGGCGCGGCGCATGCTCGAGCCCTCGATCGAGGCCCGCGAGGAGGCGAGCGCGCGCACCGCCGCTTGGATTGCGCAGTCGTTCGAGGTGCGCCGGAAGTTTCGCGAGCGTCGAGTTCAACCCGAACGCGACGAGGCGGTGGAAGCCCTTCGCGCGCTCGGCACCGGGCCCACCGTGCTCGCGAGCCTCCACCTGCGCGACGCCGACGCCCAAGGCGCGCTCGCCGCGATCGAGAAGGCAGACGCGCGCGATTTGCTCCGCCCGGACATCCTCGCCGCCCTCGAGCACGTGGCCGATCGCGCCGAGGCGCCGGCGTGGCTCTCGCTCCTTCGTGCCCTTCGCGCTCCCTCGCGCGACGGCGACGACGCGCCGCAAGATCTCGAGCTCCTGCGGACCGTCACGTTCTGCATCGCGATGGAGGCGTACCGCCTCGATCCTTCGATCCCCGAGTCGGCCGGCGTCGTCGCCGAGGGGCTCATCGATCTCGGCATGCCCGAGGCCGCGCCCTCGATCATCGTCGACGCCGTTCGCGCGCACCCCGAGCCGCAAGTGCTGAGCGGCGCGATGTCGCTCACGTTGCTCGCGATCCTGCGCAGCGCGGAGCTCGAGGATCTCGCCGGCGCGCGGCGCACGTTCGAGGGGGCGCTGCCGCTCCTCGCGATGGCCGACGATCCGAAGCTCGCGCGGCGAACGGTCCCGAGCTCGGCACGCGTGCGCGCGGCGATGGGCGAGGTCGAGCTGCGCCACGGGCACCTGAAGGAAGCCGAGGCGCTCCTCGGCGACGCCGCGAAGCACGAGCGCTCGGGCGCCATTTTGCTAGCACTTTCACGCATTTCCGCGCACGGCCAGCGCATCGCGGACGCGAAGGACAAGCTCCGCGAGGCGCTCACGCGGGAAGACATGTTCCGTGATCCGGCCCTCCGCGGCGAGGCGCTGCTCTTCCAGGGAGATCTCCTCCGTGACGAAGGCGATCGTGAGGGCGCGCGCGCAGTCTACCGACGCACCCTGGAAGATCTCGCGCGCGTACGCCCCTCGGCCGAAGGCGAGATGCGGGCGCGGGTGGAGCGCCTGCTCGCGCAGCTCTTGGATCGTTTCGGCGACAACCCGGCCGCCGAGCGCGCCCTCGATCGCGCCTACGAGGCTTCGTCGCGCGACAAGCACCAGGTCGCCGCGACGGTGGGCCAACAAGTCGCGCGCGCGTTCCTGCGACGCGACGTGAAAGGGGCCCAGAGCGGCCTCGCGCGCGGCGTCTCGTCCCAGCTCGCGCGCGAAGATCTCGTCTACTACGCGCTGTGGACACGAATCCTCGAGCGCGAGCCGGCCTCCAAACATGCCCCCGAAGGCCTCGCCGAGAAGGTGCTCGCGCAGGCCGCCGACGACCCCCGTTGGATCGGAAAAATCGCCGCCTTCGGCCTCGGAAAGGTGCCCGCCGCCGATCTCCTCCAAGCCGCGCGGAGCCCCGCACAACGCACCGAAGCGCTCTTTTATGGCGCCCTCTTCCTTCGTCTCTCGGGCGACGCGCGGGCGGCGGAGGGCGAGCTTCGAAAGGCGATCGCCGAGGGCGGCCTCGACTTGATGGAGGTCGCGCTCGCTCGCGCGCTCCTTCGCCAAGACCAGGGCGTCGTCGGTGGCCCGGCGCCGAACGTCGGCCTCCCGTGACGACGAGCAAAGGCACGGTCCTCCGAAAGGCGATCGACTGGGGCAGCCTCGCGCCGCTCCGAATGCGGGCGCGGCTCGTGGCCGAAGGCGTGTACGCCGGGTCGCATCGAAGCGCGCGCCGCGGCGCCGGCGTGGAGTTCGGGGGCCACCGTCCCTACGTCCCCGGCGACGACCTCCGCTGGCTCGATCGACGCTCGATGCTTCGTCACGAGCACCTCCTCGTCCGCGAGTTCGAGACCGAGACCGACCGCGCGATGCGGCTCTGCATCGACGCGACGGCGAGCATGGCCTACCGCGGCTCACGCGCCCCGGGGGCGAAGCTCGCGTTCGCCGCCCTCGTCGCCGCCGCGCTCGGCCGCGTCGCCATTTCCGGAGGAGATCCCGTAGGTTGCTCGTTCATCGGGGGCACCTCGCCGTCGCTCTCCGTGTCGAGCGGGCGGGAGTCGTTCGAGCGCCTCGTCGGCACGCTGGAGGCGCTCGACGCGCAAGGCGACGCGACGGGCGACGCGGACCTTCTCGACGCGGGCATCGGCGCGATCGCGCGCGCGGCGCGGCGGGGCTCGGCGGTGGTGCTCCTCAGTGATCTCCTCGATCTCGGCGATCGCGCCGCCGACACGGTCGCTGCGATCGCGATGCGAGGGCGGGTGGTGGTGGTGCTCGAGGTGCTCGATCCGGACGAGCTCGACTTTCCGTTCGAGGAGACGACGCGCCTCTCGTCGCTCGAGGGAAACTACGTCGTCGACGCCGACGGCGACGCGCGCGAGCGTTACCTCGGCGCCCTCGCTGCCTCGCGCGGCGTATGGGAAAAAGCCCTCCTCGCGCGCGGCGGGAGGCTCGTCCGCGCCAAGACGACCGACGATCCCGTCGCCACCGTGCGCTCCGTCCTCGACGCCTTGCGCTAACCGGCGAGGCCACCCGAGGCTCACGCAGTCAACGCCGCCAGCGCGCGCGTTTCCTCGTATTTCTCAGTGATTTCAGGGCTCTCGCGGACGCTCGAAAAAGAGACACCGTGTAGACGGATCGTCAGGGAAGACCCCCGAACGGACGACGTAGGACCGTGCTCGCAGGGAGATCGGCTTCTCCCTCAAGAAGGGCTGTCATGCACTCGTTCGGCATTCTCGTACTCCTCTTTACGGTCGTCCCCGCGCTCATCGCCTTCCTGCAATACCGGAAGATGAACAAGATCCTCGCGGCGCCGTTCCGGAAGACCGCGGAGGTCGCGGCGAACCCCGCGTCGGCCGACGCGAAGGGGCTCGTGAGCTGCGAGGGCACGATCATCGCGCCGCAGCAGCCGCTCTACTCGCCGGTCTCGAACCGCCCCTGCCTCGCGTACAAGGTGGAGCTCCGCCAGAACTGGCACCGCTACGTGCGCACCGAGAACGGCATGAAGCGCGAGACGGGCTCGTCGAACATCACCACCCAGAAAGTGGGCTCGGTCTTCTACCTGAACGACGGCTCCGGTCACGTCGCGATCGACTCCACCAAGGGCATCGACACCGACTACGAGCAGTCCGCGAAGCAAGTCCAGGGCGTGGCCTGGGGCGACGTCACCTTCGGAAACTTCCGATGGTCGGTCAGCTCCCCCGGCGGCGACAAGAGCGCCGACAGCGTCGAGTGCATCGAGTCCATCGTGCGTCCGGACGGCTCTGCGTTCGTCATGGGCAAGCTCGTCGGTGGTGGAATTACCCAGGAAGCGGGCCTCTTCGGCAACCTCCTCATGTCACGAAAGGGCCGCACCGCCCTCGTCGGCTCCACCAAGCGCAACGCGATCATCGGCGCCGTCTTTGCGGGTCTGTGCGTCGTGTCCGGCGCGCCGATGGCCATCTTCGGCGAGGATCCCCCGCCCTCCGCACACAAAGATCCCTGCGAGATCACCGACCAGTCCGAGCCCGGCGAAGTCTGCAAAGGCAAGATCACGGACGACACGGGCAAGACCTTCACGTTCACCGTCACCCAGCCCGGCACCTTCGAGATCCACGCCCGCGCCCCTTCCACCATCAAGATCCCGCTCGATCCGATCGTGACCCTCACCGACTCGAAGGGCAAAGAGGTGCTCCACCACGAAGGCGACGACGCGGCCGAAGTGGAGCTGGAAGCAGGGAAATACAAGCTCAACCTGCACGACGGTGTGAAGGGCGCGCCCTCGCAGTTCCAAGGCGGGTTCAGCTTCGAGCTCGACATCAAGAAGACGGCGAGCGCCGCCGAGATCACGTCCGCTACGCCGAGCGCCGATCCGAGCGCGAAGGCGGCCCCTACCCCCAAGGGCCCGGCACCGAAGGCCGGCGTCGCCCCGAAGCCGGGAACGTCCGCGTCCGCCGCTGCTGCCGCGGGCTCCGGGAAACCTGCCTCGCCGTCGGCGTCTGCTCCCGCCGCTGGCTCCGCAAAACCCGCCGCTTCGGCCGCTCCCTCGGCGAAACCTGCCGTCCCCGCGACGCCGGGCGCGACCCCCGCTCCCGCCGCTCCCAAGCCCGCCGCGGCTCCCTCCGCGAAGAAGTAACGATCAGCTACACGTAAATGGCGAGCGCCCGGGCCGAGAGGTCCGGGCGCTTCGTTTTTGTCCCGGTCGCGTTCGGACTCGGCTGCACTCGACGAATCGCATCCGTGCGTCGGCGACCGATCGACGCCTACGGAGAGCACCGCGCGACGGACTTTGCCGTCCCGCCGTCCTCGCTCTCTTTCAAGCATGCGAGCCCGCTCTCGGTGCACGAGGACACCTCGGTCCCGCTCGGGCAGCGATCGAGATCGTCGTAGCAGGTGCACTCACGGCCACCTTCGAGCTCGCAGCACACGCCGCTGCTGGCCGCGGAGCAGGAGCTCGTCGCGTCGCCGGACGAGGACTCGAAATAGCTGCACGTGCACGAGCGAGCCGCCCTGTCGCGGAGGCAATAACGCGGCAAACACGCGCACGCTTTGCCCGCGACGGTGGGATATCCCTCTTCCGCGCAGCACCGGTAATACGATCGCGACACGCACGTTCCGCTCGACGAGCCCGCGTCGGAGAGGGCGCGACAAAAGCACCTCCCGAGGCCGCTGCCGTTCTCGCATACGACCTCCAAGGGCGGACCGCTGTCCTTCGCGGGCACGCCGTCGCCGCAGGCGTCCGCGCAGGAGCCACTCGCGCAGGCGCGTAGGCCGCGCTCGGCCGCGCCATCGCCTGCGGCAGCGCATTTTTCCTCGTCGTCCTCGCAGAGCGCGACGGCCGGGATGACCGACTCGCACGTGCGCCCCTCCGCGCAACAGAGGTCGAGCGCGGATTGGCACTTCGACGCGAGGCAGGTCCCGCAGGCGGTGCCGCGCTCGTCGCTGGTGAGGCCACAGGTGCTCCCCGTCGTCTCCTCTGGGCCCGGCACGAAGAGCACACACGCCGCGAGGCTGGCGACGAGTGACGCAGAGGCGACGACGAGAACCGGGACGCGCATGGGTTGCCTCACGATCCTACGGAAAAAACCCTCGAAGATCGCAACTTAGAACGTGAGACCGAGCCCGCTCGAGGTTGGCGTGAGGCGTACGTGGGTGGTGGTGGGGCTGTTTCGCGGCGCGCCCTCGTTGCCATTCGTGTCGAGAGGCCACTCGGTGGTGGAGCCCTTACGCACCTCGGTGCGGCCCAAGATCCCGAGGGTGATCCCGAGCGCGAGCACACCGGCGCTGATCCCGAGCACCGCGCCGCCGGCGGTGAGGGTTCCGTTGCCCGCGTTGCTGGTGGGATCGCTGCTCACCCCGCTCGAGAGCGCGCCGGCGAACATGACGCTGCCGCCCGTGATCGCCCCGAGGATGCCGAGCGTGAGCGCCACGTTGCTGCCCGCTTTGAGCGCCCCGTGCTCGATCCGCTCGCCCATCGCGTGACGAATGACCCGCGGGCGCGCGCCCACGTCGAGCTCCACGTCGCTGCCGCGGTTCTCGTCGGTCTTGGAGAGAAAGAGGAGGTGATGGGGCCCGCGCGGGACGTCGACGACGCAGGGCGTGCTCGCGCAGACCGGACGTTGCGCGATGAAATTGAAGGTGTATCCGCGGCTCTGCACGGTGGTTCCCGCTACCTCCACGACGCGGGCCTGTTCGCCGTTCGCGTCGAGCACGAGGCGACCGCCGCCTTCGGGGACGGGATCGCTCGGCACCTCCGGAGGCGCGGGGAGCATCTTCGCCGGAGCCGCGGGCGGAGGGAGCTGGATCTCGCCGCACGCCAAGAGGTGAATCGAAGCCGCGCCGAGCACGAGGGATCGAAGGTGGAAGCCAAGGCGCGCGGTCGGTCGAGAGGAGGGCAGAGAGGACATCGTGTTTCCCGTCGGAACGCTCTCTAGCCCGAAGTCGCACAGAAAAAACTCGGAACACGCACCGGAGCCGAAGGCCACCGCGACCGAGCGAAGCGCGAGAGGCCCGAAAGGAGGAGCTTTCGCGGTGGCCGCGTTTCTGAAAAGGTGCATCGGATGAATCGCCTAGGGAATCTCGCGGCGCTCGTGCTCACCCTCTCGGCCTCGGCTTTTGCGTATGCGTGCGGCGCGAGCGATCCTGCCGCGACGGCCGACGGCGGCGCCAGCGATCCAGACGGCGGCGCGCCCCTGCCCGGAGCCGACGGATCGGCGCCCGGAGCCGACGCCGGGCTCCCGATCGTCACGTGCCACGCGACCCCGCGCGGCGACGGACCGCGGAAAATGCTGGTCGCGCGCTCGCGCTCGAAGGAGCCGAGCGGCGGCTACGGCACGAACGGAAAGCTGCTCGAGGTGCTCGACGTCGCCGCCGACGGCGCGCTCTCACGCAAGGGCACGGTCCTCGAGATGTCCGGCCCCACGAACGGCTTTCCCTCCTTCACCCCCGATGGCGCGATCGCGGTCGTGCCCCTCGGGCGCGGCGCGGGCCTCGCCACGGTGACCTTCGACGCGAGCGGCGCGGCGACGATCGTCGAGCCCGGCTTCGGCAAGCTCTCCGCCGACCACGTCACGATCGATCGCACCGGCTCGCGCGTGTTCGTGCTCGACGACAACACCGAGTCGAACGGCGGTGGCCTCTACGAGATGCGCCTCGGCTGCGACGGCAAGCTGGCGCTCGTGGGCGAGGTCGTCCCGTCCGAAAAATCACGGCACTTGAGCCTCGTGAACGACACCGCGGTGTACTTCGGCGCCGCCTCGGGTGCGCCCGGTGATCTGCACCTCCTCGAGCTCCCCGCCAGCGGATCGCAGGCGAAGGTGACCAAGAGCTTGGCGAGCTTCGGCGACACGAAGGCGCTGCCTCCGAGCGTGGCCGTGACGGCAGACGGCGCGTACGCGTTCGTGACCGACACCGGGATCGAAGTGGGCAATCGCCTCGCGGTGGTCGATCTGACCACGATGGCGAACAAACAGACCATCGAGGTGGAGTCCCCGGAGGCCTTCGTGGTGTCCCCATTCGGCAACGCGTGGCTGCTCGTGCAGAGCGACACGGTCGACGCCTACGTGCCCGCCACCTTCGACCCCACGAAGGCCGCGCCCCTCACCCTCGGGACGAAGATCGCGACGGCACGAAAGGTGGAGCTGCCCACCGGCCCCGTCGTGATGACGCAGGGCGCGCTCAAGGGCACCGTGTTCGTCATCGAGGTCTCCGGGATTCGCACCCTCAAGTTCGACGCGGGAGGCACCCTCACCGACCGCGGCCTCTTCTCCATGAACGTCGACAAGGACCTCATGAACGCGCCGTTCCAGCTCGGCGTTCAGCCCTGAGACCGACCGCACCGCGTGATTGTGCAGCGCAGCATTTTTTGCGACGCGAGGCAGAAGCGCGGTGTTTTTCGAGGCCCGCACGAAGCTTGAAGGTGGCGGGGGAACGAAAATCGCGGGGGTCGTCGCGACCATTTTGCGCCGCAACAATTCCGAGGTAAGGAGCGGCTCGCCCGTCACGCCCGCCGACTCGGAAGAAGGTTCGCCATGGAGACTCCCGCGACTACGCCCCAAGCCCCCGCGCCCCAGCCGTTCGCCGAATCGAGCCCCCTCGGTCTCCTCGGCCTCGCGGTGGGCTGCGCTGCCCTCCTGCCCGTCGCGTTCGGTCAGGCCGTCACCCCCGATGCGCTGCGCACGGCGGCGATGTTCTGTCTTTTGTTCGGCGGGGGGTGCCAGCTCGTCGCCGGGCTCATGGCCCTCGCGAACAAGAACCTGCTCGGCGGCACGCTGTTCACCACGTTCGCGTTCAACTGGGGAATGAACTACTGGTCTCTCACGAATCTGGCGGAAGGCAGGCTCCCGAATGGCCACGTCGTCTTCGCGGTCGACGTGTGTTTCATCATGATCTTCGTCGTGCTGATGTTCGCGTTCGGCTACTTCTCGAAATTGCTCTTCGCGTTCCTGCTCGACATCGTGCTGCTCTACGCGTTTCGGATTGGCAACGAGCTCACCCACTCGCGGATGTTCGCGCTCCCGATCGCGCTCTGCACGGTCGCGCTCGCGGGGATCGCGCTCTGGCTCGCGCTCGCCACCTTGGTGAACTCCGCCGCTGGCCGCGTGGTGATGCCCATTCCCGGCCCCCTCTTCAAAGCCGGCCCCGGGCTGCCCCCCTCCGCCCATTGAGTCTACGAAGGTCGCGCAAAACGGCGCGACGCCTCACGAGCCCCCGACGCAAAACGCCTTCCCGATCGATTCGGAGAAGGCGTTCGTGCATTGGAGCGCGAGGGCGACGAGACGAGCGGGTGCCGAGACGAGCGGCGCGCCCTACTTGGGAGTATCGACGCAGTTGGCGCTGTAGGCGGGCAACGTCCAGCTCCAGAGGTTCGACTCGATACGCGGGTAATAGAGCGTGAACGAGTAACACATCTCGTCCTCGGTATTTTCGCCGAAGCCTACGTCGGTGTCGGTCGTGTTCTTCCAGGCGCAGCGGGTCTTCACCACGTCGCCGGACTTGATGTTCGCGTCGAGCGGCTGCCAGTACTGCGTATTGAAGTCCCAATTCGGCACGGTGCCGAGATCGATGGGAGCGCCGGTGCCGCCCTTGTAGAGCTTCGTCTCGATCGCAGTGCCGAGCTCGTGCATGTGCGGCATCGCCGCGAAGATGCGCTTCGAGTCGGTCAGCGCGGCGGGGATGTTGAACGTGCAGGTGCGGTCGGAGCTGCTCTTGCGCGGGACGTCGATGCGGGTGGTGCCGAAGGCGAGCACGTCGGCCTCGAACTCGCGCGGGGCAGCGGTGCACAGGTCGAAGCCGCTCGAGTCGGTCTCGGCGGGGAGGCCCTGCGCATTGTTGTAGTGGACCTGCACGACGAAGTGGGTGGACTGGCCCTTTTTGAGCGCGAACCCGGCCTCCTTGGGGAGGACCATGTTCTTCGCGCCCGGCGCCCAACCGTACATGAGGCGCCACTGGAGCGAGCCACCGGAGGGGCACTCCTGCGGCTTCGTGGGGTAAGCCGTATCGCTCTTGAAGATGAGCACGTGGTGCACGATCTTCGCGTTTTCGATGCGCGGCGCGAGGGCGATCACGTGTTTGTCGTCGTCGGCCGTCACGTCCACGCCGTAACAGACGTACTCGTTCTTCGCCGCTTGAGGCATCGCCCATGCGTTCGCGGGACCGATCTTCATATCGGGTTTGCAGTCGAGCGGAGCGACGGTGCCGGAGTCGGTTCCACCGCCGCACGCGGCCTCCGAGCGCGGCGCGCCGGCGTTCGCCCACGCGTCCATCGTGGCCATATCGGCCGCCGAGAGGCGCGGGTTGGGGGCTTGTGGCATCGGCGCCGCGTCGTCACGGATTCGCTTGAGGACGAGGTCGATCATCCGCTTCTGCGGGTCGGCCTTGGAGGGCGCGACGAGCGTCTCGTAGGAGGTGAGCGGCATCGGCGCGCCGAACGAGGGCGTGTCGCCGTGGCAGCTCCGGCAGTTCTTCGCGAGCACCGAATCCACGTCGCACGGGAGGCCGTTCTTCGTCGTCGGCGCGGTGCCAGTGGGGAGCGGCGTGACCGTGCTTCCGTCGACGGTGGGGTCGACCCCGGCGGAGGTGCCACACGACGCGAACGCGGCCACCGACATCGTGGACGAGAGCAAAACGATGAACGCGCGAACCCGGAAAACTCGCATGGCCGAAGCATGCGCGAGAGCCCCCTTTCCGCCAAGTGCGCCTCACAAAATCGCGTCGCGGACCTTTCCCCACACCGTCCTCGAGCGGTATTTCCGAGGCGCGCGGCGCCCGTGGTTTTTCTGCTTGGGCTCGGTGGCGCCGCGGATACGTTAGCCGCCATGATGAGACTCTCGTTTGCGAAGCGCGTTCGGCGGCTCGGGTGGCTCGGGCCGATGGCTCTATTGGCGATCGCCGGCTGCAAAGACAAGGCAGGCAAAGACACCCCGAAGGAGGCGCCCAGCAGCGCGCCCTCGAGCGCACCGAGCGCCGGCGCGGACACGCCCGCGACGCCGAGCGCCGAGCCCGCACCGCCGGCACCGACCGCCGAACCGGTGTGCAAGGTCGACGCGCAAAAGGTCTGGACGAAAGGCATCAACGCGACCACGGGCATCACCCAGGTGTCGCTCCCGGGCGGCCAGGCCGCGCTAGGGTTCGCGATCGGCAATACGCCGTACGTGCTCACCGTTTCGCCCGGCGGCACCGGGAAGATGGCCAAAGTGACGGTCGACCCGGGCTCCGCGTTCGCGAAGGCGCCGAAGCCGAGCGAGGGCGTGCGCATCGTCTGGCGCGTGACGCCGGTGAAGATCGAGGGCACCACCGTGCGCGCGTTCGTCGACTTCCGCGACGAGCTCAAGACCACCGCCGCCGCCGGAAAGCCGGAGGTCACGAAGACCCGGAAGGTCGTATGTGGCCCCGTCGACCGCGCCGAGACGTGGGTCTCGTGGGAGGGTCCCGCCTACCTCGACGAGCCGAAGCACGCCAAGGACCCCCTCGCCGCCCTCAAGGGCGCCGAGATCCTCAAGGCAGGTGCACAATACAAGGAAGTGCGCGACTGCCGATCGTTCTACGACGCCGCCCACGACGACGAGTGGATCGTCGGATCGGAGCTCGTGGTCGAAGGCGACGGCGCGAAGGCAGCGGCGAATCTGTTCGTGGAGCAGGGCAAGGGCGGCGCGCGCGCGGCAGCGACCAGCATGCCGGTCACGACCGCGCCGTTCAAGCTCGCGGGCTACGACATTCCGGTGTCGCACGAGCTCTCGGACACGTCGTTCCTCGTCGCTGCGCGCACGCCGGGCAAGCTCGTCGCGCTCATCGTCGGCCACGACAAAAAGCCGATTGGCGGGATTACGCAATACAGCGGCACGTTCCAAATGCCCGACCTCGCCCAGGACGGGAAAGACGACGTGCTCTCCACCGCGGTCGCGACATCGAAGGACGGACTCGCGCTCCGGGCGCTACGCATCCCCGGCGACACCCACGCGATGCCGGCTGCGTTCACCCCGGTGCTGACGGACGAGGACGAGAGCAAGACCGAGGGGCGCCCCGAGTTCTTGCGTGACGCGAAGGGCCAGCGCTGGCTCGCCTACATCGAGGACGCAGAGAAAGGCAAAGGCCACCTCGAGATCGTGCCCGTCACCGCCGGATTCCGCGCCTCCGGAAAGCCCCACGCCGTGACCACGAACGAGGAGCGAGCGACCGAGTCGCGCCTGTTCGCGAAGAGCGGGGGCGGCTTCATCGTGGCCTATCTGCGCGACGCGGGGGCGGCCGGACTCGAGCTCGTGACCGAAGATTTGACCTGCGAAGTGAAGTGACTGCCGTGACGTAAAGTCACTCGCGCATAACCCACGCGCCGCTCGTTCGGGGGCGGCGCGCGTCTTCGACGATTGAAGTCGAAAGGTGCGCGCGGGCCCCTCCTTCACTCCAAAACGGCAGCGACGCGCCGCACGCCCTTTGCAGGACGAAGCGGAGAAGAGGCCGTCTTGGCCGCTCCGTCACGGCCGACCGCATAGCCACTTCGCCTCGTCCGCTCGAAGAGAGTGTCCATCTGTGCGGCGAGGACCGCGGATTGCTCGCCGAGCTGCTTCTCCACCTTCGAGAACAGCTTTTCTTCCTCTTCCTCGAAATGATCGAGCACGAGCTTCTGGAGCGTCATGAGCTTCGCCGTGAACGTGCGGTCGGCGGGGGCGGTCCTCACGAGGCGCTCGATCATGTACCGCGCGGTCGCGTGGTCCTCGTAAAACTCGAGCACGCGTTCTTCTCGACGCGCCGGCTTTTCCGGGTGGTCGTCGTCCACCGCGGACAACGACGCGGGATAGAAGAGCTCCTGCTCGACGAGCATGTGCGCGACGAGGGTGCTCGCCATGAGCTGAACGAGCTCGCCGGTATGACCATTACCCTTCTTGAGATGGCGAAACATCTCTCGGACTTCGTCATGTTGGTTCGTAAGGGTGCGGGTCGCTTTCATGGGGAGTCCTCTTCGTTTTCGAACGTGGGTCGGAACGGCGCACGAGGGCCTCCGCCGCCGCCGCGCGCCGTGACGGCGGAGTGTCGTCGGCGCGCCGGGCCTGGAACGGAACGGGTGCAGGCTACGTGCCAGAGCGATGCGCGCACGGGCCGGTCGCGGCGCGCACGGGTGCAACAATGCCCCATTGGGACACGCCTGCGTATTGGCGCGTCGTCGGTGAGGGAGGCGCGATCGGAGGCTTTGCACGAAGAATCCCGGCCAATCGAGCTACGGCGTTTGCTTTCGAAGTGCCAATTCGCCGCGCACACGCCAAATGTGGCGACGGCACGGCCAGTGCCCAGGCGAACCGTGGGTCTGCCCGGAGCGCGTCCCGCTTCCGAATCGAGGCCAGCCGCAGCTCGCGCATGGTGAACGCGCGCTTATCCTGCGGGCGGGGACGGGGGCGGATCGCATCACATCGATGGACGTCCACGTCAATCTGACGGGGTCGCGCCGGAGAGCGAGCGCACCCACGTCGGCGGCCCCCATTTTGCTGAGGCGAGGACGCGAGAGCCGCCGACGTGCGCACGGGATCGGACGACGCGAAAACCTATGAGCCAATCTCGCCCTCTCACCACCTCGAACGCTGACCCCTTCGTTTTTCATACGCGATCACTGAGCGCGACCGCAAAAATCACCGTCGGCCTCGAGATCGTGCTCGCGAGCGGGGCCCTCGTCTGTGGAACGATGTTGTTCCTCTCTCCGGACGGGACGTCGATGCGAATGCCGACTTCTCTGCTGCGGTATTCCGGCTTTACGAGCTTCCGCGTTCCGGGGGCGATTCTCTTCGTGGTGAATGGGTTGTTCCCGCTCATAAGCGCGGCGGCAGTGTTGCGCCGAAACGCGCTCGCTCCGGCGACGGTCGTCGCGGTGGGCGTCCTCCTGAGCGGATGGATCGGTGTGCAAGTCTTGCTCCTTCGTGCATTTTCGGCGCCGCTCCACGGCTCCTACTTCGTTCTCGGTTTGGTGCTCGTGTTGCTCGGAGCCATTCTCCGGCGGCAAGCGGCCGTGTCGGCACGTTCAGGAGCAATTTCATGACGTTAGGAAGTACGTACTCTCTCCCCTTGCCGGCGTTGCCTCCAAAAGGCGCGAGCATTCTCATCGTCGACGACGACCCCGACGTGGCATTGCAGCTAGGCGTAACGCTCGAAGGAAGTGGCTATTCGTGCACGAGCGCTGCGAATGGGCTCGAGGCATTGATCGCGCTCGCCCGCCAGCCGTTCGAGGTCGTCGTGTCCGACATCAAGATGGACGGGATGAACGGGCTCGACCTGCTCGACCGGGTGGTGGAGCTGCATCCTGCGCTTCCCGTTATTCTCTGCAGCGGGTTCACGTCCGTGAAGGGCGCGGTCGACGCCACCAAACGAGGGGCCTACGGCTATGTAGAGAAGCCGTATGACGTCCGCGTCCTCGAGGGGCTCGTCGCGAGCGCGATCGGCGAGCGCCGCAGCGGGGTCGGCCGCGCGATCGACACCGGGGACAGGCGCCTCGTTCGCCGAAGCGAGCCTCGCGCGAGAGCGTTCTCCCCACGCGCGCCGCAAATGGGCAATCACCCGGAGATGCTGGCACTCGAGGGGCGTATCGAGCGCGTCGCCGCCTCGAGCGCGCCTGCGTTCATCCAGGGCGAGACCGGGAGCGGCAAGGACCTGGTCGCGCGCGCCATTCACGCCAGCGGGCCGCGGCGCGAGCACCCCTTCGTGGCGGTGAACGTGTCGGCGATCCCGGAGAGCCTCCTCGAGAGCGAGCTCTTCGGGCACGTGAGGGGCGCGTTCACCGGCGCGAACGTGGCGAGGCGCGGCCTCGTACTCGAAGCGCACCGCGGCACGTTGTTCCTCGACGAGATTGGCGACATGCCCATCGGCCTCCAGGCGAAGCTGCTCCGCGTGCTCCAGTCCGGCCGCGTTCGCGCCGTCGGATCGGACGCGGAGTGCTCCGTCGACGTGCGCATCGTGACGGCGACGCATCGCGACCTCCCCGCGCTCGTCAAGGCGGGGCTCTTCCGTGACGATCTCTACTTCCGCATTCACGTCCTTCCACTCCTTGTCCCCCCGCTGCGAGCGCGGAGGAGCGACATTGGCATCCTCGCGGACGGCTTCCTCGAAAGCGCGCGCGCGCGAATGCCGGAGTCGCCCGTGCGGGAGCTCGGTGACGACGCGCGACGAATCCTCTACGCGGCCAATTGGCCGGGCAACGTGCGCGAGCTAGAGTCCGTCATGGAGCGGCTCGTCGTGTTCGGCGACGACGCGACGATCGGTCCGGCCGACCTGGCCTTTTTGGAGCTGCCGCCGGAAACGCCGAGCGAAGACGGCGGGCTCGTTTCCCTTCGGAAGCTCAGCGAGCGGCACGTGGCCCGCGTTCTCGCGGCGACGGGGGGCGACAAGCGACGCTCTGCCGAAATTCTGGGAATCGATCTTTCCACTCTCTATCGGTGGCAACGCGCCGCTACCTCGCCCGTCGACGACGTGGCGGGCGAGCCGGCATGACCGGTCATGCTCAGTTGGGCACTTGCATCTTCAAGAGGTCGACCCCCTCGGTCACTCACCCGTATCCCAGAGGAGCTCGCGCTCGATATCCTGCTTCAACTGACTGTCTGTCTTGGACAGTGGAGATTCCTCACTGGGATTGACGCCTGAAGCTCACCTTCGTGAGCTCCGGCGCAACGATCCGAGAGCACGACGCGTGCCGAGCGGCGACGGGACGTTTCGACGCGCCATTCACGTCTTTGCCCCGATGGCCGCCCCCCCCGCGACCGCGCGTCCCTTTGCGTCGTGCGAATCGACCTCGGCAACGCACCCGAGATTAACGGCCCCGAAGCGAAGCTCGAGCCTATTCGAACTCGGCGTCGACGACGTCGGGCTTTCCGGCGGCGGGGGGAGCTTTGCCCACGGGGGGCGCCTGCGCGCTCGTGCTCTCCTGCACCAACGTCGTCAATCGCTGCGCCTCCTTCTCGAGTCGCGCGATGCCCGCCGTTACCGCGCCATCGTCTTGCTGCTCGATCGCTTTCCTACCCTCCTGAAGGAGGGACTCGAGCTCCGCGACGTGGTCCGGCGCTAGCTTCGCCTTGTGCTCGGCGAGGGTGTGCTCCACGGAGTAACAGAGGTTGTCGAGCTGGTTTCTGCGGAGCACATGCTCTCGTCGTGCCTTGTCGTCCACCTCGTGCTCGGCCGCCTCGCGGACCATCTTTTGGATTTCGGCCTCGCTTAGCCCCGAGCTCGCCGTAATCGTAATCCTTTGGTCTTTCCCCGTCGCGGTGTCCTTCGCGCTCACGGAGAGAATGCCATTCGCGTCGATGTCGAACGACACCTCGACCTTCGGGACCCCGCGCGGAGCAGGCATGATGCCGTCGAGGCTGAAGCGGCCGAGGGTACGGTTCTCCTTCGATTCGGCTCGTTCGCCCTGCAGGACGTGAACCTCGACGCTGCCTTGGTTGTCGGACGCAGTCGAGAACGACTCCTTCTTCTGGGTCGGCAGCATCGTATTTCGCGGGATCATGACCGTCATGACTGCGCCCATCGTCTCGATGCCGAGAGAGAGTGGAGTCACGTCGAGGAGGATCATGTCCTTCACGTCGCCGGAGAGCACGCCCGCTTGCACCGCCGCCCCGACCGCGACGACCTCGTCCGGGTTTACGCCTTGATGCGGCTCGCGGCCGAAGAACGCCTTCACCCGCTCCCGCACCATGGGAATGCGTGTCGATCCGCCGACGAGCACGACCTCGACGATCTGCTCGATCGTACGCTTGCTGTCGGCGAGCGCCTTCTTGACGGGCTCCATCGTCCGGTCGACGAGCGGGGCTCGCTCCAAGACCGAGGATTCGGCTGGCGGATCGACACGACATGACGCGATACAAACGAGCGACGCGCGCCCTACGAGACTGACCTGCAAGAGCACGGCCGCGTGCGGCGAGCGCTTCGCGGTGTCGCAGGGGCGCGCTTCGTCTTGATTCAGCGGAGCGAGATGTCGACCCTACGGTCGCGCTGCCAACCATCCTCGTCGGTACCGACCGCGTCGAGCTTCCCACGCGAGCTCGGCGCGAGTTTGTCGAGCGCCATTCCGTGCCCGGAGAGATGGTCCCGGATCGTGTTCGCGCGGCGGTCACCGAGGGCCATGTTGTACTCCTCGGCGCCGCGCGGATCGGCGCGCCCCACGAGCTCGAGGGTTCGCCCGGCGAGCGGGCCGGTCGTCATGCATTTCGCGATTTGCGAAAGGATTTGCGCATCCTGCGTCGCCACGTCGCTGCTATCAACGCCACCCCTCACGACGTCAGCGCGAGCCGAAATCGTAGACAATCGAGACGAGCTCGAGCTCGATATAGGTGAACGCGCCTTTGGGGTCGTCCCACCGTGCTTCGCCGAAGATGGGAACGCGGCGGGGGCCGAACGGGCGGTAGTCTTTCACCGGTGTGCTCCAGCGCGCGCGCTTGAACGACTTGCCGTCGGCCGACGCGCCGAAGCGATCGTCGGAGACGAAGTCGACGAGCTCGCCGTTCTCCCCGAAACGAAGGTCGGCGGAGATGGTCTCCGCGCCTCGTGTGTAGTGCGCGCGAGCGCTGTGCGCGTCGATCGGCTCCCAAACTACGGAAGGGTCGAGCAGCAACGACGGCGCGAGCAGGCACGCGTCGTTGAACAGCGTCACCGTCTCGGAGCGGTCCATCTCCGGGCCTCTCGCGTCGACCACGGTGAAGGCAGACAGCAAGCGCACACGAAACGTCGCATTTTTGCCTATGAAGCGATGAAAGACACTGACAGGGAGGCCGTTCATCGCCGCGCTCATGAAGAAGAGCCGCGACGGCTGCGGACCGAACACGTTGATCTGCTCGGCGTCGAACGGCATCCACGCCTCCGCCGCGGCTCCGCGAATTCGCCCCTTCCACACGGCCTTGAAGTCGTGCACGCGCGGCTGCCCCACTGTGCCCGTCACGCGGAGGTACCTTTGCACCGGCGCGGGGAGCGCAGCGAGGTCACCCTCGAGCACCACCGAGCGCTCCCTCGTCTGCCCCGACGAGGCCTTCGTGGCCTCCTGGTACTCCGACCACAAGCTGGCAGGACCGTGCGACGCAAAGGCGAGCGCCACGCCGACCAAAACGACGACATTGGCGAGCGTGCCGAGCTTGGCGTCGTGCCACGAGGAGACGATGGCGACCTGCGACAGCACGAGCGCTACGCCTCCAGCGAGCCAAAACCCTTGCCGCGCGACGAGAAAGAGCACCGCCGCCGCGAGCATCGTCACCGCCGCGAGGAGCCACACGACCCCGAGCGCCCGCGAGATGGGGACGGTGAGGTTCGGCATCGTGGCGAAACCAAACGCCTTGGCGAACCCCATAAGGTGAATGAGTGCGTGCAAAACCAAGAACCCCACGAAGGCGTACCGCATGAAGCCCGCTTCGGAGCACGAACGGTGCCGTCCGAAGTCCACGACGCCCCTCGGCGCTCTCGCTCGCCCTCGTGCACCGCTCACGATTCGCGCGGCATGGTGGGTGCACGGAGTCGCGCATGCACCTCCGTCGCTTCGCCGCGATCCTCCTGACGAGCGCGGCTCTCGTGCTCTCTTCGCACGGGCGAACCGAAGCGCAGGGGGGTTACGCGCCATCGGGATGGACGCCGCTCGGGCACATCGTGCTCGACAAGAACGGCTGCGAGTCGTGCAAAGCGATGTTTCCCACGCCCCAACGGCACCTCGCGTTCGCCTTGACGTCCGACTCTCCGTTCGCGGTCAGCTTGAGCGGCAGGGTCGACGTCGAGTGCGCTGACCTCTCGAGCTACAATGTGCTCCTCGGGTCGCCGCTGCGCGGCGGGGTCTTCCAGTTGGTCGCGAACTCGTGCATCAACTACGACTCCACCAAGGTGCGGTTGACGATCACCAACGTGGGCCTCTCGTCCCCGGACAAAGAGCGCGGGATCGTCATCGCCGCGTACGGGATCTTACGTTGAGGCCGCTGGCGTGAGCTCGCGATCGCACGAACGCGACGCACGGGCTCGTGGCGCCGCGTGGTGGGGGACGGCCGACCCGCTCCGTGAATCGGCTCGTCAGCCGCTCGCGCTGGGCGCTCGATTCCCGACTTCGCGAACGGGGCGCGCTTTTGCATTTCGCGAATCGGATTTGCAGTCTGCCAATCGCGGGCGCGTCACGCCGCGGCGACAGCTTGCTTCGGACGGCACGGCTCGTGCTCCAGGGTAGGCATGAGCACCGTAAGCGAGGGCTCGACGCCCCGGGCGACGACCCATGGAGTGAGCCACATTCGACCGCACCAACACGATCTCCGCGCGCTCCGCGAAATCTTGGTTTGTGTCGACAGGTCTCCCTACTCGGAGATTTGCGTAAAGCAGGCCGTCACGATCGCGCGGTGCCTCGGCGGCTCGATCACGGTCGTTTATGTGATGTCCGGCGCACGAAATCACGCGGGGCAGGCAACGGACGCGGTGCAATGGGAGATCGCTCGCCAGGAGACGGACGCGTACCTCGGCGAGCTGCAGGCCAACGTGAGGCGCGAGTATCCCAACAGCAGACTCGCGAGGATGAGCCCAAAGACGGTCACATCGAACCTCCGCCATGGCGTGAGCGCCACGATCTTTCCTTGCGAGTCAGCACGAAGCGCGCCGAGGGCAGCGGCTCGACTCCAATGATCCACCTGGACCGAAACGCTCCCCGTTTTTCGCGCTCTCGCGCACGGCATCACACGCGCTCGACGTAGAACCCACGCTCGTGACGAATCTGGGGAATGAGCGCGTGGGGGCCACGGCGTCCCGCTGCGATCACCATCACCACGCGCGCTTCGCTCGGCAGCGCGAAGAGGCGTTTGACCTTAGGTTCGTCGAACCCCTCGAGTGGACAGCTGTCGTATCCCGCGGCGACCAGCGCGAGCATGAAATTCTCGCACGCGAGGGCGGTGGTCTTGACCGCCCACATCTGCTGTTCGGATCTCCCGATTGGACCGCGCATCATCGGGCGAAACTGGCCAATCGCCCAAAGCAGCGCGGCTTTGGCCGGAGCCAGCACGTGGAGCGGCCCGTCGGCGAACAGCAGCGGCACCATGAGCTCGTACTTCTTCTTCAATCGAGGAAGCCACACGCGGTAATCGGCGTCGGCAGCTCCCTCGCGCGCGTCGGCCCGAAGTCGCGCGAGCATGCGCTCGGCGCCGAGCCGCCAGAGATCGGGGCGCGCGACGGCGACGATGAGATTCGCCGCCTGCTGGGCCTGCGGTTGATCGAGGCAGAGGTGATTGAGCGCCGCGCGCGTCTCGGCGTTTCGCACGTCGAGGAAGCGCCAGATTTCCAGGTTGTGCGAGCTCGGCGCGCGGATCGCGACGTCGAAACACGCTGTGAGCACGGACTCGGGAATCGGCTCGGGCAAAAATGAGCGCGCCGACCGGCGTGCTTCGACCACGGCGCGAAACCCTCGAACTCTGGCGTAAGTTGACCGTCCATGGCTGGGTTGCAACGCAAGAAAGGTACCCGCCCGGTGAGTTCGCCGACCGTGGTGAGCGGGGCTACTCCTACGAGCAGCCAATCTCCTCTGGGAGCACCAGCAGCCCGCCAGCCGCGACGGCGAGAAGCTTGAGCGCGTCGCGCCTCGGGAGCGAGCCGTGAATCGTTTTCTTCGCCATGAGGGCCGAACTGCAAGATCCCATCCGCTGCATCCAACGATGCTGCCGACCCGTATCGCGCCGAGGCGCACTGACACATCTGTGCGCATCGATGCGCGCGCTCACGCCGAAGCGATCACGAGACAACGTCGTCGAGAGCCCTGCGCGCGCTCGGCAACGCCTCCCGAAGCGGGAGACCGGCACGAAACATCAACACCGGTGTGTATCCACGCGACGCGAATGCGACGCTCGTCGCGATCGGCGGCGCAAGTCCTCGTTCGCGCGTTCTGTCGACGAGCTCGAGCCATTGATCGAGCGGCTGCATGGCTACGCCGTGGCGTATCGCCTCGAGGTGCACCCGCTGCCAAAGGCGTCCCGCCTCGACGAGCTGCGCCGGGCGAGCCGGGTCCCGCACCGAGATTACTCCGAACGCTGCCGCCGTCGCGAGGTGCACCTCACGCGTCGACGCGAGCCAGGCGCGACGAAAGCTCTCGTCCGATTGGCGAGGGCCGAGCTGCGCTGCGACGCGAATCATCGGTGATAGTCCCGCGCAATCGAGGGCAGGTCCGTCGCGGCGCGCGGCCACCTCGCGTGGAGTCCACCGAAACCACCCATCCGTTGCGCGCATGAAGAGCTCGTCCTCGATGAGCGCATGCGTGCTCGTATCGATGGCCTCGGAGAACGCGCGACCGAGAGCAGACGAAGAATCGAACACCGCGAGATGGGTATTGGTGTCGCGTAGCTGCCTGCGAAACGCCTCCTCGGCGCCTACGGAGATGCGAGCGGGGCCGTACGGGCCGCGGTTGGTGTGTCGACGGCGCAGCGTGGCGACGTGCGCCGATGGGGGGCCGTCACTGCTCGACAGGACGAGCCGCGCAGCCAGTGTTGCGTCCATCGGATTCGGGAAGAGAGCGGGAGAACCCGAGAGCCCCTGCTCCGTCGCGCCGACGACGAGGTTCTCGAGCGCGCAACCGATTCCGATGTGCATTTGCCGAAGAAACGGGTCGACGGGACCGAGCGCGCGCCCGAGATCGAGGTGAACGTCGATGGAGCTCTCGCCGAGGCGAAACTTCCAGGGCTGACTGTCGTGGGGGTTCGCCGCGAGCACCCCCGCCGCGACGATCGCTCGAAGGCCACCTCCCGCTCGTGGCTCGCTCCACGCTTCGAGGGGGTCGCTGGAGCGCGGCAAGAGCCCGACCTGCGCTGCCCTCCCCAAGCCCGCGACCGCGGCGCCGGCGCACGCACCGGAGATCACCTGGATGAAGCGACGACGGTTGATCATTGAGGTCCTCTGACCGAATCGAAGCGTCGAAATGCTTCAGGCTCACCTGCGTCGCCGTCGACGACGGCGCCCGCGCGAGTGTCACCGCAGCGACCCATCCGCACGGGTCCCCGTCAGCGGAACTACAGCGCCGTGGGCGCCGATCAGTGGTGGTGCATGCGGGTCGTGGCCTCGGAGCGGTGTGCGGCGAGGAGGCCCACGACTTGGTCCCACGTGTGCGGGAGCAGAGCCTTACGCGGAAGGACCTGACCCATGGGCGACACCATCGCGCTTCCTGCTCGTCGCACCCCGTGCTCAGGGGCACCCAGGTCGATGAACTCCTCGCCGTCGGCGAGCGTCGTCGCCGTCTCGGCGGTGCTCACGCGAGCGATCTCCTCGTCGGAGAGCAGCCGCAAGATCGTGTCACGGGTCACGTATTCTTTTCGCTTGTCCACGTTCATTCGATTCCTCCAGTCGGTTCGTTAGTCGCACGTCCGGGCGTCGTCCCTCGACCCGGTCTCGCAAAGCCATCACGTCGCCGGCTCGCCGAGCCGTCGGGAGGCGCGCTGCGATCGATTCCCTACTCCGCGGCCTCCGCGACCGGACGCTGCGCCACGATGCACTCCGTGGTTAGCATCAACCCCGCGACACTCGCGGCGTTCTGAAGCGCGACCCGCACCACCTTGGCCGGATCGATGATGCCCATCGCGATGAGATTGCCATACGTCTCGGTCGCGGCGTCGTACCCGAAGTCGTCCGTCCCTTCGCGAACCTTGGCCACGACGACAGCCCCCTCTAGCCCTGCGTTCGCCACGATTTGGCGTAGGGGCTCTTCGAGCGCACGGCGAATGACCCGAACGCCGTACTGCTCTTCTTCGGAGACCTTCAGCGCGTCGAGGCCTCGTTGCGCTCGGACGAGGGCGACCCCGCCGCCAGCGACGATTCCCTCGAGGGTGGCTGCGCGTGTCGCGTGGAGGGCGTCCTCCACCCGCGCCTTCTTCTCCTTCATTTCGGTCTCCGTCGCAGCCCCTACCTTGAGG
>JAAFHV010000339.1 GCA_013297655.1 Myxococcales bacterium | reverse complement strand
CGCGCGACGAGACCTCGTCCACGCGGCGCACTATGTCGAGGCGCTCGTCCGGAGTGGAGCGAGCCGAGGCACCGTGGCGTTCACTACCCTTCCGTTGCGCCTTGCCTCCGAAACCCTCGATCGGATCGAAACCGACGGGCCAGGCGCCAAGCTCTCGCGCGAGCGGGTCGGCCAAATCTACGCCGAATTGAGCGCCGAACGGCGTCGGTGAGATCGACGATGGCCCTCGGAGGGTCAGTCGAACGCGCCCTATCGATCGTCGCGCCCGTTTTGTGTCATCGTGAAAGCAATGCGAAGGTGGCCAGGCTTCGGGATCGCGCTCGTGGTCCTCGTGCATTGCGGCGGCGGCGAGACGGGAGCGGCGCCCGCGGGCGATGCGGGCATCGACGCGCCGAAGGGCGAACGGGACTCGTCGGTCGACGCGCGGCCATCGGAGGCGGACGCGAGCGATGCCTCGGGCGATGGAGCGTCCACGGACGCGAGCCTCGATTCGGGAAAAGTCGTGTGCGACAAAACCGCGCCGCCCCCGCGCGTAAAGGTCGAGCTCGTGGCGAGCGACCTCTCCGCCCCATGGAGCATGGCCTTTTTGCCCAACGGCGACATGTTGCTCACTGAGCGCGAGGGCCGTATTCGGCTGTTGCGGCGTGGCGGAGCTCTCGAGCCGGCACCGGTTCCGGGAGCGCCGGCGACGGAGTACGCGAACCAAGGTGGCTATTGGGGGCTCGCGATCGATCCCCGCTTCGCGACTAGACCATATGTGTATCTTGCATTCGTTCACGTGTACCCCGGCACGCCGCGCACGGCGGGGCTGCGTGTCTCGCGCTTCCGTTGGGACCGCGAGACCTTGGTCGACGAGCTCCCGATCCTCGACGGCCCGCACGAAGACGACACCGTGACGAACGCGGGCGGGCGCATCGCGTTCGGCGCCGACGGAAAGCTCTACGTCACGATCGGAGAGCGCGCCCTCGGCCTCCCCGCGCAGGAGCTCGACAACCTCCACGGCAAGATCGTGCGCATCTCGGACGACGGCACGATCCCGGCCGACAATCCGTTCGTGAACACCCCCGGAGCGCGCAAAGAGATTTGGACCTTCGGGCACCGCAACCCCCAAGGCATCATGCTTCGGCCCGAGACGGGGGCCGTGTACGCGACCGAGCACGGCTCGGCCGATCACGACGAGATCAACCTGCTACCGGGCGGCGGGAACTACGGATATCCGGGCTACGCCGTCGACGCGTCGGCGCCGAACCTGGTCGCGCCGCTGCTCGACTTTACGCCCGCGGTCGCGCCCTCGGGGGCCACGTTTTACCAAAGCAACGTGCTCGCGGGGTGGTGCGGCGACCTGTTCGTTGCGTGTCTCGTGGGGGAGCGAATCTTGCGTATTCGCTTCGGTCCGAGCGCGGGCACCCCGCCCGCCGTGGAGTCCCTTTTCCAAGGCACCTACGGCCGTATTCGCGACGTGGCGCAGGGGCCCGACGGATATCTCTATTTCGTCGAGGACGCGTTCACCGGCGCCAACATTCGGCGCATCGTCCCGGAGTGAACCGCGCCCACCCGCTCAGCGATACCATGCTGCCGACTTCGACGCGGCTTCTTCGGTGATCTCGACGTGGAGGTGGTCCGTGTGCGGGTTCGGGCCGGTGTAGGAGGCGTCGTTCGTGCCGTTGGAGCGCCACTTCGTGCGGTCCCAAATGATGTATTGAATCTGGAGTGCTTGCGCGTTCGCGACGAGGTAATTGGCGACCTTGTCGCCGGCGGTGTTGTCCGCCGCGCCGCCCGATCGTGGAATGAAGATATCGAGCGCGCGGCCGGTGCCGTGGATCGACATGCGGCTCGGGCTCGCGGTGTTGGCGCGGCACGAATAGCCCTGGATGCTCGTGATCTGGGGAAACTTCTGATCGAGGTGGGTGCGTAGCTTTTGGGATCCGGCGCGGAGCCCGCCGGAACAGAGGCGGGAATTCCAGGCCGGCCCGTCGTCGTACGAAACGCGGACTCGAGCGCCGGCGCTGCGCACGTCGGCCGGGAGACGCCAACGGCCCGCGACCGAGATCGCCGATTCGGTCTCGCCTGCGCCGTCGTCGCTGCCATCGTCGTCGTCGTCGGCCACCGCCTCTTCGTTCTCGTCGCCGATCTCGGCGGAGCACGCGGTGCCTGCGAGGGAGAGAGCGACCACGAAGCCGAGGGTGCCGACGAAGCGGCGCGGATCGATGAGCATCGACGACCTGTTTGCACCAGGAGTGCCACCGAGCACCGTGCGCCCTTGACGGAAGGTTCCGATCTCGCCGGACGACGCGCGTGATGTGCGGCCCATTATCGACGTGATCCGCGCGATCATTGGGGCGCCGAGACCCGCTGGAGGATCGGGAGCCCACCCGGGCTCTTGCGCGAATTTCGTCGGCAGCGCGCGACGTTGGACATGCCTTGCGGCGCACCTAGATGTGCCGTGCTAGCTTCGACGCGTCGCGCAACGGAGGATGACCATGCGGTTCACACGCCGGTTTTCACTAGGGCTCGCGCTGGTCGTCAGCTTCGCAGGTTGCGGGCTCGGGTTCGGGACGATCGAGGTGCAACCGCCGAACGAGGCGCTCGACTCCGCCGCGCCCGAGCTCGACGCGAGCGAGCCACGAGAGGCCTCCTCGGACGACGCTTCCGTCGTGGTGGACGCGCCGCCGCCGCCCTCGTGCAGCGACGGGGTCGTCGACGGCGACGAGACCGACGTCGACTGCGGTGGAGCGGTATGCGCCGGCTGTCCACTCGCGCGGAAGTGCACGACCGGCCGCGACTGCGCGACGATCGCGGTATGCGGCGCGGGGGGCACGTGCACGCTGCCCTTGTCGTGCAAGGAGCTCCTCCTCGCGCACCCAGGTCTCCCCGACGACGTGTATCGCCTCGCGAACAAGGCGCGAACTGCCGACTACGAAGCGGGCTGCGACATGAAGACGAACGGCGGCGGGTTCACCCTCTTGCTGAAGGTCGACGGCACCAAGAACACCTTCGAATACGACTCGAACCTCTGGACGAGCACCGCGTTGCTCGCCGCGAATAGCCCCCGGATCGACGATCGCACCGAGGCGAAGCTCGCTTCGTACCACGAGGTCGCGCTCTCCGAGATCGTGCTCGTGTTCGACGCGGCGGGCGGCGCGCGCAGGCTGGTTCTCGCGGCTCCGGGGGTGGAGTCGCTCGCGGCGTTGGTCATGAAGGGCCGCACCACCACGAACCTCGGGCGCAACGCGTGGCTCTCGCTCGTGCCGGGAAGCTCGCTCCAGGGCAATTGCAACGCGGAGGGCGTGTCGGTCGAAGAGGGCCAGCGCAAGCTGCGTATCGGTATTCTCGGAAACGAGTTCAATGGCTGCGCCGCCCCCGACTCCTATGTGGGTATCGGCTCGAACACGTTTTGCAATCAAGACACCCGCGCCGGAAACGTGGCCTGTTTCAATGGCAGTGGCGGCGATCGGAACAAGGGAGCCTTCGCCCGCGTCTTCGCGCGGTGAGCGCTCGCGTACGGTAAGTCCGGGCGCCCGATTCGTGCCTATGCGGCGTTCGCGCACTGCCCTCGCCGGGGAGCCGCGAAATCAGACCGGGCGCGAGCCGCGTCGCCAGTCGAGGAGGGCGTGGCCCGCCCACACGATCACCCCGAAGACGAGGAAGAGCGCGCCGGCGATCTTGTCTTCGCCCTTCATGAGATACGCGCCGCCGAACGTGAGCGCCGCCACGAAGAGGCCCGAGAACACCCTGCGCCCGAGGCGCTCGGTCGCGAGGGCGAGCGCCGGATCGGGGGCACGAATCGCGAGCCTGCCGAGGCGCAAGTCGTCCAGAACCTCGCGGAGCTGGAGCGGCATGTCGTAGCCGGCGCGGGAGAGCTGCTCCACGCCGCGCATGAGCTCGTTCCCGATGCGCTGCGGGGAATACCGCTTCATCAGGAGCTCGGTGAAGAAGGGCGTCGCCTCTCCGAAGATGTCGAGGTCGGGGTCGAGCTCTTTCCCGATGCCGTCGAGGGTCATCAGGGTTTTGCCGATCATCATGAAATCGGGCGGTATCTCGATACCGTATTTCATCGCCCCTTGAATCAGGTCGCGGAGCATCGCGGCGAGGTCGATCTCCTTCAAGGGCTTGCCGAGGTACTTCTCGGCGAGGAGGGCGACCTCGGCGCGGTACTCGCGCATGTCGACTTTGCGCGTGGGACGGCCAATCGCGTAGAGCGCGTCGGCTACGCCATAAGGGTCGTTACGCACCGCCGCCATCAGGAGATCGATGGTTCGATCGCGGAGCTCGGGCGAGAGCCGGCCCACCATGCCCACGTCGATGAGCCCGACGACGGGGTCCTCTTTCGTGCCGAGGATGATGATGTTGCCGGGGTGCGGATCGGCGTGAAAAAAGCCGTGCTCGAACGCTTGGCGAATGATGATCCCGACCGACTTTTTTGCGATGAGCTTCGCGTCGTAGCCTTCGGCGACGGCCTGGTTCAGCTTCTTTCCGTCGAAGAACTCGAGGGTGAGCACCTGCTTCGAGGTGGCCTCGCGGTACGCCTTCGGGAACCGGATGTTCGGATCACCGAGGAAGTTCGCGGCGAAGCGGTCGCAGTTCTCGGCCTCGATGAGGTAGTTGAGCTCGGCCGTGATCGAGCGATCGAACTGCTGCACGAGCCCGACCGGCGAATAGATCTTCGACTCCGGGATCGTGGCCTCGACCGCGGCGGCCATGATGTGGAGCAGCTCCACGTCGCGCACGACCAGATTCCCCACGTTCGGCCGCTGAACCTTCACGACCACCTCGACATCGCCGTCTGCGGTCTCCAAGGTGGCGCGGTGCACTTGCCCAATCGAGGCGGTGGCCAAGGGCTTTTCGTCGAAGCGCTTGTAGAGCTTGTCGATCGGCTTCCCGAACGACGTCTCGATGACCTTCTTGATCTCCTCGTACGGGACGGCAGGAACGTCGTCCTGGAGCTTCTTCAGCTCGAGGATGATGTCGAGGGGAATGACGTCGGTGCGGGTGGAGGCGATCTGCCCGAGCTTGATGAAGCAGGGGCCGAGGTCCTGGAGCACGAGGCGGATGCGCTCTGCCGTTGCAGCGCGTTTCTTCTCGGCCTCGCCCTGGACCACGACCTCCGGGGCGATCTCGATCTCGGCGCCAGGGTCGACGTCGGTGGTGTCGGCCGGAAGAGCCTTGGTCTCGGGCTCTTCCGGTTTTGGTTTTCGCGGCCGGCCGAAGCCTGCGCGCGCGACGATTTCTCCGAAGCCGTGCCGGACGAGCACCGTGGAAATTTCACGGAGTCGCGCGAGGTCGCGGACCGCGGAGACGACGGAGATCAATCGCCGCCTGCGTCACCAGAGTCACGACCCGCGTCGGGCGTGGGGATCACGCCGCCGTCGCCGGGGCACTTCTTGCGGGTGCAGCCGAAGATGAAGCCGCCCTCCCCCGAGCCGCACGTGCACGTGTCGGTGAGCTGCGTGTCGTCGGCGCACTTGGCGGCGAGGAAGGTGCAGATCTGGCCGGTAGACGTGCAGGGCTTGCCTTCCGCCGCGGCGACGTTGCCCGGACAAACGGCGGGCGGCTCGACACCGATGCTGGGCTTGCACTCGGGCACGGTTCCCTTGGGAACGGCCTCGCCGCGGTACTCGCACGCGAACGTGGAGCCGTTGCACGGGCAGCGGACCTGCTGGTCGAGGTCACCGTTGCATTTGAGGGGATAGTCGCACGTGACGGCGCTGTCGAAGCACGCGGCGCCAGCGGCGGCGGCGATCGTGGTGGGGCAAGCCTGGATCGGCTTGGGCGTGGGCTGCACCACGGGATCGTCCGAGCAAGCGACGACGAGAAGCGGGAGCGCGACCACTGCCGCAACGAACAAGTTACCGAGCTTCGACACGCGCATCACCGACTCCTTAGTTCCCACCACGACCTTCGCGGGGGAAGCACACGGGCAAGCACCGTGGTTGCGCGGCTTCTTAATCCGATTTCTCGCGGGAAACAACGATCCTAAAAAACGTAAACGCTACGTTACCTTACGCCATGCGTCGTTTTCCCGTGGGCGAGCGGTGCATTGCCGCGCGGGCACCCAGCAGCCTGTTGAATTTACGGACCGAGGCCCGTCGTCGTCCGCGCCCGACCCGCCAAGGCGCGATCCGAGGAGCGCGCGGAGCCCCGCAAGATCGCAACGAAGGCGGTCGGGATGCGGCGGCGACGGGCCGACGGGAGTAGATCAACGGGCTGCCACGCAGCGCTGACGGGGCCCTCGAAGTGATCGCGGCCCTTCGAGAGCGGCGTTCGAGAGCCGCGCCGACGGCGACGACGGGAAATCAGCGGATGCGAATCGCGGTGCCGGGCTCGATCTTCGTGGGGAAGGCCGCGGACCAGCCGCCCGGGAGGTGCGGCCCGGTGAACGCGAAGATGCGCTCGGCGTCGAGCGGCGCGAGGTTCACGCAGCCGTGGCTGTGCACGTAGCCGAAGCGCTGGTGCCAGAAGACGCCGTGAAGCGCGATGCCCTTGTCGAAGAACTGCACCCAGGGCACGTCCTCGAGCGAATAGTGGTTGTCGACGTCGTCGCGCTCGAGGTTGTCCATCTTGCTCGCGAGGAGCTTCACCCAGATGCGATGCACGCCGAGGTGGGTCCCGAGCTCGGACTTCGGGGGGCCCTTTCCGGTGCTGACGAGCGTCGCAAAAACAGGGGTTTTTCCCTCGTATGCGACCAGCGTCTGCGTCGCGAGCTCCACGTCGATCCAGCGCTCGGTGGTCGCCTCGCCGCCCACTTCGGCCGGCGGTGACGCTTGGGTGGGGCGCCCGAGATCGGCGAGCCGCATCCACTCTTCGGGGGCCTTGCCGTCGGGGCTCACCCGCGCGAACGCCCCTTCGATTTTTGCGACGTGCACGGCCTCGAAGCGCACGCGGGTCGCGGTCGGTTTTTGCCCGCCCTTCGGCGCCGAGAACACGCTCGCGCGATCGGGCAGCACCCAGCCGAGGTCGAACGGCGCGCCGGGGGCAAGCGACTCGCCGTGGAAACCAGACGTGCGTGCGGCGACCAAATCCTTGAGCGGCACGAGGAACCCGGACCGGGTAAGACCGTACCTTTCGCCGCTTTTTCCCGTGCGTTCGCCGACGACCGCGACGCCGAACCCGTGCTCGAGGTCCATGTCGGGGGACTCGTCTTCCGCGCGCGCGAGCGACGAATAACCCTGCGCGCCGTCGCGCCCGGCGAAGAAATAACGGAACGGGAGCCCGGTGCCCGTATGCGGCGGCGTGGGCCGATAGGGCTCTTCTTCGGAGAGCTCGGCGACGTCGGAGCAGATCCACGCGAGGGGGCCGACGAGGAACCACCGACCTTGGCATCCGGGCCCTCGTTTGGTACCGAAAAAAGGCAGCCGCGCGTTGCCCATCACGCTCCCGCGACGCGCGTCGAGCTTGCCCGGAATGGCGTAGAGCGCGCTCTCGGCCTTGCGTGGAATGACCGAGCGAATGCCCTCCGCGAGCGGCACCTCGTCGCGATCGTTCCACGGCGGCGCGCCTTCGTCGGCCGAGGCGTGGGAGGCGATGGTCGCGGCGAACGACGCGAACGCGACGGCGACCGCCCCCAGCCCGCGCGACGACCGTGCTGCGGTGCTCACGGGATGCCCTCGCCCTGCGGCAGCGTGAGGCGGAACACGGCCCCGGTGCCGGCGGGGCCCGCCACCGCCTCGATCGTGCCGCCGTGCTCCTCGGTGATCTTCTTCGTGATCGCGAGCCCGAGCCCGGTGCCGTCCTTCTTGCCGCTCGTGACGAACGACTGGAAAAGACGGTGCCGAATCTCCTTCGGGATGCCGGGGCCGGTGTCCGAGAACGTGATGACGACCGCGCCGTCGGCGTTGCGATCGACGTGGATGGTGAACGTGCCGCCGCCCTGTGCTGCCATCGCCTCGGCCGCGTTGCGCGCGACGTTGTGGACGAGGCGCGTGATCTTGCCCTCGTCGAAACGAGCCACTCCGCGGTCGGCCATCGTGACGACGAGCTCCACCCCCGCGCGCGCCAAAATGCCCTCGATTTGCCGAGAAATGTCCTCGAAAAAGGCTTGAAGATACACCTTTCTCACGAACATGCTGCGCTCGCCGCGGGCGAACTCGAGCACCTCGCGCTGCATCGCCGCGATGAGCCCGAACTGCTTGTGCGCGAAGTCCCCGAGCTCTTCGCGTTCGGCGCGACCTTCGGTTTGCACCATGAGCTGCAGGTACCCGGAGAGCACCCCGAGCGGCGTTTTCAGATCGTGCATGACGCCGGAGAGCAGGCGCCCAATCGCGGTGAGGCGCTCTTCGCGTTCACGGCCTTCGCGCGCCATTTGCAGGCGGATCGACGTCGACGCGTTCGCCGCGAAGAGCAAGAGCAACGTGCGATCTTCTTCCGTGAAGAGGCCGCCCTCGTCTTTGCCGAAGA
>JAAFHV010000338.1 GCA_013297655.1 Myxococcales bacterium | reverse complement strand
CACACCACTACCCACCCCGTGCCACCATGACCACCACCCTCCCCCTACGCCGCCGAGCTCGGATCCAACCCACCCCCCGGATCAAATCCCGGATAGGGGGAGGGGTCGCCGAGGCGGATACCCTCCCGTCTCATCCACAACTTTCGCGTAAGTGCATGAAACCTGGTCGCCGAAATCCACAAGTCCACGGATCTCTCATGCGCGCGCGCTGGAGTGTGTGCACGCGCTCCATGCCTACTCCCTTTTTTTAAAGAAGGGAGTGAGTGTGGGGCGGGCGAGTGCGCCTGCACCCGCTGAGCGCGCGCGCGTGAGAACCTGCGGACTTGTGGATCCTGATGCCGACTTGGCAATCTTACATTTCCGCACTAGGTTGCGTGGTACCACAAGGACACGCTAGAGACTGGCATGGTCAAGCCGCCTCGTCCGCCGCGCATGGTTATCCAGTGCTCTCTCCCCTATGCCGCGTGGGAGGGGCTCGTACGTTTCCGCGGGGAGACAGGGCGGCCCATGAGCGAGCTCGTTCGTGAGGCGGTCGAGGCGTACCTGGCCCGAGTCGAGGCGCCCCGCACGTGAGCAACGACCTCGACCTGCTCGGCGACGACGAGCCCGTGCCGCAGCAATCCCGAGCCAAGCCCCCCCTTCGCGTCGTGGGGCCGGACGCCGACGACGAGGACTTGGGCAACATGTCCCGCACGCTGGGCCTTGAAGTGTCACCGCGTTCGGGCACGTGCCGCAAGTCCCCTCACTCCCTCGCGACCATCTTGGATTGCGATCCGCGGTGGCGCGACCGGTTCGCCTGGTGCCGCCTCCTGCAGTCGGTCGTGTGGGTCGGGCCTCCGGTTGGGCTCCGAGGCCGCGCGGCGCCACGGGATCCGACGGAGCGCGAGGTCACGGAGCAGGACGTAGCCCAAGCGCGCGTGTGGCTCGATCGCGTCTACGGGCTCGATTGGTCCGGCGCCGACATTTACGGGACGATGGACATGCTCGCGCGGAAGCGGCAGATCCACCCGTTCCTTGACCAGGTGTCAGCGGTCACGTGGGACGGCGTTGCGCGCGTGGCGACGTTTTGCCAGGAGTACCTGGGCGTCCACGACGACGACGAGTACCTCGCGATCGTGAGCCGGGTTCTTCTGCTCGGGCTCATGTCCCGCGTGTGCACCCCGGGCGCGAAGCTGGACGACATGGTGATCTTGGAGGGCGCGACCGGAGCTCGAAAGTCCACCGCGCTCGCAGCGATCGCCGGCCGGCGCGAATGGTTCTCGGACACGCGGATCGACCTCGCGAGCAAGGACGCCTACGGAGCTCTCCGCGGGATCCTGATTTACGAATGGGCCGAGCTCGACGGCTTCATCGGCAAGGACTCGGCGCGCGTGAAAGCGTTCCTCTCGTCGGCGAACGATCGCTACCGGCCGCCCTACGCGAAGGCCGAGCGGCAATTCCCCCGCGTCTCCATCATCACGGGCACCACGAACGAGACGGGCGGCTACCTCGACGACCCGACCGGGCTCCGTCGCTTTTGGCCGGTGACGATCGCGAACACGATCGACATCGACCGCATCACGCGCGACCACGGCCAGATATGGGCGGAAGCCCTCCACCGCGTGCGCGCGGGCGAGGTCACGTACGCAACGCGCGAGGAGGCCACCGAGTGGCACCACAAAAAGGACGTGCGGAGCCAGGGCGATCCGTGGCTCGAAACGATCCGCAAGTGGCTCGCGATGCCGTCGCTCGAACCCGTCTATGGGGACGTCGTCGGCACGCTCCTGGACATCAGCGGCGGCGTCACGATCCCGGACGTGATGACCCACGCGCTGGCCGTCCCGCTCGAGCGGCAGTCGAAAGACGTTGCGTCACGCGTCGCGCGCCAGCTCCGGCAGCTCGGCTGGTCGCGTTGCCCGTGGGCCGACAAGCGCGCCGGGCTCCTCCGCCCCGAAAACTCCCGAGCTCAACTCTTCCGCCCTACCGCAGATTGGACATGAACGGATGATCAACCTGAAACGACTCGTCGCGCCGAAGCCAAAGTACATCCGCTTGCGATTCGTCGTGCGCTGGCCTTTCCGGAAAACGACCGTGGCGGCGTCCATCCACTGGGATGCGGACGCGTTCGACCACTACGTTCGCCAGGTTGGCGCCCACCGCGCGGACCCGTGCGCGAACCTGACGCTGCACGGGTTCCTCCTCGACGAAGAGGGCCGATGCATGGGGACGTACTCGCCCGCCTGACAAAACGCCGCGGGCCCCGACGGGGCCCGCCGTCACCGCGCCGAGCGCGCCGCGGAGTAGTCCTCGGCGGCGTGCTCGGCGATGTCGATCCAGTCGCAAAGGAGCGCGGTCCACTCGTACGCAGCGCGCCCGGCCGTGAGCTGGGCGCGCTCGGCGTCCGTGTAGGCTGCACGTTCCTCACGCGTGGGGGTGCGCGGGATGGCGCGGAGCTCGCGGCGTGCGGCGTCGCGGGCGTCCATCGCTCGAGCGGCAGCCTCGGCGGCGGCGCGGGCGAACGTGGAGAGCCGGTCGACCATGGCGGCGGCGACGATGACGCGCGCGCCGAGCTGGGCGAGGTGGCGTTCTTCGGGCGCGGGCTGGCGGGTCATTCGCGCGCGCCGTGGAAGGTGGGCTCGAGCGAGACCTTCACGCGCACGCGCACAACGTCGGTGCTCGTTGTGCGGCGCACGTGGAACATGACGCCGCCCGCTTCCATTTCGGGGCCGTAGTCGGCAAACGCCATGTGGTTTTCAGCGAACCACTCCGCGGCGGCCACGGGGCCGAACGCCATCGTACGGCATCCGCGCTCCTCGCCACCGCTCGCGGGGTGCCACACGAGGTAAAATTCGAGGCTCATAACGCCCCCACCGCCCACGCGATCCACCGCTCGACCTGCGTTACCGCCTCCTCGGGCGTGCGCGCGAGGAACGTGGGCAGCCCGCGGCGATCCATCACAGCATGCCACGTTTTCTGGTCCGCCTCGACGCGGCCCTTCGCGGTTTTGACCTCGACGCCGAACGCGAGCGCGACGCCCCGCGGGTGCGCGTAGATGCCTATCAAGTCGGGGCTGCCATCGCCGAGTCCGAAAGACCACCACGCGCCGTTGCGATCCTGCAATCGCCCGACGGTGTTGCGTGTAACATACACGTCACGGATCGCGGCCAGCGCCATCTGGACTTGCTGCTGTATCGTGGTCTCGGTTTGCTTGCGCGCGCGCCTCGCGGGCAGCGGCATAGTTTCGCGCGACACGTTGGAATCTTTCGGGTATTTTGCCACCGTAAAACCTCTTTACTTGTTCGAGAAACCATGGTCGCCACGCGCCCTCGAGGACGCGCAGCTTCGGATAGAGCGCTTCGCAGATGCCACCTGGCGGCATGGGGTCGTATCGTTTTTCGGGCCTCACTCTCCCCCTAGCATCCGGAGGATGGCGGGGTTGTTGCGCAGCTTGCCGATGGCGCGTTCTTCGATCTGGCGCACGCGTTCACGCGACACGCCGAGCACCGCGGCGACCTCTGCGAGGGACATGCCCCCGTGCCCGTCCTCGTGCTTCACCCGCGGGTCGTCGTCGTAGTCCGGCTCGGCCTGCTCCGCGTCACGCGCGGTGTACACGCGTACCCCGTGTGCAGCTTCGAGGTCGCGTAGGAGCGACTGCCGATAATCCTCCTCGTACATGATCCCGCCCGTGTGTTGCTTCGGTCTGAATTGCATCACTCCCTCCTCAATCGTGGCGGATCCGGACACGTTGGCGCCCACTCCCGCAACGCAGCAAACGCCGCGGAAATCCCGGCCGCGAGCGCGCGCTCCCCGCGTAATGCGGTATCCGCACTGGCAAGTAGCGCGGCGTCCGGCATGCGGCCGAACACCGCCTTAAACTTGTAGTTGGCACTCGTGAGCTTGTGCCCCGAGGCGAGCGCCTTCCGGTGCCAAGTGAGCAGCGTGGCGAGCTGCTTGCCCTGCGGCGCCTCTTTCGCCCATGCGAATTTGTCGATCTCGAGAGCCACGCCCTCCCCGCGCGGGGTGACCAGCTCCGCGGGTTTGGCCTCGCACTCGGGGCATGGGCCACCGGCAGCGGGCAGCGGCTTTTTGCAGACGCGGCAATATTGCTGCGGCGGTCGGGCGTGCGCCTGCGTCACGGCAACGCCGTCGAGGTGGTACTCCAGATCCTGATCGGGGTGCCCGTGGCGCTCGCGAGCTCCAACGAGGTCGATCAGGAGGCACTCGGTTTTGCCGGGGAAGGGTCTCCTGACGCGCCCGACCATCTGCATGAAGAGGCTGATCGAGCCCGTGTTCCGCGCGAGGATGCACGTCGTGGCACGCGGCGCGTCAAAGCCTTCCGTCAAAACCATGACGTTGCAGAGCACACGCAAATCGCCCGACTTGAACCGCGCGATCAGGTCGGCGCGCTCCGTCGCCGGGGTGCGATCGCTGACCACGCGGCACTCGATCCCCGCGGCCACGAACCCCGCGGCGTAGTCCGTGGCGGCCTGGACGTGGGGCGCGAACACGAGCGCGCTCGACCCGGGCGCGTGCTCGACGTAGGCGTCGACGGGCTCCATGGCCAGCTTGCGCACGCGGTCGTTCGGTCGCGCGATCGCAATCGGCACGAGGCCCTGCGTCGGGTCCGTGTGCCAGAGATCCACGAGGTCGCGGACCTGGGCGACGGTCACGAGCGCGTCGAAGATGCCGCCGCTCCGCACCCCGAGGCCCGTCCCGTCCGAGCGCTCGGGGGTGGCGGTGAGCCCGACGAGCCGAGCTCCGGCCGCGAGGTGGGCATCGGGGATGCGCCGCCATTCCGAGCTCACGTAGTGGTGGGCCTCGTCCAGGAACGCGAGGGTGGCGCGCGGCACGACCCCGCGGGCAAGGCACGCCTGCGGGGAGATCACCTCGACGGGCGCGCTCGCGTCGTCTCCGCCCATCGAGACGCGGAGCCCGAGAGCCTGGAACGAGCGCGCGGCCTGCTCTAGGAGCTCGGCGCGGTGGGCGTACCAGACGACGCGGCCGCCGCGCGCCACGTGCTCGCGGATCATCCAGCCGCCGAGGAAGGTTTTGCCGCCCCCGGTGGGCAGGACGAACAGGACGGCGCGCGCGCCGCGAGCGAACTCGGCGCGCCCGTTGTCGTAGCCGGTGGCCTGGTAGCCTCGGAGGGCGATCGTCATGCGCGCGCGCGCCCAGTGGAGCAGGCCGGACCCGGCGCCGCAGGGCACCAATCCTTCCGAGCGGCGAGCCATTCCCGCGCGGACTTGCGCGTGGGGTGCGTCGACACGTGCTCGCCGCGGATGACGACGATCCAGCGTCCTCCTTCGTACGAGCCAGGTCCCTCGATGAACGTCTGACGGAGCCCGTGGACTTCCCTGCCGCTCATGGCGTCCTCGCAGCGGCGCGGAAGGCGAGGGCTTCCGCCAAATTGGCCAGCATCTTCTTGACCAAACTCGGCGGCCAACGGTCCACCCATACCGCAAAGACCATGGCGCGGGGCCGGTCATACCCTCGCGTGTTCGCCGCCTCGCGCATGGCGGCGCTCGCCCTACGCCATGCCCTAAGCGCCCCCCTCCTACACGCCTGCCGGCGCTCGCGGTCGAGGCGCTGGCGGAGGGCAAACTCGAACTCGCCGCGCCCTGCGAGGTACGACCATCCCGGGTCTACCTCCTGACGCAGCCACTCCAAAACGTCCTCCGGCGTCCGCAGGTCCCCCTCGCGGAGGTAGGGCCGGTGGTCGGGGGCGCTCATGCCGCCACCCGCACGCGCACGCCGCTCTCGGCCGCGCCAAGGATCGCGTCGACGTAGACCCAGAGCAGGCGCCCGTCGTCGCAGTCGAGCCAGACGGTGCGGCCGTCCTCGCGGACGATGTGGCCCGAGACGACCTCCCCGGTGATTAGGCGCGCGAGGGTCATTTGCGCTTCTCCCACGGGCGAGCGGTGCGCCCGTCGAACGCCGCGTAAGCGGCCATCGCGAGGATGCCGAGGCCCCAGATCGCGAGAATGACGGCGAGCACGGCGAAGCCTCCCCAGAACGGGAGCGTGACGAGCCACCATGACCAGTCGATCACGTGGCACAATTTGAGCGTCACGAACAGAAGGCCGAGGAGGGTTGCGGTGGAGGTGGACGCCGAGGCGGTCTTTGCCTTGCTCATCGTCCCCCCTGTGCCACGCCGAGCGGGCGGGCGGAAGGGACGGCGTGCTCGGTCGCGGCGAGGAGCCCGCGGGCCCAGGCGCGCGCGCGGATCGCGTCCTCGCCGGTGATGGTCACGCCGTGCTCGTACCCCTGTAGGTAGGCGTCGGCGGCGGGGGTGAGGCGGAGCGTGATCGGATTCTCGGGCTTGGGCATTCGGACCTCCATGCGCCATCGGGGCGCGAGAGGTAGACGTGGCGGGTGCGGCGGACATTCACGGGCCGGTGAATGAGCTCTGCAGGGACATCCAGCTTCTCTTGCTCGGGGAGGGGCCCGCGAATGCCAAGGTGGTCCCGCACCTCATGGCGCGCGCCAGTCCATAGGCGTGGCCTATGGCCGAGAAATCGAACGGGGCCGAGTGAATGACCGCGCAGCTCCCCCGTCTACCCTGGCGCGGGATGGACCGCGCGGAGAGAACACATGAAAAACAGCGAATGGGTGGGCAAGGACGTCGTGATCCGCAACAGCGCGGCAGGGGTCCTGTTCGGCCGCGTCAAGGCCAAGACGCGGACCACGACGACCTTGGAGCTGGGCGGCCGGCTCCACTCGTGGAAGGGGGCGCTCTGCGTGGAGCAGATCGCCAGCTCGGGGGTCACCAGCGGGAACAAGGCCAGCTTCGCCGTACAGACGATCCGTGCGATCGACGGCGAGCAGATCCTCCTCGCGTCCACCGACGCGATGCTCAAGCTCCGCGGTCTCGCGGATTGGCGGGGCTGACCGTGGCCCTGGGCTCCGGCTACGGCTCCGGCTACGGCTCCGGCGACGGCTACGGCGACGGCTCCGGCTCCGGCTCCGGCTACGGCTCCGGCTACGGCGGCGGCTCCGGCGACGGCTCCGGCGACGGCTCCGGCGACGGCTCCGGCTACGGCTCCGGCTACGGCTCCGGCTACGGCTCCGGCTCCGGCGACGGCTCCGGCTACGGCTACGGCTCCGGCGACGGCTACGGCTCCGGCTCCGGCGACGGCTCCGGCGACGGCTACGGCTCCGGCGACGGCTCCGGCTACGGCGACGGCTCCGGCTACGGCGACGGCTCCGGCTGAAGCTTCGCGAAAATCGACCGACCCTCGAGAATAACCCGGCCGCGAGGCCGTCTAACTCTTGAGGGTTGAATCGACCAACCGGAAGGGGAGCCTATGGGATTTTGCCGAGTCACGCCGCGCGCCACCACGTGTGCCAGTCTGCGCCACCTGCATCACCACTGCCTGGCATGGCGCTCGCCGTGGCCGCTCGAGCGAACCTGCGCGCTCGTGTGGCCCAGAAAATGCCGAGTGCTCGTCGCGATCAGATCGCAAAAATAAATCGCTGAGTCCGTGAATCAAACCGAGTGGCGGCCGTCTAACCTCACATGAAGACGACGAAGACCACCCCCGCGGCTTTCACGAAAAATGAAGAGAACCCGCGCGCGGGCGAACTCTTCCGGAAGCTCTCTCCCTCGGCGCGCGCTGCATGCCTCGCGGTGTGGGCCTACGTTGAGGCGCACGCAGCGCGCGGGCTCAAGCCTGTACTCGTGCCGCTCGTTACCGACTTTGAGAGGTCCCTAAACGGCTTCGCGCTCCGACACCCCGAGGGTCTTGCGATCGCCCATGCGGCCTCGTACGACGAGGGCCAGGCCATCGTGAACGCGTGCCGCTGGGCGTTCGCCCGCGTTCACGGAGACGCGGCACTACTCAACCGATCGTGAAAACAAATCGAAGTGCCGAGCCGATTCTTTGAATCTGCCCGGAACTCGGTCGTCTAACATTCATGAGCAAGACGATGACGACGGTGGAAGCGGCGAAGACTCTCCGGACGATGACGACGAAGGAAAGGGAGTGGGTCAAGGTGCTGGTCGAGAACAAGTCGGTGCCCTGGGAGAAAGCAGTCCCCTACGTGATGAGCTGGCGATGAGGAGAGCGGGCCCGAAAGGGCCCCTCGGGGGTCTCATGAACGACGCCAAGGCCCAGCAACCGAAAAGGTTGATGGGCCTTTTTGCGTTCTGCAAATGTAGGGAGTTTCCGCACATGAAAGCTTACACAATATTAACATGTGCCACCGTGCCAGGTTGTGCCGCCGTCAATGCGCATGCCAGTCTCAACCTGGCACATGTGTGCCACCGTCAAGGCGCGTGCCATGTCAACGTGTGCCACGCCGCTATGCGTCATGGCACACCTTGGCACACGATGCACGCCAAAAAGCATGCCAACACGTTGCGGTCGTCCATTTTTACCGCTACGCGTCGGAGACTAGTCTCTTTAGCGTAGCGGTAAAAATGGACGACCGCAACGTGT
>JAAFHV010000337.1 GCA_013297655.1 Myxococcales bacterium | reverse complement strand
CTCCCACGTCCACCGCCGACGCCGCGCCCCCGCCGGTCTCGCTCCCCGCCGTCACGCTCGCGCCGGGCCAGGCGAGCCCCGATCCGGCCGCGCCGCTCCCCACGGTGAAGCTCGTCGCGCCGAAAAAAGACGAGGTCCTCGCCGCCGACAAGGCCGCCGACTACGTCGTGAAGCTCGACGTGAAAAACTGGCAAACCGCGACCGGCAGCCAGCACGTTCACCTCATCCTCGACAACAAGCCTTACAAGGCGATCTTCGACCCGAAGGTCCCGGTGAAGCTCTCGGAGCTCTCCGGTGGCACCCTCGAAGAAGGCCAGCACGTGCTCGTCGCCTTCCCCAGCCGCGCGAACCACGAGTCGGTGAAGACCAAAGACGCGATGGTGATCGTGCCGTTCTACGTCGGCAAAAAGGGCGACGCGAAGGTCGACATCAAGAAGCCGATGCTCGTCTACAGCCGCCCCAAGGGTGACTACAAGGGCGACGCCGCGAACCACGTCCTCCTCGATTTCCAGGTCGCGAACGTGACCTTGGCGGAGGGCAAAGAGCACGTCCACGCCACCGTCACCGGCCCCGGGATCGACAAGGAGCTCACCGGCCACGTCGAAAAGTTCGGGACTCCCCTCTACCTGGACGGCCTCCGCAACGGCACCTACGAGATCAAGCTCGAGCTCATGGGCGCGGACAACAAGCTCATCGCCGGCCCGTGGAACGCCACCACCCGCACGATCCACATCGACCACGACGCGCCGAGCGATCCGGTCGCCGCTCACGGCGGCCACGATCCCGCCGCCGCCGACGCGGGAGCGCCCGCGAAGGACGCCGCCGCTCCGAAGACCGCGCCCAAGAAGTAAGCGACCGCGACCGCGCGACCGAGCGGAGGCACGTCGGGTGACCGGCGCCCTCCGCTCATCGTCGCATCACGAAGTTTTCGCCGCCCTCCACGAGCCCGCGCCGTATGCTCGACGGACGTGCCGCGGTCGGGCACGGTTGGGGGATCACGGTGCAGTGGGTCGTCCTGTTCGTCACCCTGGTCATGTGTGGGATCGCGGCGATGCTCGTCGTGCGTCACCGCCGGCTCGTGGTCGAGCTCGAAGCCCAGCAGAAGGCCCTCGTCGAGCGAAACCGCGAGCTCGCCGCCGCCAGTGACGAGCTCGCCGCCGCGAGCGACGCCCTCACGAGCACCCAAGCGCTCCTCGCGAAGAACGAGCAGCTCGCCGCCGTCGGTGAGCTCGCCGCGATGGTCGCGCACGAGGTCCGCAACCCGCTCGCGATCATCTCGAACGCGGTCTCGGGTCTCCGAAAAAGCGAAATATCCCGTGACGATAGAGACACGCTGCTCGACATCCTCCAGGAGGAGACGAACCGCCTCGAGAACCTCGTCTCGGACCTCCTTCACTACGCGCGCCCGCTCCGCCTCGTGAGGGTGCCGATCCACATGGGGGAGGTCATGGACCGCGTGACGAGCCGCCTAAGCCACGAGCTCGGCGCCGACGTGCAGCTCGAAGCGGCGAAGGACGGTGACGTGGTCTACGGCGACGCGGATCTGCTCAGGATGGTGTTCGACAACCTCGTCGACAACGCGCTCCAAGCGATGCACCACCAAGGCCGTGTCACGGTGCGTATGAAGCGCGAGACGAAAGACACCGTCGCGGGGACCACGATCGACGTGATCGACACCGGCGACGGCATGGACACCGCCGTCCGCCACCGCGCGAAAGATCCCTTCTTCACGACGCGCCCCACTGGCACCGGGCTCGGGCTCGTCATCGTGGAGCGCATCGTGATGGCCCACGGTGGGCGGTTCGAGCTGAAGAGCGCGGCCGGAGAAGGGACCACCGCGAGCGTGTTTCTCCCGAACGAGCCGCCCGACGCGCACGCGCAGGTGAAGCTTCGGCCGCTCCTTCAATCGGCGCCCTCGTCGGAGGAGCTCTCCCGCGGATGAGCCACGAACGACGCGAGCGCATCGTGCGCGCCGACCGCGCCCACGTCTGGCACCCCTACACCGCGGCCGATCTGTGGGAAAACGAAGATCCAATCGTCGTCGCGGAGGCCCACGGAGCGTGGCTCGTCGACGAAGATGGCACGCGGTACCTCGACGGCAACGCCTCGTGGTGGACGAAGACCCTCGGCCACGGTCATCCGCGCCTCCACGCCGCCCTCGCCGCGCAGGCCGCGCGCGCCGATCACGTCGCCTTCGCCGGGATCACCCACGAGCCTGCCGCCCGGCTCGCAGAGGAGCTCGTCGCGATCGCCCCTCCCGGTCTCACGCGTGTATTTTACACAGACAACGGCGCTGGCGCGATCGAGGTCGCGGTGAAGATCGCGGTCCAGTCGTTCGTCCAGCGCGGGAGGCCGGAGAAATGCCGCTTCGTGGCGCTCGCGGGCGCGTACCACGGCGACACCGTCGGCGCCGCGAGCCTGGGAGGCGTCGAGATTTTTCGCCGCCCGTTCGCGGGGATCTTGTTCGACTGCCTCTACGCGAGCCCGTCGGACGGACCCCTCCAAGAAGTGCTCGCGCGCGTCACGGCGCTCCTCCGCGAGAACGCCGACACGGTCGCAGCGGTGTTCGTCGAGCCGATGCTCCAAGGGGCAGAGGGCATGCGCCTCCACGATCCGGCGCTCCTTCGTCACTTGCGTGCACTCTGCACCGAGCTCGACGTGCTCCTCGTGTGCGACGAGGTGTTCACCGGGTATGGGCGCACGGGTCCTTTTTGGGCGAGCGCGCACGCGGGCATCACGCCGGACCTCATGTGCCTCGGGAAGGCATTCTCCCAGGTGCTCCCGATGGGAGCGACCCTCGCGACGGAGGCGCTCTACGACACGTTCCGAGGCTCGAAGGATCGCGCGCTCCTCTACGGGCACACGTTCGCCGGCAACCCCCTCGGCGCCGCCGTCGCGCGCGAAGTGCTCGCGATCTACCGCGACGAGGACGTGCTCGGGCAGGTCGCGGCGAAGTCTCCTCGCGTCGCGCGCACGATCGCCGAGCTCGGCGCGATCGACGGCGTCGCGAGCCCACGTGCGCTCGGCATGATGGGCGCGGTCGATCTGGTGGGGAGCGCGTCTCCCTTCGAGGGGGAAGCGGCGGACTATCTGGGCGCCGCCGGCTGGCGCGTTTACCGCGAGGCACGGAGGCGCGGGGCGTACCTGCGGCCCCTCGGGAACACGGTGTACGTGTGCCCTCCCCTCACGATCCCGGACGCGGAGCTCGAGACCCTGCTCGACGTCTTCACGGAGAGCGTGCGGGCAGCCCTTCGCGCCTGAAATCGCCTCGACCCGTGGGCCTCGCTCGCAGGCGCTACTGAACGACGACCTTGCTCTTGTACATGCCCATCCCGCACTGGAACGTGAGGGTGCGCGCCTCGGTCGTCGGCACCGCGACGGAGACCGGCTGCTTCAAGGGGAGCTCCTTTTTCACCGAGAGCTCCGGGAAGACGACCTCGTTCGCGCAGGTGTCTTCCGTGGTGCGGGTGAACACGAGCTCGAGGGGCTCGCCTTTTTTGACCTCGACCGAGCTCGGGCTGAAGCCCTTGTCGTCGGCCGTGATTTGCAGCTTGCCACCGGTGACCGCGGCGGCGCCCCCGCCGCTCTTGCAGGCGACGAGTGGGACGGCGAGCACGAGAGCCATGAGGAGGCGACGCATCGCGAAAGAATGGCACCACACTGCGCGCGAGGAAAGCTCCTCTCGCCGCGCCCTTCTTGGGGGCCTCTTCGACAAAACGAAACGCGGCGAGCGCCCCGAGGGGTAGCTCACCGCGACTTCCAAACCGACTTGCACTTCCGATGCCGTTGCATCGTTGATGCGTTTGTCGGGGCGAGAGGATTCGAACCTCCGACTCCTCGATCCCGAACCGAGTGCGCTACCAGGCTGCGCTACGCCCCGCGTGACGGCCGCCGTTATTCCCCCTCGGCGCTCGTTCGTCAACGGCTTTCGCCGCCGCGCCGCGAAAATGATGTAGAAGTCTTGGCCGGAGGAGGAAGCGCCATGCAGCCCGAGATGCCGGCCGTGAAGATTCTGATCGTCGACGACGATCGCGCCATCTGCGACTACATGCAGACCCTCCTCGAAAAGGACGGGTTCGCGGTCACCACCACGAACGACCCCACCGGGGCCGAGGACATGGTCCGCACCGGCGGCTACCACCTCGTCATCCTCGACTTGATGATGCCGAAGATGGACGGCATCGAGACCTTGAAGCGCATCCGCAAGGTCGACACCGACGTCGCGGTCGTCATCTTCACCGGATATCCCAACCTCGAGACCGCCGTCGCTTCCATGAAGCTCGACGCCGTCGACTACCTCAAGAAGCCCATCGTCCCGGACGAGTTCCGCGAGGTCCTCGCGCGGATCATGCGCAAGAAGGGGCTCGCACGCACGCCGGAGGAGCAGCTCCACCGCGTGATCGGCGACACCATCCGCCAGCTTCGCAAGGAGAAGGACCTCACCTTGAAGCAGATGGCGCGCCGCACGAACCTCAGCGTCTCGCTCCTCTCGCAGATCGAACGCGCGGAGTCGTCGGCGTCGATCTCGTCGCTCTACAAGATCGCGCTCGCCCTCGAGTCGCGGATTCAAGATCTGTTCGGCGAGTACTAGCTGCCGCGGAACGCCGGCCCGGCGCACGCGCTAGGCGACGAGGGATCGGCGGGCGTGACGCAAAGCGCCAGCATTTTCTCGCGTCGCGAGCGCGTCTCCGCAGGCCCATCACGGGTGCGTCGCGGCTCTGCATGTTAGGTTCGGCGCGATGCTGTCGCGGAAGAGCTTTTGTGCCCTCACGATCACCGCCTGCGCCGTGGCCTCCGCCACGTTGACCGGCTCGCACTCGGCGAGCGCCGCGTGGCCCCCCGCCCGCGGCGCCGACATGCGCGACAAGTCGAACTGGCCCAACGACTACAACGCGCGCTGGAACTACGCCTCGTTCCTGCCCGAGCAACAGCCAGGCACGCAGCCCTACCTCTCCGCCGACAAGAAGCTCGGCGCCTCGGGGATGAGCATCGACAAGGCGTGGACCTACACGACCGGCCGCGCGGACGTGAAGATCGCGGTGCTCGACTCGGGCATCCACTGGGAGCACAAGGACCTCGTCAACAAGGTCGCGCTGAACCAGGGCGAGCTCAAAGGCGAAAAGCGCCCCAAGCTCGCCGACGGCGGCGTGTGCGGCGGCCAAGGCACCCTCGCCGGCTACGACTGCAACGGGGACGGCCTCTTCACGATCGCCGACTACGCGAACGATCCGCGCTTCACGCCGGACGTGCCCGGCGAAAAATGTTTCACCGACGAGAACCGCACGAAAGAGGGCGCCGACCGCAAAAAAGGCGATCAGAACCGCAACTGCATCCTCGATCCGGGCGATCTCATCGAGCTCTTTTCGGACGGCGTGGACGACGACGCGAACGGCTACAAGGACGACATCGCGGGCTGGGACTTCTTCAAGGACGACAACGATCCTTACGACGACACCCGCTACGGTCACGGCACCGGCGAAGCGCGCGACTCGGCCGCCGAAGGCAACAACGGGGTCGACGAGATCGGCGTCTGTCCGCTGTGCACGTTCGTTCCGGTGCGTGTCGGCGACAGCTTCATCACCGACGTCGACGACTTCGCGCAGGCCACGGTCTACGCGACCGACCTCGGCGCGAAGGTGGTCCAAGAGGCGCTCGGCACCATCAACCAGACCTCGTTCTCCAAGGCCGCGATCGACTACGCCTACAAGAAGGGCGTCATCGTGGTGGCGAGCATGGCCGACGAGAACTCGCGCCACCACAACATGCCCGGCGCCGCGAACCACACCCTCACGGTGCACACCGTCCGCTACAACGGCCCGAACCCGAACGCGTCCACCACGTTCGTGAACTTCGACACCTGCTCGAACTACGGCGCGCAGCTCTCGATGAGCATCAGCGGCACCAAGTGCTCGAGCGAAGCGACCGGTCGCGCCTCCGGGCTGGCGGGCCTCCTCTATTCGATGGCGGCGCAGAAGGGCGTCGACCTCACCGCGGAAGAGGCGATCCAGATTTTCCGGATGCAGGCGGACGACATCGACGTCGAGGAGTCGCGGAGCCCCGATCCGGAGGTCTCCGGGCGGCTCTACTCGTCCAAGGCAGGCTGGGATCAGCGCTTCGGATACGGCCGCGCGAACGCGGAGAAGATGATGCGCGCGATCGACGAGGGCCGCATCCCGCCCGAGGTCGACATCACCTCGCCGGAGTGGTTCACCCCGATCGTGGCCGGCCGCGGACCGGGCCAAGTAGCCGTAGTTGGTAGGGTTTCTGCCCGGCGCGCGAGCTCGTACGACTACCTCGTCGAGTGGGCCCCGGGCGTCGAGCCCGCCGACTCGGAGTTCAAGCCGCTCGTCGCGGAGAAAAAAAACGTCCCTGGGGCCACCGTCTCCGGCGGCACGATCGAGGCGCCGCTCGCCGCGATCGATCCGACCCAGATCGACACCGCCCACCCCCGCGACGCCGATTCGCAGAAGGGCGAAAACGATCGCACGATCACGATCCGCGTCCGGGCCGTCGCGCACTACGCCGGGTTCGACGTGCCCGGCGAGGCGCGACGCGCGGTGAGCATCACGAACGAGAAAAACGGCGGCGACAAGGACTTGCTCCCCGGCTTCCCGCTCTACTTGGGCGGCTCGCTCGAGGCGAGCCCGAAGCTCGCGGACATCGACGGCGACGGGATCCGCGACATCGTCGCGCCGACCTCCGACGGCCTCGTCCACGTGTTCTCGATGCGCACCGGCACCCCGGTCGAGGTCACGGGTTTCCCCTATCGAACGCGCGTCATCGACGGCCTCGCGCAAGCGCCGATCGACCCTGCGGTGCCGAGCTACCTCACCGCTCCCGGCTACAGCCAGTCGGCCTCCGGGATCGTCCCGTCGAACGTGAACGAGGCGATCATGACCGCCCCCGCGGTGATCGACCTCGATGGCGACGGCAAGCGCGAGATCGTCTTCGCGTCGTACCCCGGCACGCTCTACGTCATCGACTCCCAAGGCAAAGACTTGCCCGGTTGGCCGAAGCGCATGCCGCTCGTGCCCTCGTGCCCGCTCGACCCCGCGAAGAAGGTCGAGGGCCAGTGCATGGACGTTCGCGCCGGCGTCGCGCGCGGCCTCTACGGCGCTCCCGTGATCGTCGACATGAACAAGGACGGTAAGCCGGAGATCGTGCAGTCCGCGTTCGACGGGAAGATCCACGTCTTCAAGGTCGACGGCTCGGTCCTCGAGGGCTTCCCGGTCGAGGTGCACCACCCAGACGCGGCCCGCAAGAACCGCGTCTTCACGACGCCCGCGGTCGCCGACGTCACCGGCGACGGCATCCCCGAGATCTTCACCGGGTCGAACGAGGAGATCGGCGGCGGCGGAAACGCGGGGCCTCTCTTCGCGATCAACGGCCTCGGAAACAAGGCTCCCGGCGGTCCGTACCTGAAGAACTGGCCCGCGGTCATGACATCGTTCCACCTCTTTCCGCTCGTCGCAGAAGGCATCACGAGCTCGCCCGCGGTGGCCGACTTCGACGGCGACGGACGCCAAGACGCCCTCTTCCAAGGCAACGGCGCGTCGCCCCTCATCCTACCGGCCGATCCGGGCGCGCAGACCTCGTTCGGCGAGCCCCCTGGTCGTCTCCCCGTCGCGAAAGACGAAGACGGGGCCGAGCGACGCGGTCTCGCCCCGACCTCAATCTTCGGTGATCTGAGCAAGGCCTCGCGTCCTGACACCATGTTCCCGCTCTTCAGCCAGCCGTCGATCGGCGACTTGGACCAAGACGGAACTCCCGACGTGGTGGCCTCCGGGGCCTCTCTCAGCCTCGCGGGCGCGCTCTCGGGCGGCAGCTCCGCTCCGAAGCAGGCGCAGCACCTCCTCGCCGCGTGGAGCGGGAAAACAGGCAAAATGATGCCTGGAATGCCGGTCGTGATCGAAGACTTCAGCTTCCTCACGAACCACGGCATCGCCGACATCACCGGCGACGACTACCCCGAGATCATCACCGGGACGGGCGTGTACTTCCTCCACGCTGTCGACGCGTGCGGACGTGAAGCGCCGGGCTGGCCCAAGTTCACGGGTGGCTGGATCGCAGCCGCGCCCGCGATCGGCGACCTCGATGGCGACCGCAACCTCGACGTCGTCGTCGGCACCCGCAACGGTTACCTCTTCGCCTGGAAGACCCCCGGGAAGGACGACGGTGTGGTCCAGTGGGAGTCGTTCCACCACGACAACGCGAACACCGGGAACATCGCGACCGCCCTCGACCAGGGCGTCGTGAAGCGCGCCGCGAAGCCGCTCGTCGCAGAGGCCTGCGCCGCGCCCGTCGCCGCCACGGAAGAGGCGTTCGACGCCGGCGGCGGCTGCGCGTGCTCCACCGCCGGAGAGACCACCGAAGCGGGAACACGGGCCGTGCTCGGCGCCTCGTTCGGCGCCCTCGGTCTCGCGATCGTCCGTCGGCGCCGCCGCCACCGCTGACGCA
>JAAFHV010000336.1:6363-8501 GCA_013297655.1 Myxococcales bacterium | reverse complement strand
CTGCGGGTAGCCGGTGGTCTCCATCTCCGAGGTGTTGCAGCCGTTCACGTGCGCCCAGTACTGCGCTGCGAACGCGCCGCTGTCGATTCCGACGCCGAAGTCCTGCGTGCCGTGGAGATGCATCGCCGGGATCGGGAGCTGACCTTTGCATTTGGTAAAGCCGTTCGGGAACGACTCGGCTCTTCCGTGAGGAGCGCCGCCCGCGTTCGATGCGATCGCGCGGAAAAAGCCTGGCTTTTCGCACGCGACGAGGTTGATGAAGAATCCCCCGCTCGAATATCCCGCCCCGAACACCCGCGTGGTGTCGATAGAAAGCTTGGCGGCGAGCTCCTTCTGGAGCGCCTCGACGAAATGAATGTCGGTGTTGTCGTCTGCGTTCTTGTGGAGCTCCCACGAGGCCTCGCGCCCGTCCGGATAGGCCACGATCGCTTCGTCGCCGCTGGCGCCCTCGAAGGGGAACCCCTCGTGGAAGCTGCGGTCGCTCCCACCGTCGCCGTGGAACACCAAGACGAGGGGCAGGGGACCCGCCTTCGGGGCGCGCGGTACGAGCAGCACATAGCGGCGAGGCATGCCGTCGACCATGAGCGTCTCGTGGGTCTCCCGCGCGGAGCCGGGGGCGTGCACGTGCTTCACGACCGGCAGGACCGGCTCCCCCTCGAAGGGCAGCACGGTGGGCTCCTTGTGGCGAAACGAATAGAGCAGCGTGTGCCCGAACTTGTGAACGAAGAGCCCGAGCGACGCGAGCAGCGCCAGGCTCAAGAGGGCGAGGCGTGGTCGCGACGCGCGCTCTTCTTCGGCAGGGGGTGGGGCGCTCTTCGAGGGCATCGTTCGTGCTTGCTCGCTTTACCGCGTGGGCACAAAATAGGAAGGATCTCGCGCACCACGCCGAAAAAGAGAGCACGAGCGGGCCTCGCGCCGGGCCCCTCGCGCTCGCGCCCCTCGCGCTTCACCGGCCCCCTCGCTCTCGCGCTGGGCCCCCTCGCGCTTCACCGGGCCCCCTCGCTCTCGCGCTGGGCCCCTCGCGCTTCACCGGGCCCCCTCGCTCTCGCGCCGCGCCCCTCGCTCCTGCGCCTCCCCCCGGGCCGGCGGGGCCCGTCGCGCTCTGCGCCTCGCGCCTCGCGCCTCGTACGCCTCAGGCGTTCTGACCGAGGATCTTCCGGAGCGGCTTGTTGAACGCCCACATCGCGCCGGCGGTGCCGATCCCGATGACGACCATCGCCCAGAAGAAGCGCTCGTGGTGGCCATCGGTGTAAAATACACCGAGCACGCCGGACGCGAACCCGCCGAGGAAGCTCGAGACGAACCAGACGCCCATCATGAGCGACACGAGGCGCTTCGGAGAGGCCTTGGTGACGAGCGAGAGCCCGATCGGCGAGAGGTAGAGCTCGCCGACGGTGATGACCAACGTGGCGAAGAAGGGCCAGAAGAGGCTGCCCTTGCCGTTCTCGCCGATGACCCGCACGCCGACCGCCATCACGACGAACGAGAGCCCGAGGATGAACGAGCCTATCGCCATCTTGGAGACGGTGCTCGGCTCCTTGCCGCGCTTTTGCTGCATGGTCCAAATGCCGTTGATGACCGGAGTGAGGATCATGATCATGAACGGGTTGAACGACTGGAACCACGCGGTGGGGATTTGAAAGCTCCCGATCGACGGCCAGATGGTGTTCTTGTCGGCCCAGGTTTGCATGGTGTTGCCCTGCTGCTCGTAGACGGCCCAGAAGGGCACGTTGAGCGCGCAGAGGCCGACGAGGGCGGCGATGACGAGCTTCTCCTGGCGGGTGAGGCCCTTCTTCGTGGGCTCTTTGGCTTCTTTCGCCGCGGCCGCTTCTTCTTCGGTGGGAGCTTCTTTGGACAACATCATGTTGTCCTTCGCGAGGTACTTCTGGCCCGCGACATAGCCGACGAGGCCGAGGAGGAGCCCCACGCCCGCGGCCCAGAAGCCGTACTTCCACCCGTAGACCGCGGCGAGGGTGCCGCACACCAGATTGCAAATGAACGAGCCTACGTTGATGCCGACGTAGAAGATCGAATACGCCCGATCGCGACGCGGATCGCCCTCGCGATAGAGATTGCCCACTTGGGTGGAGATGTTCGGCTTGAACGCGCCATTGCCCACGATGAGCACGAGGAGCGCG
>JAAFHV010000336.1:0-6353 GCA_013297655.1 Myxococcales bacterium | reverse complement strand
ATCAAGAACTCGCCGATCGCCATCAACAGCGCGCCGACGACCACGATCTTGCGCTGGCCGAAGTACTTGTCGGCGAGATACCCGCCGAAGACGGGTGTAAGATACACGAGCCCGTTGTAGAGCCCGTACACGAGCGAAGCCTGGCCCTGGAGCGCCATGTTCGGATCGATCCAGTGGAACACGGCGCGGAGCGTGGGCCAGCCGAGCACGGTGCTCGGATCGCCTGGCACGATGGGGCTCGTGGTGCCTGCCGCCGCGTCCTCCGCGATGTAGAGCTTCTGCCGCGCCTCGACGAAGAGGAAGTACAGCATGTAGCCCTTGAGGAGCCCGCGCATGCCGTAAAACGAGAAGCGCTCCCACATCTCCGTGAAGAAGAGGACGAACAGCCCCGGCGGGTGACCGAAGAGCTTCTCGAACTTCGTGTGCGGTACCGGCGGCTCACCTTCGAGCGGGAGGCTCGCTTCGGGGGCGACCGTGGCCGAGTCTTCGGGCGACGTCATGGGGGCCGAGTGCTAACACGACTCGCGCGGGGGTCGTGCGCCAGCGTCCCGCCGAACGCGCTGTTTTTTGCGGTGCGCGTGGCCCCGTCGCCTCCCGAGGGGTCCCGTCCCGTACCGGTCGCGGCGCTCGGGCAGAGCGTCTCGGTGATGGCGAGGGTGCGCGCGGCGTAGGTCTTTTCCCGGGGTCGCGCTTGACCGCGCGTTCCCCGTACGAAATGCTTGCACCCAACATGCGCCCGAAGCGTCACTCCCTCGCGATCGAGCTCACCGGCTACTGCAACCAGAAGTGCGGCTACTGCTACAACGACTGGCGGGGAGACAAAAAAGAGTCGCAGGCGCTCTCCACCGAGCACCTCCTCGCCCTCGTCGACAAGGCCGCGACCGAGGTGGAGTGGGACCACGTCACCCTCACCGGCGGCGAGCCCTTCGCGCGCGCCGATCTCTTCACGATCTTGGAGCGGCTCCAGTCGTACCAGCTTCGCGCGATCATCATCTCCAACGGCGGGCTCATCACGGACGCCCACGCCGAGCGCCTCGCGCCGTTTCGGCCGCATTTCGTGCAGGTTACACTCAATGGCGCGGAGGCCGCCCTCCACGAGGAGCACGTCGGCAAAGGCCACTTCGAGCCCACCCTCACCGGCATTCGTGCGCTCGTGAAGCGCGGCGTGAAGGTCTCCGGCTGCATCGTGGTGACCCGCAAAAACGCCGCCACGGTGCCCGCTATTTTGGACTTGTTCCTCTCCCTCGGGGTGAAGGACATCGCGCTCTCGCGGTATTCGCCGGCCGGGTACGCGTCGGAGCAAGTGGCGGAGCTCTTGCCCTCCCGTCGTGAGCTCTTGGTCGCGCTCGAAGCGGCCGAGCCCTATGCCCGCGATCGCGGGATGACGGTGCAAGTGACGATGCCGGTGCCGCCCTGCGTGGTCGACACGACGCAGTTTCCGCACGTGCGCTTCTCGTCGTGCCCGATCGGCACCGAGGCGCAAGAGTTCGCCCTCGGCACCGACGGCAACCTCCGCAACTGCACCCTCCACACCGACGTCGTCGGGGAGACGGCGAAGGGGGCCAGCTTCGCCGACTCCGTCACCTCCGAGACGGTCATGCGCTACCGCGACGTGACCCCCGAGTTCTGCGCGCCTTGCCCGATGAAGAAGACGTGCATCGGCGGTTGCGGCGCGGCGTCGCAGAGCATCTTCAAGGAGCGCGGCCTCGATCCGTTCGTGGCCCAGCACGTCGACGAGACGTTCTCCGCGAGCTTGAAATCCGCCCGCGCCGCGAACGAGTCGTTCGTGCCGGCAGGAAGGCTCGCGCGGAAGAAGCTCGCGGTCGTCTCGTGAAGCCGAAGGTCCTGCTCCTCTGGCCCGGCTCGGACGGCGCCGCGGGCGGGAATTTCGGGGTGCCGCAGCTCGTCGGCCTCGCCGGGTACCTCACCCATCGCGCCGGCGCCGACGTCACCTTGGTCGACCTCTCGTGCGAGCGCGCGTTCGGCCAAGTGAACCTGCCGAAGCTGCTCGAGGGCTACGACGTGATCGGGCTCGCCTGTTATTCGTCCTACGACTACCTCGCGATCTCCGCCCTCGCGGAGATGGCGCGTGTCTCTTCGCCGAACGCGGTGATCTGCGCCGGCGGGTACCACGTGAGCGCGCGCCCGGCCGACTTCGTATTCGACGGTTCGCCGTTCGACGTGGCGGTCGTGGGCGAGGGCGAAAAGCCGATGGCCGAGGTGGTCGAGTCGGTGCGTGGCGGCGCGCCCCTTCGCGCCACCGTGCTCGGACCGGACCCCATCGGCGTGCTCGACGAGCTGCCGGAGACCGACTGGTCGTTCCTTGCAAAGTACAAGCATGTAGCGCGCAAAATCGCGAGCCAGGCCGAGATTTACCTCTCCCGCGGGTGCCCGTTCGACTGCGCGTTTTGCATGGAAAAGGCGAAGCGGGAGGTCTCCTGGCGCGGGTACACGGTCGACCGCGCGATCGACGAGCTGCGCCGCCTGCACGCGTTCCTCGGCCTCGACGGGTGGACCCTCTATTTCGCCGACGCCCTCTTCGGGATGCCCAAGGCTTGGCGGCGTGGCTTTCTCACCAAGCTCGCGGAGATGAAGCTCCCGACCCAGAAAAACTGGCTCCTCATTCGGGTCGACATGGTCGACGACGAAGATCTCCGGCTCTTCGCGGCGGCGAACTGCGCGCCCGGGTTCGGGCTCGAGTCGGGCGATCCGGGCATGCTCGCGACCATTCGAAAAGCGGGGCGCCTCCACGACTACCTCGACCGCATGCTCGAGGTGGGCGAGCGCGCGCGGGAGCTGCAAGTGCCCTGGGGCGCGAACGTGATCGTGGGCCACCCGGGGGAAACGGAAGACTCGCTCCGCGCATCTGGCGAGTACATGAAGAAGCTCTTTTTGGCCCCGAAAGAGACCACCGGGTTCTTGTCGGTCGATCCTTTTCGCTTCTACCCCGGCTCGCCGATCGACGACGAACGCGCCGAGTACGCCGCCCGCTTCGGCACCAAGATCCATCGCCCGGAGTGGTGGAAAGACGGAGATCCCGCGTTCCTCTCCGAGTGGGTCGACCCCTCGCGGGAGCTCACGTACTCGCGGCGCGACGCCTTGATGGACGAGGTGTTTGCGCCCATTTTGCGCGAGATCCCGGCCCATTTTGGCTATCGCGGGCCGTCGCGCCCGTACTTCATGCGCGCGCTCAAGGGGCAGATCGATCAGTTCTCGCCGCGCACCCGCTTCGCCTTCCGCGAGCGTTACTACGCGTGGCTCGCGTACACCGGAAAGGGGCGCGCCGCCGAGCTCGAGCTCCGCGACGACGCGCGCACCGCGGCCTTGTGCCGAGCGACACGCGAGAAGACGATCGCCGAGTCGGACACGAAGCACGGGCCCTACACGCCAGAGCTCCGCGCCGCGTTGGTCGACACGCCGCGCGAGCGCCACGTGCGCCCGGATGGGATCTCGGCGAGCCTGCGCGACCAAGCCGTCGCGCTCGATCGCGAGGGGCACGCGACGGTGAGCGCGTTCCATGCGTACGCCGTTTCGTACGAGGCGGCCGCGATCCGCGAGGGCATGCGGGTGCTCGATTTGGGCGCCGGCTCGGGCTACGGCACCGCGCTGCTGTCGCGCCTCGTCGGGGCGAAGGGCTTCGTGCGCGGGGTCGAGATCGATCCCGAGCTCGTGCGCCACGGGCACGTCGCGCTCGGGCCGCAGCTCCCGCCGAACCTGGAGCTCGTTCAAGGGAGCGCGTTCGACGCAGACGCGTGGGCAGGTGGCCCGTGGGACGCGGTCGTGGTCGGCTTTTGTGTCGACACGATCCCCGCGTCGTTCCTCGCGTGGCTCGGGGCGGGGGTGCTCGTGGTGCCGCGGAAGCGTGAAGGCGACGAGACGAAACAGGTGCTCGTCCGCGTTCGTGTCGTCGAAGGCGCCGCCGTGGAGGACGAGATCTGCGGGGTGCTCTACGTGCCGCAGCGCACCGAGGCGCCCGTTCGTGAGGCGCCGAAGAAGGCTGAAAAGAAGCCTGAACGTGTGCGCTTGCCGCTCGCACGCTGATCGGGCGTTCGACACGCCCACGGCGCTCGGGGCTCTCGTGCTGCGGTCGCGGTCGTGGTCGCCGTCGCGATCACATGCCGGGCTTGATTGTAGAATGCACAGAACGAGACGACGGTCTGCTCGCTCGCCTCGTCGGCGCGCTTCAGTCGCCGCCGGCGTCGGGCGCGATGCGTAGGCAGGGCTGCGGCTCGGCGTCGCCGTCGGTGCTCGCGTCTTGGCTCGCGTCGTCGCCGCCGTCGTCGGGGAGGGGGCTCAGGCAAGGCTGCGGGCGGGCATCGCTTCCGGCGTCTGGGGGGGAGGTAGCTGCATCGATGGCGGCCGAGAGGCACGGCTGCGGCTGAGGCTCACCGCCCGGTTCGCCGGACGAGCACGCGACGACGGTGGCGGCCGCCGAGAGCCCCGCGAGCGCCGAAGCGACGAAGCGGTTGCGACGCGCGCGAATCGCCTTCGCGTCCTCGTCGTCGTCGCGATCGTTGGCTTGCTCGGCCTCGGTCTTGGGCGGAATCGTCGTCATCGCTCAGTCTCTCCCGGAGTCGAGTGGTGCGATGAGGCACGGCTGCGGGCCGGCCTCGTTCGTGGCGTCCGGGCCCGCGTCGACGTCGGCGTCTTCGTCGCCCGCGTCCGGAGGAATAGGGCTGAGGCACGGCTGCGGGGCGGCTTCGGTCGCGGCGTCTTTGGCGCTCGCGTCGTCGAGGCGCGGCTCGTCCTCTCCGCTCAGCGAAAGGCACGGTTGTGGGCTCGAGCACGCCACCGCCGTCGCGGTGAGACCCGCGAGCGCGGCGACGACGAACGCGTTTCGTCGCGCGCGGATCGCCTTGGCGTCCTCGTCTTCCACCTCGGGGGCGGGCGCACGGTCGGGAGGCGAGGCGCTCATGTCAGTCGGATCCCGAATCGAGAGGGGGAATCAGGCAAGGCTGCGGCCCGGCTTCGTTCGCGTCCGGCATGTTCGCGTCCGGCGCTTCGGCGTCGATCGCGATCGAGAGGCACGGTTGAGGCGGCGTGGTGCCCGTCGGCGTGGCGGTCGAGGTGGTGCTCGCGTCGGCCCCTGCGTCTGCCCCGCTGACGGCGGAGTCGCTGCACGCGGCGGCGAGGGTGGCACCCGCGAGGCCGAGGAGCGCCGCTTTCACCAAGCGGTTCCGACGCGCGACGATCGCTCGCTGGTCGTCGTCATCGGCGTCGTGCGCACGCGACGCTTCGGGTGGCTTCGGTTGTCCCGCGTCAGCGACTCCCCGGGATCGTTTCGGATCGGTCACGGACGTCAGCATGGCAGCCATTCGCCGCCCATGCAACGACGCGCCCGCCTCGAATGGGTCTCGCGCGGATTTTGAAGAAAACTCGCGAATACGGCAGCTTACGAGCGGGTCAGCCCGGGGGAGGGGCGAGGCAGGGCTGGGGCCCGGCGTCGCTCGCGTCCGGCGCTTCGGCGTCGCTCGCGATCGAGAGGCACGGCTGCGGCTCGGCGTCACGGTCGATCGGGGGCTCGAGGCAGGGCTGCGGGGTGCCATCGCGGCCGGCGTCGACCGGTGTCGCGGTGGGGCTCAAGCACGGGCTCGGCGAGGCCGCGTCTTCCTTGTCGTCGGCGACGTTTCCACCGCAGGCGGCGATGAGCGAAGCGCCCGCGAGACCCGCCAGCGCGGCGGCCACGAACCGACTTCGGCGCGCCAGAATCGCGTCGCGGTCGAGGAGCTCGTCTTCCTTTTCGGATTTGGGATCGCGGTCGCTCATGGTGCCCTCAGTGAACGATGTACCATTTCACGCCGTGGGTCACTTCGAGGTGGAAGTGATTGCGGTGCGGCCAATTGTAGTTCGGGGTGAGGATCACGTTGAAGAGGTGGCTCGAGGCCGAGTCGCACGCGAGGCCGCGGAGGGCGAGGGCCTCGGGGCTGGTGGGCTGGGGGCCGGTGCCGGGGCCGCAGGTGCGCGCGCCGATGCGTCCGTGAAACTGCTTCTCGACGTCGAGCACGGTGCCGTCCTTCTTGACGAACTTTCCTGCGTCGAGCGCGAGCGCGCCGCCGTGACGTGAGCCCACCCGGCCAGGCACCCAGCCGCGCGGGGGCGGGGGCCGGTAGGCCGAGTAGTGGATGACCTCGACGATGTCTTGTTTCGCGAGGATCTTCGCGAAATCGTCGAGGGCGAGGACGAGGCGGCAATCGAAGATCTCGTAGGGCGAGGTGGCCCGCGCTTTGACCGCGACCTGCGAGCGGAACGTGACCCCCGAGACCGGGCCGCGGAGCCGGACGGGGGCGAGCACGCCGCGCGCTTCGACCCGCACGAACGGCACCTTGCGCCGGCGGAGCTCGGCCTCGCAGGCC
>JAAFHV010000335.1 GCA_013297655.1 Myxococcales bacterium | reverse complement strand
TCTTCCGATCTAGGTCCGCAGTCACGCTTCGTACGTTCGACATCGGCGGCGACAAGTTCGCGTCCACGTTCCGCCTCCCCCCGGAAATGAACCCCGCCCTCGGCCTTCGTGCGATTCGCTTGGCGCTCGCCGAGCCGGAGGTGTTCTCCGTCCAGCTCCGCGCGATGGTGCGGGCGGCAGCGCACGGTCCCGTTCGCGTGCTCATCCCGATGGTCTCAACCACGACCGAGCTCCACGCTGCGCGCACCCTCCTCCGCCGCGCCGAAGCCGAGGTCGCCGAGCGGCGCGGACACCCGCGGGTCGTCCCCCTGCCCCTCGGCGCGATGATCGAAGTGCCCGCCGCCGTGATGATGGCGAACGTGCTCGCTCGGCACGCGGACTTCTTCAGCCTCGGCACGAACGATCTCGTGCAGTACGCGCTCGCGGTCGATCGCACGAGCCGCTCGCTCGCGCACCTCGCGACCCCGTTCGATCCCTCGATCCTCCGCCTCGTCGCCATGGTCGTACGCGCCGCGGCGGACAAGCCTATTCCGCTCTCCGTCTGCGGCGCGATGGCGTCGGAGCCACTCGCGGCGTGCTTGCTCGTCGGGCTCGGGGTTCGCGAGCTGTCGATGGAGGCGGCCGCGATCCCGGTCGTCAAGGAGGCCCTCTCCCGGGTCACCGTGGAAGAGCTCCGTGCGTGCGCAGAGACGACTCTCCAGGCCGCCGCGGTGTGCGACGTGCACGCCGCGCTCGAGAGAACACTGGGAAAGCGCCTCGCCGACCTAGGCCACGCCTACGACGAGCGCTGACCTGACGCGACGCGTTCGTGGTTCGTCAAGCTCGGCTTCGTCACGACGTCGCGTCGACGGCACGCGGATCTTGCGTGCGAACGCGCCGTTTCTTTCCTAGGGTGCGACGCCGCATGGGTCGCTTTCGTCGCTTCATCAGCTCGCTTGTACTCACGGCCGGTCTTGCTGCAGGGGTGCTCGGCGCCCCCGGCTGCAGCGCAGACGGCCCAACCCAGTCGAGCCCCTGCGGCCCGAACGAGGGGAAGTCGTGTCAGGTCAACCTGACCCTGATTCACACCTCGGACATCCACTCGCGGCTCATCCCGTTCGAGCAGGTGATCACCCAGGTCGACGCCGATTTGGGGCTCGGAACGATCGACACCGTCGCGAAGGTAGGCGGCATCGCGCGCATGGCCTACGTGATCGGCCGCGAGCGAGCACGGAGCGAGCGCGTGCTCCACCTCGACTCCGGCGACTGCTTCCAGGGCGCGCCGATCTTCAACTTTTACGCGGGTGAGCCCGAAGTTCGCTCCCTCGCCGCGCTCGGCATCGACGCAGCGGTCGTCGGCAACCACGAGTTCGATCGTGGCGCCCTCAACGCGGCCAACCAGTTCCGAAAGTGGAGCAATTTCAGCCTCTTGGCCGCGAACTACAAGTTCGAGACGCCGGAGGTCCCGAACAGCGCGTTCATGGGCACCGTGAGCCGCCCGTTCCAGGTCTTCAACCAAGGTGGCCTGAAGATCGCCGTCATCGGCATGGCCAACCTGTCGAGCCTCTCGTCGGTCTTCGATCAACCGAACCGGCTCGGCATCACGCCCCTCAACACCGCCGAAGTCGCACAGTTTTACGTCGACCTCCTCCGTCCGCACGTCGACCTCGTCGTCATGCTCACCCACCTCGGGCTCGACGTCGATCAGCGCATGGTTCGCAACACGACCGGCATCGACATCGTGATGGGCGGTCACAACCACGTCGTCATCAACCCGCCGCAGCAGATCTCGGACTGCTCGTCCGACCCGCAGAATCCGGGGTTCGTGTGGACCCCCGATCCGACGCAGCAGGTGGACGTCGACGCGATCCCGAAGGACGACGACGACCCCAACTTGAAGGGCCCCCTCGGCGCGTACGATCCGGAGAACCATCCGTTCCAAACGAAGCGCACCTGCCGCCCGCGTCGGGTCGTGATCGCCCACTCCGGCGCGTTTGCCAAGTACGTCGGCCGGCTCGATCTCGTACTCTCCAACGATCCCGCCGCGATCAGCCCCACCGGCGTCGCGGAGGACTACGATCCGGTCAACGGCTACGAGGTGCTCTCGAGCCGCTACCAGGCGTTCCCGATCGACGACAGCGTGCCGGAAGACCCGATTTTGGTCGATCTTCTGCAGCCCTATCAGCGTGGCCTCGATCTCGCGGCCGACCTCGACATCCTCGTCGGCTACAGCCCCGAGGGCTCGCGCCGTATCGCGGGCAACGGCGGGGACTCCCCCCTCGGAAACCTCGTCGCGACCGGGATGTGGCTCCGCCTCGGCATCCAGACCGACTTCTCGATGTCGAACTCGACCGGCGTCCGCGCGGACATCAACCCGGGCCCGATCACGATCGAGCAGATGTACAACGTCTTCCCGTTCGACAACTCGATCACGAAGATGCAGCTCTCCGGCGGCGAGGTGCAGGAGATGTTCGACTTCACCGCCCGCCGCGCCGCCTCGCGTGGCTGCACGACGCAGGTCCAGATCGCGGGCGCTCGTATTCGCTTGAACTGCGCCGGCTGCCAAACGAGCACCGATGTCACGTGCAACACGGACGAAGACTGCGCGAACGTGCGTGGAGAGTGCGATCTCCCCACGAAGCTCTGTCGCGTCGGCGCGTGCGCGGAGGAGATCTACATCGGTCACCGCCGCGTGAACGACCGCTACCAGACCTGCGACAGCGACGCGAAGTGCGCTGGCCCCGATGGCGTGGTCCACCCCGGGCAGTGCGATCGCTCACGCGGCGGGGCCGAGGGCCTCTGCTTGTCGCGTATCGCGAAGACGAACCTCTACGAGCTCGCGACGAGCACGTACCTCGCGCAAGGCGGCTCCGGCTTCCGCGTTCTCCAGCGAAACACCACCCAAGTCGACACCAAAATCCAGCAGCGCGACTCGCTCACGGACTTCCTCCGCGGCGGCAAGCCGTGCGACCACGACCCGGCCAACGGCCCCGACGGGCTCAAGGTGTGCACGGTCGACAGCGACTGCGGCGCGCGCTCCGTTTGCGCCTGCGCCGGCTCGTCCGAGGAGAGCGGGAGCACGACCGCCGAGACGTTCTGCCGAACGCGGCCGGGCGCGACGTGCGAGGGCGGCTCCGGTCGCTGCGTACGCACCGAGTGCCGCGGGAGCGTGGCCCTCTTCCACCAAAAGTCCTGCGCGACCACCCGCGACAAAGAGCGCGACCAGTGCAAGACGTCCCTCAACGCATGCTCGCTCGCCGGCGAGGAGTGCAAGATCCTCTCGTGTGTCGACGCCAAGCTCGGGAGCGCGTCCGACGGGCGCGTGGAGATGATCGGCCGATGAAAAATCGAACCTCGCCCATGTCCGCTCGCCCTCGCCCTCGCCTGTCCAGCTTGCTGTTCGTGCCGCTCGTCGTCGCAGCGCTCGGCTCGGCCGACTGTCACTCCGGGTTCGGGAGCGTCGACACGCTGCCTCGCGTGAAGGTGGAGCTCGTCGACCCCTCGAAGGCCGGCGGCCGCTTCGCGCTCTTGCCGCTCAAGTTCGACGGCCCACTCCCCTTCGCGGTGAACCTCTCCGCGCGGAAGCAGGATGGATCGGTCGACACCGCGTTCAACGGCTACCTCCGCGTCTCCGCGAAGCCCGGGAACGTGCAGTCGCTCTCCGGCGAAGGCGTGAGCGGCCGCAGCGTGAAGCTCACCAACGGCGTCGCGGAGAACATCACCGTCCTCCTCGAGAACGCCTACGGCGACACGTACATCCTCGCCCAAGACGCGGGCTACGAGCCGGTCGATCCGCTCGCGAGCCCCCCGCCGCGCTGCTCCAACGGCGTCGACGACGACGGCAACGGTCTCATCGACTTCCCCGCCGACCCTGGCTGCGCGTTCGCGAACGACGACTCCGAGACCGGCGGCTCGTACGCGGAGGGGGCGAGCCAAGCGATCTTCTTCGCGCTCCCCCGCGTCGCCGACGTGCGAGGCGTGAACACGAGCGGCGGCACGACCGCCTATCCGAAACAACCGATCCGGATCGACACCGGCTTCCACGAAAAGGAAGACGGAAGTCAGGTCTTCGATTTCGATACAGTCGTGACTCGTATTGCCGCGAACGGCTTCTACGTTAGCGACGTGCGCGATCGTCGCGGCTTCAACAACGTGTTCGCGTTCAACTTCAACGCGCCGCCGCGCATGCGCGTGTGCGATCGCATGAAGTCGATGGGCGGCACCGCGACCGAGTTTTTCGGCTTCACGCAGGTGAGCTTCCCCACCTGGACGCTCGAGGAGTGGAACCCGAAGCTCCGCCCGTGCGGCGTGCCGGAGCCGCGCGTGTTCGATCCGACCGACATCGCCGACGCGACGGGCGAGACCCAAATCTCGAACCTGCTCAAGCTGTCCGGCTCGCTCGTGCGCGCGGAGACCAAAGACAAATTCGAGGTCCGCATCACGAAGAACTTCGGCCCCGAGCACCCCGCCGAGAACCCGAACTTCAAAGACAACCCCGCCGTCCCTCGCTACCTCATCAGCGAGAACGCGACGAACTGCGACATCAACGACGACGGCCGCCTCACCTTCGAGGACCCCGCCGAAGGCGCCTGCTCCACCATCTGCACCGCCAACTCGGAGTGCACCGAGTTCTCGAACTTCCGCGGCCGCAGCACGTTCCGCCTCGTCATCACGGACGGCATCCGCGTCGCCAACATCCAGGCGAACGGGAGCACCGCCTCCGAGTTCCGCCCCCTCGACCTCCGCGGCCAGAAGCTCCGCGCGTTCACCGGGACGCTCACGTACTTCTCCGGCGGCTCGCAGTTCACGATGGAAGCCCGCTGCGTCGACGACGTGGTGGTCGACCTCACCAAGCAGCCCTTGCCCTCCGACAAGGCGTGCGTCTTCCCGCGTACCTTCGCGGAGGAGAACCCGCAGTGAGCCTCAACTCCTTTCGCCGTTCCCTCCGTCTTCGTTCTTCCCTGGAGCCCTCGTCGATGCGTCTTCGTTCCTTCTCGATCCTCTTCGCCGTTCCCGCCCTGTCGCTCTTGACCTACGCAGGAACTGCCGAGGCGCAGCCGACGCCGCCCACGACCCCGGCGACCCCGCCGACGACGACCCCGGCCGATCCGACCGCGCCGACCACGCCGACCACGGCCCCCGGCGACAAGCCCAAGGTCGACGTCGGCGCCGGCGGTGGCGTCACCCTCGCGCCCACGCTCGCGCCGGAGGACAAGCCGAAGGAAGAGCCGAAGTCGGATCAGCGTGTCCCCGACATCGCGGGCAGCGCAGGCGCCCGCGCAGCAGGAACGCCCACGCTCTCGCCGAGCGGAAACTTCATGGACACCCGTCTCACCTGGACGTTCGGTGACGACGACTTCCTCCACAAGACGGGCGAGCTCATCCCGCTCTCGCCCACGTTCGGCGTCGGTGAGCGGTCGCAGTACCGCATGTTCTTCGACAACTTGAACTCGCGCTTCACGGGCCGCGAGAACCTCACGCACCTCGTGATGTACAAGAAGATGCCCGCGTTCATCGAGAACCTGACGACGGAAGCGTCGCTCGTCCTCCGCTTCGATCTCGCGGCGCTCTCCGCGAACACCGGAAGCTTGAACTCGGCGTTCTACGACTCCGGCTCGTACCTGCGCCTGTTTTACCAAACCGGTAAAACCGATAAAGAAGGCGTGAGCGCGGTCTTCTTCCCGCTCGACACCGACCGTCTCCGCCTCGGTTACCTCTACGACATCTCGTGGGGTGGTACTGCCGCGTCGATCAACCAGTCGATCTTCCCCCGCCTCCAAGGCGCCTCCCCGGGCCTCAAGGTGCAGTACGAGCGCGAGGGCTTCTACGCCTACCTCGGCTTCAAGACGGCGAGCATCGTTCAGCCGCAGCAAGTGCTCCGCCCCGGCGGCGAGAGCGACGTCGAGACCGTTCGTGTCGCGGAGACCAACTACGGCGTGCTCGGCGGCCTCGGGGTCGACTTCTCTAAGCAGGTCCGCCTCGACGCGGGCGCCGGTTACTTCCAGCAAGGTCGCTTCGACCTCGAGGACGTCCGCGGTCGTCCGGTCTACACCTACGGCACGTCGGCTCGCCTCGTCGTCCACGACAACATGCCGGTCCCGCGCTCGGTCGACTTCCTCCTCTACCGAAACGATCCGAACAAGGCGATGGTGCTCTTCGCCCCCGAGAAATACACCCCCGGCGAGGTCGCCTGGAGCGTGAGCGCAGAGGCTTCGGCCCTCGGCCAGCGCCTCAAGGACTTCGACCAGGCTGGCGCGCTCAAGGATCAGGTCGCGATGGCGGCGGCGATCCAAGGCGTCCTGAAGGCCGGTTACCTCCGCCTCAGCGCGACCGCGATCTATCGAAACCTGAACTTCGTCGTCCGTAACGTCCCCGGCTTCATCCCGTTCGAGACGCTCCCCAAGGACGCGCAGACCGACCCCGAGCTCTTCGGCGCCGTGACGGCGGACTACCACTTCAAGGAGCTCCACCTCACGCCCGGCATCGGCGGTGGTCTCCAGGCGCCGTCCACGTTCCGCAGCCAGTTCGACGACGGCGGCATCACCGCCTCCCGTACGATCGTGGTCCGTCAGCAAGGCGACGAGTCGATCCTCCCCTACAACAAGGACCGCACCCCGATCCTCCAGGCCCGCGCGAGCGTTCGCTGGGACATCTCCGAGATCCTCGCGATGGTCGCCTGGGTGCAATACGTGCGCGACAACAACGGCACGTTGGTCGTTCGCGATCCGTCGGAAGGCACCGCCTCGCTGCGCGTGTTCCAGAGCCCGGACCGCCTCGGCATCGGCACCGCGCTCCAAGCGCGCTTCTGAGCATCGGGATTTCGGAGGGTCTCACGGCCCTCGGGCCTCGGCGGCTGCGCTCGTTTTTGGGCCTGACCGCCGAGAGCCTTTGCCCGTGGGTTCGATGAGGGCGCGCGACGTTGCCGCCGCGATCGCGGTCACGCTCGTCGCGTGTGGCGGCCGATCCGAGAGACCGCCGGAGGCCGCCCCGCCGCCGTCGTTTGCGCCCCCTGCCCCTCCGCCCACCGCGGCGATGGCCCTCGTCCCGGGAGGGCTCGTGCGGGTGGCCTTCCTCGACGTGGGCCAGGGCGACGCCGCCCTCGTGACGACCGACGACGGCGCGAGCCTGCTCGTGGATCTCGGGCCGAAGGAGAGCGAAGCGAAGACACGCGCCGCGCTCGGCGCCCTCGGTCACGTCGACACGCTGCTCGTCAGTCACGCGCACGCCGACCACGTGGGCGATCTCGAATCGCTCGCGCGCACCTTTCCGATCGGCGCGTTCTGGGAGAGCGGCTTCGCGGAGCACCCCGTCAAGAGCTACACGTTCGGCCTCAACGCCCTCGCCGAGCGCCACGTGCCTCGTGTCTTGGCGCGCGCCGGCATGCGCTTTCGCCTCGGCGCCCACGCCGACGTCGAGGTGCTCGGCCCACGCGAGCCGCTCCTCCAGCGTACGCGCAGCGATCCGAACGCGAACAGCGTGGTGGTGCGGCTCACCCACGCAGGCCCGACCGCGGGGACCACGACGCACGTGCTCTTCACCGGCGACGCGGAGAGCCCCACCGAGGTGCGGCTCCTCGAGCACCCCGAGACGCTCGCGGCCGATGTGCTCAAGGTCGCGCATCACGGCTCGAAGCACGCGACGAGCGCGGCGTTCTTGGCGGCCGTCCACCCTAAATGGTCGGTCATTTCATGTGCTTACGGCAACGACTATGGGCACCCCCATCTTCCGACGTTGAAGCGGCTCGCACGAGCGGGCGTCGCGATCCATCGCACGGATTTGGAAGGCGACGTGACTGTGGAGAGCCACGACGGCCAGGTCGAGGTGCACCCCGCGCGCCTCGTCGACGAGGCAGCACGGGCGATCCCCGGCACGAACAAACGCGGCGCGCTCGAGGCGCCATGACAGTGCTCGTTCTCCTCGTTTGCGGCTCTGCAGCGGCGCTTGCGCGCCAGCAGCGTCAGCGTGAGGTCTTGTTGCCGAACGCGATGCGGCGCACCACGAAACCGAGAACGCCGAGGGCGCCAGCGAGGAAGACGAGCACGTCCCACCCGGCCGAGAACGTGACGTCCTTGTCGCTGAGCACCGCGACCCCGAGCCAACGCGCGAGGCCGAGCACCCCGCCGATCCCGAAGAGCGAGAGCATCGCCGCCGCGCGCAAATCTTGGGAGAGCTCTTCGAGGCGCGGGTGGTCCTCCCAGACCTTCTCGCGCACGTGCTGCGCCCCGAGCGCGCCACCGACGACGGCGAGCCCCACCGCGAACAGGTGAAGGAACACGAGCGACCCGATCGTGTCGAACGCGCCATCGCCGGCGAAGAGGCGCCCGAGGCCGAGGAGCAAATGCACGATCGCGGTGTACGCGAGCCAGATGCAGAGTACACCGAACGCGATCACCTGCGGCCTCACCACGCGACGCGCGACGATAGGACCGACCTGGCCCGCGCCGAGCACGAGCGCCACCATGCCGAGCGGCGTGGTCGCCTCCGCGGGGAGCGTGGCGGAAGGCTCCATGTCCATCATCGGGGGCCGCGACGGGACGAAACCCTGCGCATGCTGCCCGTGCTGCGGCGGGTGCGCGTGCGGCGGGTGCGGCGGGTGCGATGGGTGGGACGGGTGCGGCTGGAGCTGGGAGAACGAGGGCGCCG
>JAAFHV010000334.1 GCA_013297655.1 Myxococcales bacterium | reverse complement strand
CGCCGATCTCGACGCTTCGGCGATGGGGCTCTCGGCGATTCGTATCGAACGAGGCGGCGGCGTGGCGCGCATTCGGCTGCGCCACGCTTCGGTGCCCAACTTCGTGAGCACACGCCCCACCCGCGCGCTCGTCACCGCGCTCGTCTTGGACAAGGGCGATCGCAGCCAAGCGAAGCTCGTCACTCGCGAGGTCGAAATCGCCGCTGGCGACAAGGGGACCGAGCTTCGATGGAACGGAGAGGTGTTCCAATGAGCGAGCCCGAGAAGCCGGTCGCGAACGAAACCATGGCCCCGAAGCTCGATGACAGCCCGTCGTCACTCGACGCCGGTGGAGCCGCCACCGCCGCCGAGACTGCCACTCCCGCGCCGAATGATCCGTCGACGCTTGCGGCTCACGTCCCGCCGGCCGAGGCGAGCCTGTCCGTCCCCGAGGTCGTGAGCCCCGGCACGGTGGCCGCGCAAGTCGCCCCGCCGCCTGCAGAAATCGCGGTTGCCGCGCCGCTCGCACCGATGCAGCCCGCGCCGGCGATGGATCCGTCGACGATCGAGCCCCCCGTTCCGTCCGGGCCCTACCGCACCGCTCCGTACGAGCCTCCTCCCGCGCGGATCGGGCCCACACCTTGGCCGATCCTCGGACCCGCGCTCAGCAGCTTCGGGGCGTTGCTCTGGACCTTCGTCGTCGCGGGGCAGTTCACGACCTCGTGGTCGACGGGGAAGCCGCTCGCGCAAACCACCGCGCTCGGGGCAGTCGGGGTGGTGAGCGTGGTCGTGTGGGTGCTCGCCGTTCGTCGCAGCCGCCTCGCCGCGCCGCCCTCGGGGAGCCACGTGCTCCTCGCGCGCGGTCTCGCGAGCGGGCTCCTCGCCGTCCTCTTCTTCGGCATGTGCGTCGTCGGGGCGGTGTTCCTCGCGGAGGCGAGCCGCACGAACCACGACCTCCTCGTCGCGTTCGTGCTCGTCGCGTTCTCGATCACGGCCCACGTCGTCGGCGGCAAGATCACGGCCCCCGAGCCCCCCGAGCGTACCCACGGCCAAAAGTTCGTGACCGTTGCGCTTTGGGTCGTTTCCCTTCTCCTCACGCTCGTCGCGGGGGCCGACTTGGCCGCCAACGGGTGACGGCTAGAGCGACCTGACGCGGCGTGTCTCGACGATTTTATCGCGGAAAGTGCTTTGACTCCCCCACGGTGAGATGTCAGTGACTCACGCGTGAGACACGCCGCCGCTTCGCTCCTCGCGTTTTCCGTGGTCCTCGGGTTCGTCGCCTGCGGAGGCGCCGACGTTGCTCCCTCCACTCCCACCGAGGACGGCGCGGCGCCGATCGTTCCGCCGGTTGTTTCGGATGGGGCCGTACTCAGCGATGGTGCGGTTCGGCCTTCGCCGGACGCCGCGTCCCCGAGCGACGCCGCGATACCTGTAGACTGCACACGCGAGACGCGCGCGCGCACCGCCCCCACGTCGATCTACGATGCGTTCGCCGCCGACATCGCGCCGATCTCCTCGGAGGCTGGTCGTCGCGCGAAGGTGGCCGCGTTCCTCGCCGACGTGAAGGCGAAGGGTGGTGGCCCGCTCGAAGATCCGGCGAGCGATCGGGTGGTGTTCTTCGTCGACGGTGCGCCGCCGGAGGGGGCGTGGTCGGTGGTCGGTGCGTTCGTGGGTTGGGACAAGGCCCGCGCGCTGGCGATGACCAAAGTGATCGGCACCGATCTCTGGATCGCAGACGTGAAGATCGCGCGCGGTACCGCCCACGCGTACAAGCTGCTCTCCGGCACTGCCGACTCGGGGTTCCGCGAAGATCTCTCCGCTCGAAACGTGGTTTGGGACGGCATCAATCACAACACGGTCGGAGAGATGAACGGCATCGTGCACGCCGACGCGACTCCGAAGGACAAGCCGCGCATGGTCGCGTTCCGCGCGGTCGCATCGGCCGCGATGGGCAACGCGCGCGACGTGTTCGTGTGGCTCCCGCCCTCGTACGACGGCGCGACCTGCAAGAAGCTCCCGATCGTGGTGTTCCACGACGGCAACGAGTCACTCACGCGCGGCAACTTCGTGGGCCCCGCCGAGGCGCTCTACAAGGCAAAACCCGAGCTCTCGTCGATCTTGGCGTTCGTCGCGCTGCCGAACCAAAACGTGCGGATGGCGGAGTACACGTTTCTCACCTCCGGCTCGCGCGGGGCAGACTACGCGAAGCTCGTGGTGGACGAGCTCCTCCCCAGCCTCGCGCGCGACTTCCGTGTCTGTGCCGATCCGAAGGCGCGCGGGATCTCGGGGGCGTCCCTCGGCGGCTTGATCTCGACCTACGTCGCCTTCGAGAAGCCGGGCACGTTCGGTTGGGTGGGGGCGCAGAGCTCCTCCTACTTCTGGGAGAGCAACGCGATGATCACCCGCGCCGGCCAAGATCCGAAGACTCCGGCGCGCTTCTACCTGGACTCCGGCTGCCCGAACGACAACTGCGTCGTGACGGACGAAATGGAGACCACGCTCCGCGCAAAAGGGTACGACGTGACGCGCATCAAAGAGCAAAACGCGCAGCACGACTGGGCCTTTTGGAACGGGCGTATGAGCGGCATGCTCACCCACTTCCGCGAGAACCAGACCGCCTGCGACTGATGCCGCCTCGACGCGCGATAGGCAACGATCGCGCGTGAGCGACTAGAGCACCGAACAGTTCGATTCGGTCGGCTTTTCGCCGATTTACTTCGCCGTCCCTCGTCAGGGACTTGCGGCCCTGTAGCGTCGTCGTCGCGCCTCGCACGGCTCGCAACTCATCGAAAATCCTCGGTCATCGAACTGTTCGGTGCTCTAACGACGAGTCCATCCGACGCGGAAAAACGCGCCGAGCTCGCAGCCGCCCTCCCAGCAGATCATTCGTAGGTCCTCGCCGAGGCCCCCGGGGGGCCGTGTCACGTCGATCCAGGTCTTGCCGCCGTCTTGCGTCTCGCGGAGTCGCCCGTCGTTCGTCGCGTGGAGGGCCTTTTCGTGAAAGGCCGCGACCGCGACCGCGTTGCCGAGCGGCTCGAGGGTCGTCGTGTCGTCTGGTGCGATGTCCAGGATTTTCCCCTCGGCGAGGAAGAACCGAACATGCCCTTTGCGGATGCTCGTCGCGTCCCACCGGATGCCCTCCGTCACCTTCGGGAGCAGCTTCTCGCGCGGGAAGCGGCGCACGATCTTGCGCGCCAGATCGGCGACGACGAGCGGCCCGTTGCCGTCCTCCCAACCGAAGCTCATCGCCTCTCCGTCGGGGGAGGCAGCGACGTGCACCATGTGCCCCATTCGGGCGAGCTTCGTGGCCTCCGCGGGGGGGAGCTTCTCGTCTACGAAGGTGCCATTCTTTTCGAGACAAAACGCGCCGGGCTCTTGCTCCCCCGCGCAGGTGACGGCGAGCGCGAGGGGCGCTTCGTTGGGGGGCGAGCCGAAGTCTTGTGTGTAGATTCCACGGAACGTGCGCACGATCTTGGGCTCGCTCGCGCCGTCGTCGATACGAAAGAGCGTCATCTCTCCTTCGGTGTTGCAGCCCACGTATACGGGGGCGCCGCCGCGGATCGGGAAGCAGCTCTTTCGACCCCCGAACGCCGCCGTCGACGTGCGGACGACCTTGTTCGATTTCGTGTCGTATACGGCGAGGCCCTCGTCGGACACGGCGAAGGTCAGGCTTCCGTCGCCGAGGGTGCGCGAGAACGGGCTCACGAGGCGCTCGCCTTCGGGCACGGGAGGGAGCGAATCGGGGCCCGTCGGGAGCGGGGAGAATGCAAATAAGTTGTCGGCGACGACCATGAGGCCCGCTTTCATCGGGCGGGGCGAGAGCTTGTCGTCGAGCTCCACTTCGTAGTCGCCCTTGTCCGTCGTCACGACGAGGCCGACCCCGTCGTAGCGAAGGAGCGTGACCGGCGGTCCGGCGACGCGCCTCCATTTGTTTTTTCCGCGCGCTACGAAGAGCGCACCCTTTTCGTCAAAGGCTCCGACGAGGCCACTCGGAGTGCCATAAAGCGACACGAGCGCGGGCACTGGCATCGGGATCTCTTTGCCACTCGGGAGGTCGAAGAGGCGCGGCGCTATTTTGGCCGTTCGTGAGCGCACGAAGACGGAGCGATAGCCGATTCCCACCTCTACGTCGGGGACTTGGGCAACCTCCACGAGGGCGCCGTCGAACTTCGCGGCGAAGCGAACCGTGCGATCGCCGACGAACAGCACGCCGCCGCCGAGCGTCTCCGGCAGCGTCGCGAAGCGGCCGAGGTCCGCCACGCGCGCGGTGTCGACTGCGTGCGCGCCCTTTCCATCCAACGTCACTCGCACGTTGCCGACCACCGCCGCGCTTCGCTGCCCTCCTATCGCGTGGAACGCGTGGCCGGGCAGGTAGTGCACGGCGGGATCCTCCGGCACGTCGTTCTGCGGGAGCGGCGGGAATGCCTTCGCACGAGCGCTCGGGAGCGGGACGTCGGACGGGGGAGGCGTCGACGGCGCGCGGCATCCCGCGGCCGCGAGGGTCACGATGGAGAAGACGAGAGCGAGGCGCATCGCCCTCGATGGTCGCAGGTTCGGCGCCTGGATTCGACGCCCTCCGTCGGCGCGCCGCCACGAGCGCCACCTCGGCGCGCCACGACTGGCCCGCCCTTCCATAAGTCCTCGCGAGCCTCGTTTTTCCCCGCCGTTCGTTTCGTGAGGCGTCGTTTACCGAGGCAGGTTTGGCCGTGCTACCGTTGTCGTTCCCTTCTTTTGGAGAAAACGTGGATCTGTCCGAGCTGAGGATTGGTCAACCGGAGGAGCTCGTGTCGCAGGCGAGCGCGCGGCTCCGCGGGAGCGCGAGCGTCGAGGCGGCGTGCGGCCTCTTCGCGAAAGAGCTGTTCGATAGCTGCACCGTCGACGGTCAGCCCTCGCTCGTGCTCTCACGCATCTACCTGACGGTGCCTTTTCGGCGGCTCGCGCCCTCCATCAAGGAGCGCGTCACGGCCTCGGCGAAGCGGGCAGTACCCTCGAACGAGCGTTTTTTGTCCCTCGTCGGGACCCACGGCGTGAAGCCGGAGTGGTGCGACGTGCGCGCTTCGGCGGGGCACGCCGCGATCCCCCTCGACGAGGCCACCATCGCGTCAGCGCCCATGTTGTCCCGTTGCTTCGAACAAATGGGGGTCGAGCTCTCTGCCGCCGAGCGCACCGAGACGGGCATCGTGGTCGACGGCGTCGGCCACTCGTTCGGCCTTTTCCACGTCCTCCACGCGAAGGGCAGCGCGTTCGTCCCCGCGCAGACCGATTTTGTCGAGCCCTACGCGGTGGAGTCGGTGCTCGGCACCGGGACCGTCCTCCTCGACGGAGCTATATCTATTTGGATAGGCTTCTCGAGGCACGTGATCGGCGCCGACCAAGCGATGCCTCTTTTGCCCATGATGCCGATGTTGTGGCAAAGCATCCAATCCACGTACCGCCGCGGAGTGATTTTTGGAGATTGATGCCCTCTTCGAGCTGATCGCCACGAGCCCCCTTCCGATCGCCGTCGTCGGCGCGGACGGGTCGGTGGAGGCCTCTGCGCGGTTTCGCCAGCTCGCTGGCCTCGAGCCGGGGGGCGGGGTGCCGTCGTGGCTCGAGGCCGATCATCCCGAGTGGGTGCCGGCGCCCGTCACCACTGGCGTCATCGAGATGCACGCCGTCACGGTGGGCGGCATGCGTCTCCTCACCCTCCGCGATCGCACCGAGCTCGAGGGCATGGAAGACCGCCTCTGGGCGCAGCAGACCGCGCTCGCCCGGGTGTACGCCGAGCTGAAGGTGCGCGAGCACGCGTTGAGCCGCACCGTCGCCGCCCTGCAAAAGCGCGAGCTCGAGCTCTCGTCACTCAACAAAGGGCTCGAGGAGCGCGTCGCCGAGCAGCTCGGCCAGCTCGAGCGCAGCAACGCGTTGAAGCGCTACCTGTCCCCCGAGATTGCCAATCTGGTCATCTCCGGTGGGGCTTCGCTCCTCGAGACGCGGAAGCGCAATCTCACGCTTCTTTATGCCGATCTGCCCACCTTCGAGGAGCTCTCGAGCGAGCTCGAATCGGAGGAGCTCATCGATATCCTCTCCGCGTATCGCAGAGAGATGACCGAGGTGCTCTTCGCCCACGGTGGCACCCTCGACAAATTCGTCTCTGCTCGGATCATCGCGTTCTTCGGCGACCCCGTGCCGCAGGAAGACCACGCCGTGCGCGCCGTTCGCGCGGGTCTCGCCATGCGCGATATGTTCCGCCGCCTCCGCGATACGTGGTTTCCCGGCTCCGCCGCCGACATGCAAGTGGGCATTCACTCCGGCTACGCTACCGTCGGAAACGTAGGCTCCGAGCACCGTGTAGACTACACGGTCGTCGGAAGGAACGTCAGCATCGCGTCGTCGCTCCAGATCGACGCGCCCGCGGGCGACGTCATCGTGAGCGCGCGCACGTCCGAGCTCGTGCGTGACCATTTTTCGATGGAGCCCGTGAAGCTCGCGACCTCGCGCGGTCGGCCCGTCGCGGCGCTTCGGGTGGCGGGGCTCAAGGTCCCGACCGAGCAAAATCGGCTCGCGGCGGCCGACGCGTTCGGACCACGCGTCCCTTCCGTCACGCCGGGGCCGGTGGTGTACGAAGCGCCGGCGCCGGGCAAGCGCCTGGGGCACTATTCGCTCGAGGAGCTGGTCGGTCGCGGCGGCATGGGGCAAGTGTTCCGCGCCCGCGACGAGCGGCTCCATCGCATCGTCGCGATCAAGGTCGTCGCGGTGGAGCTCAGCGCCGACGTGAAGTTCATCGAGCGCTTCATGCGTGAGGCGCGCGCGCTCGCGAGCCTGAATACGCCCTACATCACGCAGATTTACTCGGTGAGCGAGAACGAGATCCCGGCCTACTTCGCGATGGAGTTCGTAGAGGGCAAGACACTCCGCGCCCACCTCGACGAGCACAAGACGCTCGGCGTGGAGGAGGCCCTCGACGTGTTGAACCAAGTCGTCTGCGGGCTCGCGATCGCCTCTGCGAAGGGCGTCATCCACCGCGACGTGAAACCCGAGAACGTGATGCTCACCCGCACCGGCGACGTGAAGCTCACCGACTTCGGGCTCGTCAAGGCGACCGACGGCGACTCGCGTACCACGACCGTCGGGGTCATCTTCGGCACTCCCCATTACATGTCGCCGGAGCAGGCACGAGGCGAGGAGATCGATTTCCGCGCCGACATGTACTCCGCAGGCGCGATGATGTTCGAGCTCCTCACCGGCGAGCCGCCGTTCCGCGGTCCGACCGCGTTCAACATCCTTTATCGTCACCAGGAAGATCCCCTCCCTACGCTCCAGCAACTCGGAAACACGCTGCCGACGAGGGTCTACGACATCGTCGAGCGGCTCATGGCGAAGCGGAAGGAAGACCGTTACGGCACGTACGACGAGCTGCTCCGTGCGCTCGACGAAGCTCGTAAGCTCGCCGCGAGCGGCGTGATGTCTCGCCTCGGGCCGATCCCGGCGCCCCGCGAGCGCGGCAACGAAGACCACTGAGCCGCCAGCGACGTTCCCGTTGATTGGCACTCTCGATGCTTCGTCGAAGGCGCGGCCCCGGGGTTCGTATGGCGGTTCGGGCCGATTCGCTTTCCGTCGCGTTCGTGCGCGCGTAGGCTTCGGCGATGACGACACGCGTCCTCCTCGTTCGCCACGGCGCGACGGTTCTCTCCGCCGAAGATAGGTTCGCCGGCTCGACGGACGTGAAGCTCTCGGACGAAGGCCGAAGGCAAGCGCGCACCCTCGCGGAGAGCCTCGCCGACACGGAGATCGCAGCCACCTACGCGAGCCCGATGAGCCGCGCGGTGGAGACCGCGACGCTCCTGGGAACGCCCGCCGGTCTCGTCCCGGAGACGTTCCCCGGCCTCCGCGAGATCGATCATGGCCGCTGGGAGGGTCTCACCCGGCGCGAAGTCGAGGCGCAGTTCCCCGAGGAGTACGCCTCGTGGGAGGAAGATCCGTTCACGTTCGCGCCCGAGGGCGGGGAGTCGGGGCTCTCCGTCATGGCGCGCGCGCTGCCTATCCTTCGAACGCTCGTCTTGAAGCATCCCGGGCAGACGATCGCGGTCGTCTCGCACAAGGCCACTCTCCGCCTGCTCCTCTGCAGTTTGCTCGGCATCGACGCGCGCGGTTACCGCGACAGGCTCGATCAGGCCCCGGCGTGCCTGAATATCCTCGACTTCAAAGACGCCGTGCGTGCGCGCCTGATGCTCTACAACGACACATCGCATTACACGCCTCACGCGCGAAGGCCGGAGGCGTTGCTCTCGAAGTGGTGGGACAACGGCTGATCGGGTGACACGATCGCGAACCGGCCCATCGTGCGCCGGCGGTCGGAGTTATGGCGCGACACGAATGGCGTAGGTTTCGCGGACGAATGCCCGATCGGTTCGAGCCCGTTCGGGCGCTCTAATGAGCGCACCGAATCGAGCGGATCGACGCTCTAGGAGCCCGTTGATTTTTGGACCGAGGCCAGTCGTCCCTCGTCAGGGACTTCCAAGGGTCGTCGCCGCGCCCGAGCGCCAAGGCGCGATCCGAGGAGCGCGCGGAGCCTAGTCCCTCGTCAGGGACTTCCAAGGGTCGTTTTCTAGGTGAGCACGCACCGGAGGATCGCAACGAAGGCGATCGGGATGCGGCGGCGACTGGCCGACGGGAGAAAATCAACGGGCTGCTGATATGGTGGGCCCTGTCAAGTCGGTCAGGTCTTTCTTTCGTTGCTCTTGGTTCGTCATCGCATCGGTGAAGGCAGCGGTCG
>JAAFHV010000333.1 GCA_013297655.1 Myxococcales bacterium | reverse complement strand
CCAAGCTCCTTCGTCGCGGACAGGCCGATGCGAAGGAGCTTGGGGCAGCCCGGTCGCTCGCGCGCGCGGAGGAGCTCGAGACGCTCGAGGCTCAGGAAAAAGTGGGCTCCCCGCTTCTCGCCGGCGAGCTGGTGGATCTCGTCGACGATGACGGTGTCGATCGAGGCGAGCACCTTGCGGCCCCGCCCGCTGAGCATCAGGTAGAACGACTCGGGGGTCGTGACCAAGATGTCCGGCGGGTGGCGGAGCATGGTCGCGCGGTCCTTGGTGGACGTGTCGCCCGTGCGTACGCCGACACGAACGCCCTGCGCCAACACCCCGTTCGCGCTCGCGGAGGCGGCGATCCCGGCGAGCGGCGCGCGGAGGTTGCGCTCCACGTCGACGGCGAGGGCCTTGAGGGGCGACACGTAGAGCACGCGGCACGCCGACTTGGGATCTGCGGGCGGAGGGCCGAACGACAGCCTATCGATCGCGAAGAGGAACGCGGCGAGCGTCTTTCCGGAGCCGGTCGGGGCAGAGAGCAGCACCGATTCGCCGCGCGCGACCTGGGTCCACGCGAGCTCCTGCGCGGGAGTCGGGGCGCCGAGGCTCTTCTCGAACCAGGCGCGCGTCTCCGGGGAGAACACCTGGAGCGCGCTCGCACCTTTCGTTCCGTTCGGCTTTCCTCGTGGCACGCGCAGAGGATGGCGGAGCTTTTTGCGTGGTGCTAGCGAAACGCACATGGCTTCGTTTCGCCTCGTCGCTGCGGTCCCGTTCATCTCGTGCGTCGTGTTCGCTTGCAGCGCGAGCCCACCCTCGTCCACGGCCGACGCCGCGCCGCCGGAGGCAGACGCGGCGGTGGCGCCAGAAGACGGCGGCGCGGAGGCGGCCACCTCGGCCGACGCGAGCGACGCGGCGACGAACAAAGCCGCCCGCTGCGCGAGCACCTTCGGCACCGCGCTGACGAGGGGCTTCGGGCGCGTCGACGGCACCGTCGTCGCCGTCGTTCAGCCGAAGGACACCCAGTGCGCGCTCCCGAACGACGATCACGTGATCGTGCAGGTGAAGATGCAGGGCGCGGTGTACCGCATGGTCGTGAACGTGCAGTCCGATCGCGCGGGCCAAGATCCGCGCGTGAGCTACCTCGAGAAGGCGGTCACGTTGCCGGCGCCGGCCTGGGGCGAGGGCTGGCACACCGGCCTCACGCTCGACTACGTGAAGGACTTCGGCGCGAAGGCGACGGAGTTTGCGCCCGTCGAGATGGCCGCGCTCTCTGCGAAGATCGCCGACGCGATCCCGCTCGACGCAAAAATCAGTGTCTATTCGGACACTTCCGGCGGGGCCTCGACCCACCTCGTGCACCGCAACGACGGCACGAAGGATGGCGCGATCGTGCTCGATCCGGACGGGCCGAGCCCGAGGGCGATGCTCTTTCGTTTCTCCAACCAAGACTTCTGAGCCTCGCGTCGCGCGACGGTCGGGTCACGTGGCGAACGCTCCGCGTGGTGAAGGGTCGATGCCCGCCGACGCTGCGGCTCCTCGCTCCGACCCTCGCGTGCAGTGCTGCGCCGTGCTCAACGCCCGAGGACGAGCCCGCACGCGTCGTCGCTCTTGCCGGGGACCCGCACGAAGGCGCGCGCCGTCGCGGTGAGGGCCTTCGGTGCGTAGGTGATCTTCGTCTCTTTTCCCTCGCGGAGGAGGGTGAGCGCGACGTCGCCCTTGGGGTAAGCGATCGCGACGAGCACGTCGCCCTCGTGCGCCCCGGCGGTGGCGGCGGGGCCCTTCGGGTCGAGGCGAGCGAGCACCTGCGTGACGCCGTCCAAGGTGGCGTCGAGGTCGAAGCCGAGATCCCGCCCGCGCACCTTCGTGGTCGACGCGCGGAAGCAGGGCCCGAGGAGCCCATCGGGGAGGCTCGCCTCGCCGCCGCCGAGCACGGTCGCGGCGAAGTCCTTGGCCTCCGCGTCGCCTACGCTCGCGCGCACGAGATCGGCCCAACGGCGCTCGTCGAAGGCCGTCGCCGATGGACGATCCCGTCCCACCTTCATCTGCGCGAGGAGCTGGGCGTCGAGCGCTCCACCGCCCTCGGGCTTCTTCGTGAACGCCGCGAAGACATGGAGCGCGTGGAGCGCGCCTTGGCCCGCGAGCGCAGAAAACGCCCGCGGATCATCGAGGTGAGATGCGACGTCGTCGCGCGCTTTGCCGCGGTAAGGCGAGAGCGCCGCGTCGGCGAGCAGGCCGTTCACCCACGCCGCCGCGTCCCCGGGGGCGAACAAGCCGAGGCGCGAGAGCGTTCGCACGGCGTAAAAGCGCGCCACGCCCTCGTGGAACCAGAGCGCCTCGCCCTCGTGTCCTGCCGCCTTCGCGAGGTGTAGCTCGCCGCCGAGCCACGGGCGCTGGAGCGCTTGGGTGATGGATACACGCATCCGCGCAGACCACGGCTCGCTCGGGCCGAGGTGCACGAGGGCGCTCGCGGGGAGGGCGGCGACGTTGAAGCTCCCGAGGGGGCGCGAGGTCGACACGAACGCGAGGGAAAAGACGTCTTCCCCGCCGCCCTTCCACGTCTCGCGGAGCGCGGAGCGGACCGCGGCGATCTCGGCCGCGGCGGGGCGTGGATCGAACGACGTGTACCCGAGCCAGGCGAACTCGTCGCGCTCGCCCGAGGGCTCGAGCATGACCGCGGTGCCGAGCGAGCCCGCGACGAACATGCTCCGCCCGAGCGCGCGCGGGGTGACCTTGCGGGTGCGGGACGCGCCGAGGCCGAGGCTCGAGATCACGTGCGCGGCGGTGATCTCGGCGCCGTCGACGACCACGTTCGCGTCGATCGCGACGTCTTCCGCGCCGACGGGGACGGGGACGAACGCCACGCCTTGCGCGCGAAAGCGATCGTCGGCGACCACGATCGCGCCGAGCGGTGCCATCGGGTCTTTTGTCGCTCGCGCGCGAAATCCTAGGAAAAATCGGCCTTCGGGTCTTCTGGACAGGCGGACCGTGAGCCCCTCCGTGCCCGCGACGAAGCTCGCTCCGACGGCGCCCCGATCGTCGCGCGCGACGAGACCCTCGAGGCTCGCCTCCTTCGCGCGGCCGAGGGAAAATTCGGTCCACGAGACCCCGTCTGCCTCGAGCGCGACCTCGACGTGCGCGGGCTCGCGTGGTCGTGGCGTGAGGGTGAGGCGGAGCCCAGCGAGCTTCGTGCGTGGCGGCGAGCCGTGCGCAGCGGGGACGCTCGTCGAGGGCGTCGCGGCGGGGGAGCCCTGGATGGGCGTGGGGCAAGTGCCGGCGCACGCGGCCGTGCCGAGCGCGAACACGAACGCGTACGCGGACCGAACAGCGGCGGGGGAGACCGTCCTCGAAGTGATCATGGCGTCTCGATCCATACGTGAAAGACGCGTGCTTCGCGCTCGTTGGGGACGATCGTCACGCGATCGCCGTCGCCGAGGGTGGACGCGCAGCGGGCGTGCGTGAACGCGTCACGTTCGGGCTTCGCGGCGAGGCCCGCGCAGTCGCCGAGGGGGGTGCGCACGGTGACCTCGAAGCCGTCGTCGTCGCCGCGGAGGTGGAGCACCCGCGGAGCGCGTGCACCGAGGCCGCGCACGTCCCAACCGAGCTCGCGCCCCGCGTCGACGATCCGTCCACCGTCGTAGCGCACGAGGCCCTCCCCGCGACCGTCGTAGGAAGCACGCAGCACCTTCGCGACCGGGTAGCCACCGTTCGGGACGGGCAGGCTCACGGCGTGCGCCTCTTCGCTCTCGACGTCCGCGATGTCGAGGCTGTCGACCCTGCCGCGAAGTGGGGCCGGGGGGAACCCGAGATCGATCGCGTCGCCTTCGCCGAGGGCGTCGAAACGGGCCTCGTAGAGCACCTTGGTTGGACCGCCGCAGATCACGTTGTCGTCGATCGTGACGCGGAAGATCTCGCGCCCGAAGAGGCTCGTCGTGCGCGGGAACCAGTTCGGGTAGAGCGCAAAATGGGTGGGCCGCTCGCGCTTCGGGAGGTGCTCGAGCAGCTCCAGGGTCGAGCCCTCGCCGTGCACCGCCGCGCGGACGAACGGGCGCCGGCGGTAGCCCCCGAGGCCGAGCGCGTCGATGCTCGCGCGCCTGGAAAAATAGGGGATCGCGCCGGCATCGCCGACGAGCACGATCGCGTCGGCGGGGAGCGTGACGCCGATGTGTTTGCCCATTCTCGCCTGCTGCTCGTGCACGTTCACCGACGCGCGGCGGAAGTACGCGCGGGCGTCTTGGAGACGAGGGCCGCACGTGGCGGCGACGACGAGCAGCACGATCGGGGCGATCGCTGGCGCACGGAGGCGCCGCGCGATCGAGGCCGCGCCGAAGCTCGCCGCCACGACCACGAGCGCGACGGCGGGGGCGTAGTAGCGGAAGCCTTGGTAGCGCGCGGCGCCGTTCGTCGACACGAGGAGCGCGAACACGATCGCGGACACCGCACACGCGCTCGCGGCGTGACGGGCGCGCCGGTCGGTCGCCGCGGCGACGAAGAGGGCGAGGATGGCGCCGAGCCCGAACGGACCGAGCTCTCCCGCGAGCACCTTCCAGTAGAACGCGAGCAGGTTGAGGACGAGCTCTTTCGCACGCGAAACATCGTCCAAAAACGGATTGGATCCGAGCAGTTTCAGTCGCGCGCCGGCGGACGCGAAGTCCCCCGTGAGCGCGCGATTCATGACGAGCACGAGGCACGTCGCCAGCAGCGCGGGCAGCGCGGCGCGGACGAGCGAGGGAAGCACCGGGCGCGTGCGTGCACCTCGCGCCGCGACCAACGCGAGCACGGCGACGACGACGAGACCTTCCGGGCGCAAGAGCACCATCGCTCCGCCCGCGATCCCGAGCCGGCGTGCCGCGCGCTTCCGTGTCCGCACGCACGCGCGCGCTTCGTCCGCGGCATCGATCGCGACGCAGGTCGCTCCGAAGAAACACGCCGCTTCCATGCCCGAGAAGAACGTGAAGCTCACCGTGCCGACCGCGCAGGCGAGGAGCATCGTCGCGAGCGCCGCTGGCCCCGCGACCCGCGCGAGACCGAGGCGCGCGAGCACACGCCGAAGCGCGGCGCATCCGAGCGAGAGAGAGAGCACCGCGACCGCGACCGCGAACCCCACGATGCGCTCGTCGTCGAGCCCGAGGAGCACACCCGGCGCGAGCAAGAACGGATAGAGCGGGGCCGTCTCGCCGGAGCTGTAGCCGTTCCCCGCGACCCACTCGAACGGGTGACCGCTCGCGAGCGCGCGGGCGAAGTCGGCGTGGATGTACACGTCGTCGAGCGGCGCCGGGAAGACGCCACACGCGCGCCACGCCGGCCACACGAACGCGATCGCCACCGTCGCGAGCACCATCACGAAGCCCAGGCTCTCCGCCGCGTGTCTGCGCGCGATCGACTTACGGCGCAACGCGGTCTCCCGCGCGCCGCGCCCGCGCCGTGGAGCCGAGCCATACGAACGAAGTCACCCTCGCTCTAGAGCACCGAACCGCTCGACGACCGAGGATTTTCGTCGTGGCCCGGGCGTCGCGCTTCCAGTCCTCCCCGCCACGAGCGCGCCGAGATCACGACGTGTTCGATACCAGCAGCCCGCGGAGTCGGCGCGAAGCCATTGCATACGAAGGCCAATGACTTAACAGCTACGCCAAAACGCGAAGGCCGGGAGCGCGAGGTGCAGCGCGAGGCCGGATCGCGTTCAGAACGAAGGTGGAATGCGCACTGACCAGGGCGAAAAACGAGATACGTTCCGCGGGCCTCGTCGCGTCGTGCGGTTCCGTATCGAAGCGCGGACCTATCTCGTTTACGATGGTGAGTTTGGAAGGGAAGCCCAATTGAAACCAATCATCATCGACGAGCTGCGTATCGAAGAGCGGGCCGAGCGCCCCGACAAGGTGGAGCTCTGGTTTTGCGGAAGGAGCAACGCACGGCAGCCCATCGACCTGCTCGGGCCGTTCTTCGGCCAGTGGCTCGACCGCGTCGCGCAAGCGAACCAGACGCTCGTGCTCCGCTTCGAGGAGCTCGAGTACATGAACTCGTCCACCATCAGCGCGCTCATCCACCTCATCCAGGGGGCGAAGTCGCGCACGGTTCGGCTCGAGCTCGTCTACGCGCCGGCGAAGAAGTGGCAAAAGCTCAGCTTCGACGCGCTTCGGGTGTTCCAAAAGCAAGACGAGAACTTGCTCCTCACGGCGTCCGACGGGGTCACGTCGTGAGCGCGTTTTCCTTCGCGATCGACGTGCCCGTGCGCGGCGAATGGAAGAACGTGAGCCTCCTCGTCACGAGCGTGCAAAACTGCTTCGCGGCGATGTTCTCCGAGCTCGACGGCGCGAACGCCCTCGCGATGATCGCCGGTGAGCTGATGGAGAACGCGATCAAGTACGGCAACTGGGGGCCCAAGCCTGGCTTCTTGCGCCTCGGCGTGCACGGGACGGTGGGCAAGGCGCGTGTCGCGGTGAAGAACCCGGTCTCGGCGGAGAACCTCGCGCGCCTCGAAGAGAGCCTCGCTTGGATCAAGTCGTTTCCCACGCCAGCGGAGGCGTTCGCCGCGCGCATCCAAGAGGTGGTCGGGGCGCCCCGCGGAGAGAGCCGCCTCGGCCTCGTCCGCATTCTCTACGAAGCCGAGAGTACGCTCACCGTTCGCGTCGACGGTGGGGACGTCGAAGTGATCGCGGAGGTGACGATCCCTTGAGCGATGCGCGCCCGAAGAACCTCAGCTTCCTCGACATCATCGCCCAAAAAGACGAGGAAATTCGGAGGCTAAAGGACGAGCTCGAGCAACGTGACGCCATTTACCGCGAGCTCGCGGAGGCCGTCACGGAGGACGCTCGGAGGGTGACTGGCGCGCTCCAAGATCTGGGCGACGACCTCGGCGACGCGTTCCGTTTCCAGCGCGCCATTCTGCCCACCCTGCCTACCCTCTCCGGATTCCGCATCGACGCGGCGTACCTCCCTGCGTCGATCGTGAGCGGCGACATCTACGACGTGGCGCTCATGCGCCTCGCCGAGCGCCGCACGCTTCGCATCTTCGTCGCCGACGCGACGGGGCACGGGGTAGCCGCCGCGCTCGCGACCATGTTCTTGAAGAGCGAGTACGAGTCCGTCAAGCGCATCGCGGAGAGCCCCCAAGACGCGCTCACGGTCATGAACGAGAAGCTCTCCGCCACCTACGCGAACATGCAGCTTCGCTTCACCGCAGTGTGCGCGGACATCGACGTCGCCTCGCGGATGGTGACCTACGCGAGCGCTGCGCATCCTTCGCCGATCGTGATCCGCGGCGACTCCTTCGCCGAGCTCGAGACGGGCGGCACGTTCATGGGCGTCACGCGGGAGGCCGATTTTTTCGTCGGCACCTTCGAGCTCCTCCCTGGCGATCGGGTGGTGTTCGCGAGCGACGGAGCGATCGATCCGATGGACGCGCACGGCAACGAGCTCGGGAGCGAAGGTCTCGTCTCGCTCCTTCGTACGCTCCACGACGGCATCTCGATCACGCGCGCTCTCGAGACGGTGGTGAAGGCACACACCAACGGGCGCATTCCGGACGACATCACCGTCGTGAGCGTGACGGCCACCGGCCCTCGCGATCCGCGCAAGCGCTCCGTGAGGCCACCGACCTGAAATCCCGCCGCGCGGGACGATACGTGCGAGATGCACGCGATTGTTCGCCAGGCCGCCGGCACGTCGTCGTCTCGCGCCGAGAGCGCCGAGGTGATGATGCGCGGGGCACCGTCGTGCAAGCGCGGCCTCTGCGCGGGCACCGGATCACGAGGCTCGCGCCTCCAGAGCGACGTGAGGCTCGCGCCTCCAGAGCGACGTGAGGCTCGCGCCTCCAGAGCGACGTGAGGCACGCGCCTCCAGAGCGACGTGAGGCTCGCGTCTCCAGAGCGACGTGAGGCTCGCGCCTCCAGAGCGACGTGAGGCACGCGCCTCCAGAGCGACGTGAGGCACGCGCCTCCAGAGCGACGTGAGGCACGCGCCTCCAGAGCGACGTGAGGCTCGCGCCTCCAGAGCGACGTGACGCTACAAAAAGCGAATCGCGGGCGACGAGTGCGCCCGCGAGGCTTGGAGAGCCGTTCGCCGCGAATCAGCGGTTCGGGATGTCGGCGTAGAGCAAGCTGCCGCCCTTGACCTTGTTGATGACGGCGTCCTTCTCGTTCATCGGGAGGGCGGGGCAGCCCCACGAGCGGCCTTGGAGGCTACGACCGTCGACGACGTAGTTCGCGCCGTGCATGACGACGGCGCGGGCGCGCACGTTCGAGTTGGTGGCGGAGAGGCCGTCGAGGCGGAGCGAATAGCCCCACTTGCCGGAGTAGGTCTCGGCCGTCACGTAGTAGCCGAGGGACGACTGGAGCGAGCCCTCGGTGTTCGAGAAGCGCTTCGGGATGCCGTCGTTCTCCGGATCGCTGCCCGAGCCGTGCGAGACCACGTGCCGCTCGACGCTGCCGGTCTCCATGTCGACGATGTAGAAGCGGCGTTTGCTCGAGTGCTGCGAAAAGTCGATGATGGTGATGGTCTTCTTCACCGTGAGGCGCGCTTTATTGAAGTCGTAGTACTGGAGCGCGTTCTCGAGGAGCACGCGCGGGATCACGCGGTTCCGGTCGATGTTCTCGTAGCGGGCGAGCACGGCCGCTTTCTCGGACTCGGAGTACGTGGGCTCCTTGAAGCCTTGCCGGTTCGCGTTGCCGAGGCGGAGGGCCTCCTCGCTGACCTGCTCTTCGCCTTCGGTGCTGGTCTCCTCGGTGGTGTCCTCGCCGTTCTCCCCGACCTCGGCGCTACAGGCGCTGGTACCGA
>JAAFHV010000332.1 GCA_013297655.1 Myxococcales bacterium | reverse complement strand
CCTCGATTTGCCCGAAGATCAGGGCATTTTGTTCCCCGGGGGCCACTACGTGACGGCGGACGAGCCGCGCGTGATGGACACGAACGTGGACGGCATGCGCTACGAGGGAATGCTCCGCGCCCCGAACGGGGAGGACATCCTCTACTTCTTCCACGAGCCGGAGGAGGGCCTCTATTTGGCACTCCCCTACAACCTCATCACGAAGGAGCTCGGCGCTCCGGTGCGCTGCCACGGGTACAGCCTCTTCGATGACGGAACCCTCGCCGTGTTTCGTGCCCCCGAAGGCGCGGAGCCGACGCGTGTTCATCCGTTCCAGCTCTGGAAGACGCCGTTCTCCACCCTCGAGGCGGCGGACAAGGCCGGGCGTCACAAGGGCTCCGGGTCTTATCTCGCGAAGGTGGGCAACCCCGCCCTCGTGCGCGGAGTGGGCGATGCTTATGCGATTCGGAAGCTCGCGCTCGCCGACGCGCCGACGCGGAAGACGTTCGAGGAGCTCGTCACGCTCGTCGCGCGTGCGATCGACGACCACTATTGGATTGGCCACGACGAAGCCTTCGACCTGAAATCGGCCCTTCGCGACGTGCGCAAGAGCGCCGACTCGATCCTGAAGGAGTTCGAGAAGGTCGAGGCGTACCGCGCGGAGGCGGAGAAGGCTCTCGCCGAAGCGGAGGCCGCGCAGAAGCAGGTCTTCTCGACCGAGCGCCCCGAAGATCTGCCGTCGGCCGAGAGCTACCTCTCCGCTCTCGCCTCGCTCCGCGGTCTCCGCGGCAAGCTCGCGATGCTGCGCGAGATGCGTTACGTCGATCTCCCAGCCGTCGACGCGCTGGAAAAACAAGTCGACGGGCGCTTCGGGGAGGTTCGCGGCTCGTGCGTCTCGTACTTCGAGTCCGAGTCGGCCTGGGCTCCCGTGCTCGCAGGCCTCGAGGAGCTCGCCGCCAAAGTCGCGGAGACCCAAAAGGCAGTCGAGCTCGCGCCCCACCGGTCGAGGCTCGATACGCTGCATGCGCAGCTGCTCCTCCTCGGGGAGACCGTCTCCGGGCTCGAGGTCGACGACGCGACGGTGCGCACGCGCGTGCTCGAGCAGCTCTCGAAGGCCCTCGCCTCCCTGAACCGAGTCCGCGCCGGCTTCGAGGCCAAACGGAAAGAGCTCTTCGGCAAAGAAGGGCGCGCCGAGCTCGCGGTTCAGCTCGGGGTATTCGCGCAGGCGGTCGGCGCAGCGGTTGCAGCATGCACCGATCCCGAACAGTGCGACGCGGAGCTCGGTAAGCTGCTCCTGCGCCTCGAAGAGCTCGGCGGCAGATTCGGTGATTTGGAGGAGTTCGCGACCGAGATCGCCGACAAACGAGTCGAGGTCTCGGAGACGTTCGGCTCCCGACGGCAGACCCTCGCCGACGAGCGCCACAAACGCGCCGGCGCCCTCGGCGCAGCGGGCGATCGCATGCTCCAGGGCATCGAGCGCAAGGCGGCCACGTTCGCGACCGAGGTCGACCTCCTCGCGTACTTTGCCAGCGATCCGATGGTGCAGAAGGTGGCCGAATCGGCGGCCAAGCTCGGCGCGCTCGGCGAGAACGTACGCGCCGACGAGCTCTCTACGAAGCTCAAGGTGGCGCGCCAAGACGCGCTCCGAAAGCTGCGCGACAAACGCGAGCTCTCCGACGGCGAGGGAGTGAAGCTCGGCGGATTCTCGTTTTCGGTCACGAAGAGCCAAGTCGATTTGGTCATCGTCCCCAAGGACGGCGCACTCGCGCTCCACCTCACCGGCACCGACTTCTACGATTCGCTCGAGCGCCCCGAGCTCGAAGAGCTGCGCGACGTTTGGCAGCAGTCCCTCGCGTCGGAGTCCGAGCTCGTTTACCGCGCCGAGTACTTGGCATTCGCGGTCTTGGAGCTCGCGCTCGCCGAGAAAAATGGCCTCTCCATGGCCAAGCTCCGCGAAGCCCATCGCGAAGCGCGCCTCGAGGCCGTCGTCGCCGAGGTCGCCGCCGCGCGGCTCGACGAGGGGTACGAACGCGGGGTGCACGACACCGACGCGACGAAGATCCTCTCCCAGCTCTTGCCGTCGTTCGAGGCGGCGGGACCTCTTCGCTTCACGCCGCGCGCGCGGGCGCTCGCCCTCCTTTATGCCGCCGACGTCGCCGAGGAAGAGCGAACGATCCTGTCGAAGCGCGCAGAGAGCGTGGCACGAATCGTGTCCGTCTTCGGAGACGTTCGTGGGGTGTTCGCCCTCCGCGCCGAAGTGGCCACCGAGGTGCTTCGCCACGCCGCGACGATTGGGCACGAGGCAGGCCCCCAAGACGCCGACGACGCCGCCGAGGTCCTCGTCGAGGCATTGGGCTCGCGACTCGCCAAGTTCCCCGTCGCGCGAGCGGCCGACGAGGGCGCCAAAATCCTGCGCCGCAAGCTCGACGAAAAGGGGGAGCTCCGGGCGCTCGAGAGCGAGCTCGCGATGCTGGTGAAACGCCCGAAGGAGCGCGCCGACCTCGCCCGCCACTACGCGCGTAGCATCGAGAGCGTCGCGCCTGCGCTCGCGTTTTTTGCCGAGGAAATCGCGGCGATTCTGCTCTCGGAGGGGAAGGTCGATCGCGAAGTGCTCTCGGCCGAGACGAAGCTCGAGCTCGCCGGCCTGTTGGGCACCCACGAGCGGATTCGCGACGGAGCGATGACGCTCGAGCTCTCCGAGGCGCGTGTGCGGGTGCGCCACTTCGAGACGGTGACGGCGGCGCGCTTCCGCACGTTCCGCACCAAGCGCGCCGAGATCTTGGTGAAAGAGCGCGAGCGGATGCGCATCTCCGAGCTCTCCCCCAAAGTGCTCTCGTCGTTCGTGCGCAATCGGCTGATAAGCGAGGTGTATATGCCTCTCGTCGGCGCGAACCTCGCCAAACAGATTGGCGCGATGGGCAACCAGAAGCGCACCGACCGCATGGGTTTGCTCTTTTTGATCTCGCCGCCGGGATACGGAAAGACCACCCTCATGGAGTACGTCGCGAGCGTGCTCGGCCTCGTGTTCGTGAAGGTGAACGGGCCTGCCCTCGGCCACGACGTGACCTCCCTCGACCCCGCCGAGTGCAAGAGCCTCACCGCGCGCCAAGAAGTGGAGCGCATCAACTTGGGATTCGAGATGGGAAACAACGTGATGCTCTACGTCGACGACGTGCAGCACACCTCCCCCGAGTTCCTCGAGAAGTTCATCAGCCTCTGCGACGCACAACGCAAAGTAGAGGGCGTTTACAAGGGAAAGAGCCGCACCTACGACTTCCGCGGCAAGCGGTTCTGCGTCGTGATGGCGGCCAATCCGTACACCGAGTCGGGGGCGAGGTTCCGTATCCCGGACATGCTCGCCAACCGCGCCGACACCTACAACTTGGGTGAAGTGCTCGGCGGCAACGAAGAGCTCTTCGCGCTCAGCTACTTGGAGAACGCGCTCACGTCGCACCCGGTGCTCTCTCCGCTCTCGGGGCGCGATCCGAAGGACTTGGAGAAGCTCGTTCGCATCGCAAAAGGGGAAAATATCCCCACGTCGGAGCTATCGCACGGCTACTCCGGCGCCGAGATCACCGACATCGTCGCGATGCTGAAGCTGCTCTTCTTGGTGCAAGACGTGCTCTTGAAGGTGAACCAGACCTACATCAAGGCCGCCTCGCAGGAAGATGCCTATCGCACCGAGCCGCCTTTCAAGCTCCAAGGCAGCTACCGCAACATGAACAAGATCACGCAGAAGATCGCGCCCGTCATGACGGCGGACGAGCTCCAGCGCGCGATCGACGAGCACTACGCAGCAGAGTCGCAGACCCTCACGACCGGCGCAGAGCAAAACCTCCTCAAGCTCGGGGAGATGCGCGGGCGCCTCGACGACACCCAGCGCGCGCGTTGGAACGACATCAAAGAAACGTTCAAGCGCACGCGCCGCGGCGGCAAAGAGGGCGACGATCCCGTCTCGCGCGTGACGGGCTCGATCGCCGGCGTGGAAGAGCAACTTCAAACCCTCGTCGCTCGTCTCGGGGAGGCTTCGTCGGCGATGGCGGAAGGCAAACGCTCTTCCGACGCCGCGCTCACCGACGCGCTCACGAAGATGAACGACACGCAGCGCCCTCCCCCGCGCCAAGACGTGCGTGTCACCTTGGAAAACCCCCATCCGCAGGTGGTGGAGCTCGAAGCGATCGTGCAGCTCGGGCAAGCGATGGCGAGCGCGGTCGCGCGCGTGTCGGGGCCGGAGTCGTCGGCGTCGCAGGCGATCGTCGCGAAGCTCGCAGAGCTCGAGTCGATGCTCGAGCGACGCGGCAACGTCGCGCGCCCGCCGATCGAGGTCGACCTCCGTAAGCGGGACTCCACGAACCTGACTTGCGACTCCGCTGGGCTCGTCAAAGGGGTATTCGTCGGCACCTATGCCAAGGCCCCCGCGCTCCGCACCGAGGTCACGATCCAGCTCGTTTTCCCCGGGAATCTCACCGCCAGCGCGCAAGGGGTGGTCGCGTTCGTGCAAGACGAGGACGGCGATCGGCCCGCAGGTTACGGGGTGATGTTCACCCAAGTCGGCGACGACGGTCGTTCGCTCATCGCGCAGTACGCGCGCGGTCGCGAGCCGGTTCTCTACGAAGTGTGACGACGAGGGTTTACTCGTGCGCGGCGAGCCCTTAGGAAGAGGCCCGGGGGCTCGAGGAACGCATGCAAACTCTCCGTAACGCGACCACCCCCACCCGCAACGACGACGGCAGCTTCACCCTTCTCGTCGAGGACGGCTGGCAGCAAGGGCGCGGCGCGTACGGCGGCCTCGTGCTCGGCGCTCTCGCCACCGCGATGGAGGCGAGCGAGCCCGATACCTCACGAAGGCTCCGCACCCTCACCGGCGAGCTGCCGGGGCCTACTCCGGTGGGGCCCGCCACCATCACGGTCGAGACGTTGCGGCGCGGGAGCGGGGTCACCACCCTTCACGCGCGGCTCGTCGCCGGAACCGAGATCTGCGCCGCCGCGACGGCGGTTCTCGGGAAGGCGCGTGCGTCGGACGATCTCGCCCTCCCGGAGTCTCCGCTCGGGCCTCCGTGGAACGACGTGCCCATCCTCCCGATGGGCTCCGGCATCGCGCCCACGTTCACGCAGCACCTCGAGTTTCGTGCGCTCCCGCCCTTTCCGTTTACCTCCGGCAAAGAGGGAGTCACGCAAGGCTACATTCGCCCCCAAAAGCGATCGAGCGCGCTCCGCGTCTCCGACCTCATCGCGCTCTGCGACTCGTACTGGCCCTCGTACTTCGTTCGTCTCGGCATTCCGCGGCCCATGGCGACGATCGCGTTCACTGTGCAAATCCTCGTCGATCCGGCCACCCTCGATCCGGAGGAGCCGCTCTTCTATCGCGCGCGAGAGATCGCCAACGTGGACGGCTTCGTCTCCGAGATACGCGAGCTCTTCACCCGCGCCGGAAAGCTGGTGGCGGTGAACCCGCAGACCTTCGTGATTATCCAGTAGTCGTGCCGGGGCCGGCCGTTCAATAGGTGCAGACCACACGGACCTCGGCGTCGAGCTCGCGTGGGTAGGCACGTTTGGTGAACGCAAGCGTGGTGCCCGAACCTCGTCCGACGCAGAACCCCGCGTCACAGCTCTCGCACCGAACGCCATCGCGACAGGCAATTTGCGCGGCGCCTTCGAGCTGCGGCACGGTGCATGTCTCGCGCTCGTAGGGTCGACCCGGGTTCCCCACTCGCGACCATCCACGGCTCTCGCAGCCGAGGGCCACGCCGCTGACTTCGACGACACACGCGGCCCGACCGTCGGGCCCGACGGCTCCCCGAGGGACGATGACGTTGCGATGGCCACCGGAGCTACTCCAGATACCGGTGCCACCGATCGCGTCCCGGCAACGACCGGCCATCTTCGGCGGGCATTTGCTCACCAACAAGAGATCGACGTTCGAACCTTCGGGAACGTCCTCCATTCCGTCGAACGCGCCAGTGACGACCGTTGGAGCGAGATCGCTCGAGCGAATGCCCGCTACGTCGGCTGCGATGCGCGCCTCTTGCGATGTACGGGCTTCTCTCGTTCCGCCGACCAGCGCTTCGATGTCGCGGGCCATGTCGATTGGCGCGTAGCGGCCGAGACGTGGCGCCGACGTCGCCAAAGCGAGCTCCGACCGGATCGCGTCTGCCATCGCCTTGGCATCGGCGGCCCAGAACGCTGGCGAGCGCACGTGAAGCGCCGGAACCTCCGGCGCGGCAGCGATTCTTCCGCTCGCCGGGAACACGACGACGAGAGCAACCTCTTGAGGATAGTCCTCCGCATTGGGCTCGCCATCACCGAGCTCGAACCCAGTCGCGAGGGCGACGAGGTCGTGCTCGATCACTCCCGACGAGGACGCAAGGACAGAATCGAGGGCTGCGATGTTGCGATCGTCGAGGACGAGGACCTTCACTATTGGTGCGCGCCGCACTTCGATCGTGGAGACGTATTGCCGAATGCTGCCGTCCTCCACGGTGATTGGAGGTTCGCCCGAGCACGCAGCGAGGGCGAGAGCCCCGAACAAGACGAGAACACGAGAGACACGCATGTCACTCTCAATGCATGACGCGTGCCGCTGAATTTACGGTATTTCCGGAAGGCAGTCGGGGCTCGCAGTTGGCAAGCGGGCCAACTCGGTTGTCGCTTTCGCGCGCGGCACGAATCGCGTCCCACGAGAAGGCGTTGGCCCCGAAAGCCGAGGGCCATAGCCGCAGCCGCGCGCCCGCGCCGTCGCCGTGATGGGGTCGACGTGTCGTCGGCGAGCCATCATCGCGGCAGCGCTTTCGGTCGCGCTATCTCGCGCTACGCAGACGCGACGCGACCTCTTCCACCGTCGAGGGCGCCAGGTCGGCGTGGGTCACCGCCCGGATCCACGCGCCCATCCCGCCGACGAGGATTCCTCGCTCGCGGAGGAGCGCGACGACATCGGTGTTCGATCGCGAGCCTGGCTTCGCGCGGAAGAACACGATGTTGGTTTGGGGTGAACGGACCTCGAGAGCGCCGTCGAGGACGCTCTCCAACGTGGCCGCGAGGGCGCGCGCCATCGCGTGATCGTCGGCGAGACGCGTTATGCCAGTCGCGAGGGCGACGACGCCGGCGGCCGCGAGCACTCCAGACTGGCGCATGCCACCCCCGAGCATCTTGCGGGCTCGACGTGCACCTCTCACGAAGTCACGAGCGCCGACGAGCACCGACCCCGCCGGCGCCGAGAGGCCCTTCGAGAGGCAAACTTGGAGCGAATCGGCCAGAGCGCCATACCGCGAGAGCGGCACTCCCGAAGCGACGTGAGCGTTGAAGATCCGGGCGCCGTCCACGTGAACCGGCACCCCGAGCGCGCGCGCCGACGCCGACGCCGCTTCGAGACCGACGATCGCCGGCACAGTGCCGCCGCAACGATTCTGCGTGACCTCGAACGCGACGACTCCGACAGGAGCGATGTGGCTGTCCTCCGCCGCGGCTCGGTGCGTCGCGAGGGCCTCGGCGAGAGCGAGCGGCTCGAGCCCGCCGTCGGCCGCGTTCGCGACCGGGTGATAGGCGAGTCCACCGAGCGCGGACGCGCCGCCCGCTTCGTACTGGAAGACATGGCTCTCCGTTCCGCACACGACGCGTGTACCCCGCGCGGCATGCGTGATCAGCGCGCACAGATTGGCCATCGTTCCCGTCGGGAGGAAAACCGCCGCTTCCTTATGGAAGAGGCGCGCGGTCTCTTCTTCGAGGCGGCTCGTGGTGGGATCCTCGCCGAGCACGTCGTCGCCAAGCGGTGCCTGTGCCATGAATTCGAGCATCGCGCGCGTGGGCCGCGTGACCGTGTCGCTGCGCAGGTCGATCATCGGGGCCTCCGGATGGCTTGTCATGAGTCGAAGGTAGGCTGCCGCGGGAGGATGTGCGTCGATTTGATTTCACGGAACGTGTGAGCGATCCTCACGCGATGACCTCTCTCGTCGCGCTCCCCTTCGGGTCACTTCGTGGATTCGACGCCGCGATGCGCGCGGGGAGCTTCACCGTCGCGGCGCAGGAGCTGCACCTCACTCACGGCGCGGTGAGCCGACAGATCCGCACCCTCGAAGAAGCGGCGGGGACCAAGCTCTTCGACCGACGCAACCGTCGTGTCGTGCCCACCCTCGCCGCGGTCGCGTTCCACCGCCACGTGGTCCTCGCCCTCGAGACACTCGCCGCTGGTCTCCAGGAGATGAAAAAGGGAAGCGACGGCCCGGTCGTGGTCTCGTGCGAGCCCACCCTCACGCGGCAATGGTTGATCCCGCGCCTCTCCCGAAGGAGCCCTGCGATGACGCTCGACGTGAGCGTGGCCGGTGGAGCGCCCGCGTTCGCCGAATCGGCCATCGACCTCGCGATTCGTAGGGAAGACTTCGTGCTGCCGACGGGAGTGCTCGCGACGCCGTTGATGGACGAGTGGATGGGGCCGGTCTGTCATCCGAAATTCGCGCGCGCGAAGGCGGCCGTGCGGGTGCATGCGGCGTCGCGACCCGACGCGTGGCAGACCTGGGAAAAGGAGACCGGCGTCCGCGTGCGCCACGCTTCGAGCGTCACGTTCGAGCACTTTTGGCTGAGCCTCGAGGCGGCGGCCTCCGGTATCGGGTACGCGATGGCGCCGTATCCGCTCGTCGAGAGGGAGCTTCGGGAGGGCAGGCTCGTCGCTCCGTTCGGCTTCGTGCGCGGCGCTCACCGCTACGTGATGCTCACCCCCGCGCGAACGAGGACCGACGGGCGCGTCACCAAGCTCTGCCGCTGGCTCCGCGCGGAGGCGCGCGCGATGCACCGAGCGATGCCCATTTCACTGCAGAAAATCGCCTATTCCGAGAAATTGCGACGGCGCCCGTAACAACCCGGCGCGACGCGACCTAAGTAGGAAAACGCGCGCGGCCTCACCCGCGAACGATGCCACGGGGACACACCATGAGCGCCGCCGCCGAACCACACGAAGAGCCCCACGCCCCTCCCGGCTTCTTGAGCTGGGTGAGCCGCCTCGTCCAT
>JAAFHV010000331.1 GCA_013297655.1 Myxococcales bacterium | reverse complement strand
GCCGTGGGTTCTGCGCGAACGCAGGCCCGAAATCCGCTTTTTTCCCTTGCAGCGCGGCGCACGCGGCGCGCCGATCGAGCGCTCCCTCGAACTCGGGATCGATCGCGAGCGCCTCACGGAACGCGCGCGACGCGGCCTCGGGTCGCGAGGTGCACACGACGGAGCCGAGCCGCGCCCACACCTCCGCGTCGTCTGGCCCGTAGCGTACGGCAGCGGCGTAGAGCAACGCAGCGGCCACGAGGTCCCCGCGCTCCTCGGCGATCGCGCCCTTCAGGAACGCTTCGTAGGCGCGAATGCTGACGGCGGGGCCGACGCGCACCTCACCGCCAGCGACGCGTGGAACCCCTTCCCCGACGCACCCGGCGAGCAGCGCCGCGACGACGAAGGCCGACGCTCCACGAACCAACGACGCCACGGCGGCTCGTGGCACGCTCAGCGATTCCCACGGAAGTCGACGTCGTCTCCCCCGAGGTCGACCGCGCTCACGTCTTCCATCGATGGCGCGGGGCTCGGGATCCGACCGACCCCTTCGGCCTCACGCAGGCGCTCGGCGATCTCGATCACGCGCCGCTCGACGCGGCCGAACACGCTGCCGGCGGGGAACCTCCCGTTCGGATCGCGTGCGCCGGCGGGCACGCCGGTGAGCACCTCGATGCCCTGGCTCACCGTCTCGATCGCGTGCAGATGGAACGTACCTTCGACGACGGCTTGCGCGACGTCGTCGCGAAGAACGAGGTGGGGCAAGTTCGCTTTCGGCATCAGCACGCCCTGCCGACCGGTGAGCCCACGTGCGACACAAAGGTCGAAGAACCCTTCGATTTTCGCGCAGACGCCGCCGATCGCCTGCACCTCGCCGAGCTGGTTCACGCTCCCGGTCACGGCGATGCCCTGGTCGATCGGGATCTCGGCAAGTGTAGACAAGAGGCTGTAAAGCTCGGTCGACGAGGCGCTGTCGCCGTCGATCTCGCCGTAGCTCTGCTCGAAGGCGAGCTGCGCGCGGAGCGAGAGCGGGCGCTCCTGGCCGAACATTTTTCCGAGGTACCCGCGAAGGATCGCGACGCCCTTCGTGTGGATCGCACCGCCGAGCTGCGCCTCCCGCTCGACGTCGATGATGCCTTCGCGCCCGAGCGCCACGACGGCGGTGATGCGCATCGGCTGACCGAACTCGACGTCGCCGGCGCTGAACACGCTGAGGCCGTTTACGACGCCGATGCGGTAGCCGTCGGTGTCGAGCGCGATTTCGCCGCGGAGGGTGAGCTCGCGAATGTGACGCTCGGCGGATCCGATCCGCTCGCGACGCTCGCGCCATGCGGCGCCCACGTCCTCGGCGGTCGTGACGCCCTCTTGCACGGCCTCGCCGACCCGCGCCCGAAACGGCGCGAGCGAGCGCGGCGCGGCGTCCTCGTTGCCTTCCGTGAACCCGAGCGCCCGCGCGTCCGCGAGCGCGCTCGCGAACGCCGCGGTCTCCTCGAGCGGCGACAAGATCATGCTGAGGCGCTCACGATCGCCGGAGAGGCGAGTCGCGAGGTCGAGCAGGCGCGCGCGCGCGGGCCGATCGAACCGCCCCCACCCACGCTCGCGAGCCATGGCCATGAGGTAACCGTCGAGCCGCCGCAGGGCCTCGTCGGTCCGCGGGATTGAGGGCTCGACCTCGACCTTCACGCGGAAGAGCGCGGCAAAGTCGGCGTCTGCTTCGAGGAGCGCGGCGTAGAGCGCCGGCGGCCCGACGAGCACCACGCGCACCGCGATCGGGACCGGCACCGGGCGCAGCGTGGTCGCGTAGAGGCCGAGCGGGCCGAGCGGATCTTCGGCGCCGAGCCTTCGCTCGCGGAGCACGCGCTTCATCCGCTCCCAGATCATGGGATCGGTCATGAGATCGATCGCGCGCACGACGAGCACGCCGCCGGACGCCCGATGAAGGGTGCCAGGACGGATGCGCGTGAAGTCCGTGAGCAGCGCGCCGAACCGGGCCCGGCGCTCCAAAAACCCGAACAAATTCGGGTAGGTGGGGTTCGTCTCGTAGATGACCGGCGCGCGCCCTGTCGCGGACGACGAGACGAGGAGGTTCACTTGGAAGCGCGCGAGGCGGGTCGCGTGCTCGGGATCGTGGTCGCGCGCGTCTTTCGTGCCATCGCCGTCGTCCGGCGGGCCGCTCGAGTCGTCGCCGATGACCAGATCTTCCCAGTCGCCGACGAGGGCCTCCTCCACCGCTTCGAGGTAAACACGGACCTCGTCGCCCATCGTGGCGAAGCCTTCGTGGAGGATCTTCATTCGCTCGGCGACGAGGGTCTGCACCGCGGCGCCGATCGCCTCGGCGCGCGCGGCGTCGAACGTCGCGCTGTCGCTGCGGACGCGCTGGGCGGCCTTCGCGACCTCCGCGGTGAGCCGCTCTTCGGCCTCGCCGAGGGCGCGCTTGGTGATCTCGTCGAACGCGCCGAACTGCTCGGGGCTCACGGGCTTGCCGTGGAGGATGGGGAACGTCTGCACCCCGCCCTGCACCGCACGGATCCCGAAACCAAGCGTTTTCGCTCGTGTTTCGAGGCCGCTCAGCACCTCCCGATTTTTCGCGTCGAGGTCGTGGCCGAGCTTCGCTTGTGCCGCGCGGACCTCGTCCGAGTCGGTCACGGCCGGAATATCGGCGCGGAGCTGCTCGACGACCTCACGCATCGCCTCGACGAGGGCAGGCCCGACCCCGGCAGGCAGGACGAGCGGACGCGGCGCCTCGGGGTGCGCGAAATCGTGGACATAAACGATGTCGCTCGGTGCGGGGCGCGCCTCGGCGAAGCGCTCCGCGAACCGCACGACGTCGTCCTCGATCATGACCTCCGGCTCGGCGGCCACGAAGACATGGAAGCTCGGCTCGCGCGCCGCGATGCCGAGGGCGAGCGCGCGGCGGGCGACGCTGCCTACGATCTCGAAGAGGCCGTCGCTCGGCGGCGGCTCTTCGGGGAGCAGATCGACCGGCGTGTGGAGCGACAGCTCTTCTGGCCGGACACGAAAGCTATCGCGACCGACCCCCTCGGCCTCGAAGGCTTCGGTCCACGCGCGCGGAGGGATGCTCTCGCGGGGCTTCGGTTTTTCGGGGCGAGCTCGCTCGCCCTTCCCTTTTCCAGCGCCACGTGAGCCCTGGGGTTTCTTCGGGGTCGTCGGATCGGACATCGGTCGCGATCCGACGCTATCAGAGCCGTCAGCTCATGCGCTCGGGAAGTACGCGGAGGCGCAAATCACGCGCTCGCGAGACGCCCTTGAAGTGCCTCATCGGACGCGTTCCGAAAAGAGGCCTTTCTCCATGGACCGTTCCGGGGTTAGCATCGACCGCGGATGGCTCGATTGATCCTTGCCACACCCGAGGGCCAGCAGGCGATCGAGCTTCGCGGCACGAACAGCCTCGGCCGGCACCCGAACAACTCGATCCAGCTTCTCGACAAGATCGTCTCGAAAGAGCACTGCATCGTCGAAGAGCGGGACGCTGGGCGCTTCGTGCTCCGTGACCTCGGGAGCCTGAACGGCACCTACGTCAACGGGGAGCGCGTGCGCGGGGAACAAGCCCTCCGCCACGGCGACGAGATCTCCCTCGGGATGACACGCGCGCGCTACGACGACGGCTCGTCGCCGCTCGAGATGTCGCAGCAAGCGGTCGGCCCCGGTGCGGTGCTCCATCCGTCTACCCAGCCCGGTCCCCCTCCGATTCCGCAGAGCCACGCCGCGGCCGCCGCTATCTACGGAGCGCCCCCGGCCCGTCCGTTGCAACCTCCGCAGCACGGACAGCATGCTGCCAAGTCGAATCCTTGGCCCAACGCGCCGAACGCGCCCAACGCGCCGAACGCCCCGAATGCGCCGAACGCGCAGGGCCAGCAGCCCCAGCACCCGTCGGCTCGGCCCGGCTTCGCGACGCCTCACATGCCGGGCGCGCCGAGCCATCAGGGTCCTGGCGGAACGAGCCCCATGGGCCCGCCGCCGCAGCAGCAGCCCGCGGCGCACCCGCAGAGCGCGCACGCCCAAGCGCCGGGGCAAGGGCCGGGTTACTCACCGCCGGCGCCCCCGAATCGTCAGGTCTTCAAGACCCGCGTCGACGTGCTCGACTCCTCGGCGCGCCAAATCGGCACCCAGATCGCGGCGCTCGCGAAGGGCTTCCTCCCGTTCGAGCAGGTCCAGCACGACGCGCCTCAGCTCAAGGTCGACTACGAGCGTCTCCGACTCACGTGGGAGCTCACCCGCGAGATTGGCCTCGAGCGCGATCTCGACAAGCTGCTCCAGAAAATCCTGCTTTCGCTCTTCAAGTTCGTGAAGGCCGACCGCGGCGTCATCTTGCTCAAAGAGGCCGACGGCTCGCTCCAGCCTCGTGCGGCGCACCGTCGGGACGGCACCGACAAGCCCATCGAGGTATCGTCGACGATCCTGAGCCACGTCACGTCGGAGCGCGCGGGCGTGCTCACCCACGACGCATCGATGGATTTTGCCGGCGCCAAGGGCAAGTCCATGATTTTGAACCGTATTTCGAGCGCCATCGTCGTGCCGCTCTTGCACGAAAAAGAGGTGCTCGGCGCGCTCTGGCTCGACTCGGAGATGCTCGCGCAGTTCCAGCAGAAGGACCTCGAGCTCATCACCGCGGTCGGCAATCAGGCGGCGATGTTCATCGAGAACACGCTCCTCGCGAAGAAGATCGAGCAAGAGATCGTGAACCGCGAGCGCTTCTCGCGGCTGCTCTCGCCGAACGTGGCGGAGCAGGTCTTGAGCGGCAAGCTCGAGATCAAGAAGGGCGGCATCGCGGTGCCGGAGTGCTCGGTGTTCAACAGCGACATCCGCGGCTTCACGAGCATGAGCGAAGGCGCGCCGGCGGGCGCGATCCTCGACCTTTTGAACGAATACTTCGAGCAGATGGTCGAGCAAATCTTCGCGTACGAAGGCACCCTCGACAAATTCATGGGCGACGGGATCATGGCGTTCTGGGGCGCGCCCGTCGCGCACCAAGACGACGCGATCCGTTGCGTGCAGTCGGCGATCGACCAGATGGAAGCCCTCGGGCGCTTCAACCGTCGCCTCGTCGAGCAAGATCACCCTCCCCTCGCGGTCGGGATTGGCATCCATACGGGCCCGCTCGTCGCCGGCTACGTCGGCAGCTCGAAGGCGCTCAGCTACACGGTCATCGGCGACACGGCGAACACGAGCGCGCGCCTCTGCGGCATCGCTGCGGCGGGCCAAATCATCGTGAGCGAGAGCACCCTCGGCAAGCTGGGCTCGCGTTTCGACGTCGAAGAGCTCGCTCCCGCGCAGCTCAAAGGCAAAGAAAAGCCGCTCCGCATCTTCAACGTGAAGCGCGAGCGCCCCTCCGCGGCGGTTCGCTGAGAAAGGCCGATAAGAAACCTGAACGATTTCTGTTGACCGGTCGAGCCGTTTTGCTTAAAAGCCGCGGTGTCCGGTTCGGGCGGGTAGCTCAGTGGTAGAGCGCTGGCTTTACACGCCGGATGTCGCAGGTTCGAGACCTGTCCCGCCTACCACCCTACTTCGGTAGGGCAGCGGGGGAGTCCTCCCGAACAAGACACGTGTTAACTTAGAGTGAGTGTACTTAGAGGCCAGTTGGGGCGGTAGTTAAGTCGGTTATAACGCCGGCCTGTCACGCCGGAGGCCGCGGGTTCGAGTCCCGTCCGCCCCGCATCAAACGGAGAGAGCACCTTCTTTCGAGAGGGTGCTTTTTTCGTTTTTGTCAGCAACACGTCGTCGACCCGGCGCGCACGCGTTCGCTCTCCCGTCATCGGCCGCGAGGGAGGCCCGCGAGCTAGCGCGCAGACACGAGGTCGAGCCCTTCATTCCGTCGGCCGGCCGGCACGATGAGGCGATGGTCTTCCCCGTTGTCGACTCTTGCGCACGGCGGGCAAGGAGCGAGGTGGGCATCGTGTCGTCGGTCCCGAACGGCCGATGGCGACGACCGAAGCTCGGCTCGCCAGCGCCGTTCGCACGCCGTCACCGCGCTCGGGACATGGCCACGCAGCCTCGTCGGCGAACGCGAGGAGAACGCGAACGCGCGCCCGCGAGGTCAGCTCAACGGATGGCTTGCGCCCAGGCGGGCGGCAGGAGATTTTGCGGGATCTCGAGGACGCGCACGATTTCTTTCAGGCGCGTGAGCTCCTTGTCGGAAATCTCGCTATCGGCCACGGTGACCCGCCAGGTCGTCTGCACGAAGTCCATCACGACCGCGGTGGCCTCGTCCGGGAGGAGCTCGCCGGAGCTCAGAAAGGAGCGGATCTCCTCGGCTTCCGAGTCTTCGACGACCGCGTCCGAGAACACACGGGCGAGCATGCCTTTGAACCTGCGCTTCGAGGCGTCCTTGTCGAGCATCGCTCGAACGTACCCTCCCACGCTTCCCTCGCCTACCCCCCCGAAACGGGCATCTCCCCCGCGGGCGAGCAGAGTGATAACCCTCGGCCATGGACGAGATCGTCGTCAAGAGTGCCATCGAGCTCGCCTCCCTCCTCCGCCGGCGCGAGATCTCCTGCGAGGAGCTCACGAGCGTGTATCTTGCACGTATCGCGCGCAAGAACCCCGCGCTGTCGGCCTTCACGAACGTGTTCGACGAGGACGCGCTCGCGGATGCACGGGAGAAGGACCGGGTGCTCAAGAAGCGGCCCGCGGCTCTTCCCCCGTTCTTCGGCGTGCCGACCGCAGTAAAAGATCTGAACCTCGTGCGAGGCCAGCGGATGCGCTTCGGCTCGCGCGCAGCGAAGGTGACGTGGTCGCCCGTCGATTGCCGCACGACGAAGAAGATCCGCGACGCGGGGTTCGTGCTGCTCGGCAAGCTCGCCACGTCCGAGTACGGGATCATGCCGATCACAGAGCCGGACATTCACCCGCCTACCGCCAACCCTTGGAACATCGAGCGGAGCGCAGGCGGGTCGAGCGGCGGCTCTGGAGCAGCGCTCGCGGCTTATCTTCTCCCCATTGCGCACGGGAGCGACGGCGCGGGCTCGGTGCGAATCCCGAGCGCGTTCTGCCACTTGTTCGGCCTGAAGCCTTCGCGCGGACGCATCCGCAACGCGTATCCTTTCCCCGACGAGACGATCCTCTACACGGACGGTCCGCTCGCTCACTCGGTCGACGACGCCGCGACCATGCTCGACGCGCTCGCGGGGATTACGGTCGGCAAGCCGCACTGGGCCCCGCCGCCTCCGAAGCCGTTCGCCGAGCTCGCGAAGATTGCGCCGAAGCGGCTCCTCGTTCGTTTCAGCACCGAGAGTGATCTCGTCGAGACACCGAAAGAGCTGCGCGACCACGTTCTCCGCGCGGCGAAGGTGCTCGAGGGCCTCGGCCACGACGTGTCGGAGCTGCCCGGCACCCCCGGCTTTGCGCTGGAGGACTTCCTTCCGCTTTGGCAAAAGCTCGCTGCCGACATGCCCCTCGTCCGCTGGAAGGACACCCAGCCCGTCACGCGCTGGGTCGCGGAGGGGGGACGGTCGCACACCGTCGCGCAGATGGAGGCGCTACGGGCGGAGCTCGAGCGGCGCATCCTCGCGTGGCTCGGCGAGACGGACATCTTGCTGACGCCCACGGTCTGCTCCGCCGCGCCGCGCATCGGGATGGCCCGCACCGACGAGAGCCCGGAGCGCATCTTTCGGCGCGCCGCAGCGCTCGGAGCGTTCACCGCCGGCGCCAACATTACGGGGCAGCCCGCGTCGTCGATCCCGATCGGCCTCACCGAAGACGGCCTGCCGCTCGGGCTCCAGGTCATGGGGCGACGTTTCGGCGACGCAGAGGTCCTCGCGATATCGCGCGTCCTCGAGACCGAGCTGCCCTACGGACATCGCAAGGCGCCACTCGCGCTCTCGTGACCACGCGCGGACATAGGACGAGCTCCACGAGCACCGAAGCCCGCGCCGTGATTCCGGCGCGGGCTCGTTAGCAACGTCGCGTCGCAGGTACGCCGCTAAACGCGCGAGAGGCGATGCCCCATGGGAGTCCCTGACGAGGGACGGGATTCAACCTGTTCGGTGCTCTAGAGGTATCTCTTCGACATACCCTCTTGGCCGCGGCAGACGACGACCACGACCGGTGAGGGGTCGAACGCGGTGGCGCGCCTATCCGCGGATTTGCTGCGCGAGGTAGTGCGCCTCGCCGACTTGTTTGATGAGCTCGAGCTGAGCCTCGATCCAATCGACGTGCTCCTCCTCGGCTTCGAGGATCGCGCGGAGGAGATCCTGGGTGCCGTGATCGCCCGCGTCGCGGCAGGTCGCGATCGAACGGTTCAGGAGCGGGATCGCGACGAGCTCCACCGCGTAGTCGTTCTTCAGCATTTCGGGCACCGTCTGCCCGATGTTCACCTTTCCGAGGCGCTGCACGTTGGGCAGCCCCTCGAGGAAAAGCACGCGCTCGATGAGCTTGTCGGCGTGCTTCATCTCGTCGATCGACTCTTTGTAGAGGACCCCCGCGAGCCGCTCGTAGCCCCAGTTCTTGAGCATCCTCGCGTGGAGGAAATACTGGTTGATGGCCGTGAGCTCCCCAGTGAGGATCTCGTTGAGGAGGTCGATGATTTTGGCGTCGCCTTTCATAGTGGACCCATGGTGCCCTCATTCGGACCCCCATGCAAGGTAACAGATTGAAATGATTCAATAATTGGCTTTGAAAGTCAGTTTCAGGAAGCGACCGAATCGCCCGTAATGGTGAAGGTTTCGGCGAGCGCGACGCGCGCGGGGGCGCAGGGGCGCGACCTATTTTTCTTTCCCTTGGCGCGACGGTGCCAGCGCAGCTGGCTACGGCGACGCGGCAGGGGCGTCGCCGAGAACGTCGAGGGTGAGCCAAACATCGACGCCCTCGCGCCCGACGCGCCGCGAGCCGAACGCGCGGAGCACGAGGCACTGGCATCGATCGCGGAGCTCCACGCCGCCGAACGCTCCGAGGATCGTGGGGGCGAGCAGATCGGCGTCGACTCCCGCCATGAAGCTCACGCGCCGGACGATCGGAAGCACGCCACGACCACCGATCGACGAGGTTCGCGCGGCGAGGAACGGCCCTTGGACATCGGCCCCTCCGTCCGCGAGAC
>JAAFHV010000330.1 GCA_013297655.1 Myxococcales bacterium | reverse complement strand
GGCGGTAAGTGCGCGGAACCTCGGCGCGACCCTAGCGCGCGCGGCGCGACCCTGGGGGGCGCGGTCCGACCGACGTTGGCGGTAAGTGCGCGGAACCTCGGCGCGGCCCGACTGGCGCGGTCCAACCGACGTTGGCGGTAAGTGCGCGGAACCTCGGCGCGGCCCGACCGACATTCGTGGCGAACGCGCGGACCCTCCGGTGCGCTCCGACCCGAAAATCCATTTGTTCTCGGGAAATCTCGTCCGATTCCGGCACCCCCGGGTCTCGCCGCACCCGCAAGATCGCGCACGAACCTCCGCTAGCACGACCCGCGCGCAACCGCTTTGTTCGCCCGAAATCTCACTTTCACCCCGCGGCGCCGACCGCCTCCGAGGCCCCGTCAGGCCTTACGAACGACGACGCTGCCCGCGGAGTACCCGGCGCCGAACGAGCAGACCACCCCGACGTCGCCCTTGGCCAGGTCGGCGCGGTGGGCGTGGAACGTGATGATGGACCCGCAGGAGCTCGTGTTGCCGAACTCGTGGAGGAGCGAGGGGGCCTCTTCCTTCGCGACCTCGCGCCCGAGGACCTTCTTCGCGATCCAGTCGTTCATGGTCCCGTTCGCTTGGTGCAGCCACAGGCGCTTGATGGTCGAGGGGCCGATGCCGAGGGAGTCGAGGTGGCCGGAGATGAGATCCGCGACCATCGGCGAGACCTCCTTGAACACCTTCCGGCCCTGCTGCACGAAGAGCTTGTTGGGCTCGTCGCGGTGCTCGGGGGCGGCGCGGTTCAGGAAGCCGAAGTCGTTTCGGATCGCGTTCGAGAATCGGGTCACCAGCTTGGTGCCGAGGATCTCGAAGCGGTCGTCCGAACGCGCGTCGTCGAGGCGCTCCACCACCACCGCCGTGCACGCGTCGCCGAAGATGAAGTGGCTCTCGCGATCGCGGAAGTTCAAGTGCCCGGTGCAAATCTCGGGGCTCACCACGAGCGCGCGCTTCACCGTGCCCGCCGCGATCATGTCCTTCGCGGTCGAGATGCCGAACGTGGCCGACGAGCAGGCGACGTTCATGTCGAACGCGAAGCCGCGCGTGCCGAGGGCGGCCTGCACCTCGACCGAGATCGCGGGATACGGGCGCTGCATGTTCGAGCACGCCACGAGCACCAGATCGATGTCGTCGGCGGTGACCTTCGCGGCCTCGAAGGCCTTCTTCGCGGCGGCGACGGCCATCTCGCACTGAACCGACTGCTCGTCTTGCGTGCGCTCCGGAATGCGCGGCGCCATGATCTTCGGATCGAGGATGCCCTCGCGGTCCATCACGTAGCGACGCTGGATGCCGGACGCCTTCTCGACGAACTCGGAGCTCGAGCGGCCGAGCGCCACGATTTCACCGCGCTCGATTGCGTCGCGGTTCCTCGCGTTCTCGGCGTCGACCCAGGTGTTGAACGAGAACACCAGATCGTCATTCGAGATCGAATGGGGAGGAGTAAAAAGGCCTGTTCCAGTAATGGCGACGGACATGAAAGCGAGAAGCGTCTACGAGGGGAAAGAGCGCGAGGCAAGGCGGCTCTCGACTGCGCGGTTCGCTACGCACCAGGCGTCACATTGCGTCAATCACCGGCACTCGTGATCGCAGCCGGACCGTGATTTCTAGGGGCTGCGTCATTTTTGCGCGCGTCTTTTTTTTCGCGCCTTCCACGGCACCGAGGGGCGAGCCTCACACGAGATCGCGGAGGCGCTCGAAGGCGGTCGCGACGTCGTCCAAGAAGGTCGCGTCGAACGTGTCGCCCTCGCGACGACGACCGCGGACGAACAGGAGCAGCGCCTCGTCCCACGCCACGAACGAGGCCACGAGGCGCTCGGTCTCCCTGCGCGCGCGGCGAACCTCCGCGCCTTCGCCGCTCGCGTCGCCGTCTTCGTAGGCGGGCTCGCACACGTAGTAGTTGCAGGTCGCGGGGCGCAGCTTCGGCGCGATCGTGCAGCCGCGTGAGTCGTCGTGGAAGGTGCACCGCGCGTCGCCCTCGCCGTTCCCTGGGTTCCTCGTCACGCGGAGCCCGTGCTCGAAAGGGCCGAGCTCACCACGCGTGATCGCGGCCAAGAGCCAATCGCGACCCCCCCCGAGCACCACCCGCGCCACGTCCGACCACGCGTACCGCGGAGGCGCCACGCAGCACCCGCGCGGTCCGTACGGGCAGCCGCCGCAGAGCGACGACACGACCGCCGTATCGGGGCCCGCGAGGGTGAGCCGGAACATCGGCGCGAACCATCGCAAAGCAGACCCACGCGCGCAACACGCCGCTGGCGCACGAGCGCCCCTGAAGCGCTCGTTCGGGGCGCGGCCCATGAACGTCGCCGCGTCCAGCGCGCGGCAGGATGTCCACCCGTACGACACGAAAAAGGGCAAAAAAAGGCCGGATTTTCGGTTGGCACTGCGCGTGCTGAAGGGGAGTCACAACGGCGAATCCAACGGTTCGCTTCAGGGAGGATTCGAACATGTCGCTTTCACGCGTTGCCATCGTCGCCTCGGTCTTTGCTGCTGCTCTCGTCGTCTTCCCGGGCTGTCGCAAGCTCGACTCCTCGGAGGGAGAGTCGATCGGCACGTCCGAGGATCTGCTCGTCGCCGACTCCGAGGGAGACGACGACCAAGAGCAAACGGAGGAGACGCTCGAAGAGGTCACCACCGGCGCCTCCACCGAGGCCGAGGTCGAGCAAGGCCTGGATCCCGCCGTCGGCTCCGACCTCGACGCGCAGATGGTCAAAATCAAGCTGAACCCGGGCCGCTTCTTCACCCCCGCGGGCTGCATCACGACGACCATCACCAAGACGGAGACCTCGCGCATCGCGACTCACGTGCTCGCAGGCTGCGTGGGTCCGCAAGGCAAACGGAAGTACACCGGCACCGTGACCGCGACGTGGACCGCGCCCGCGCCGGGTCAGCTCGCCGTAGTTCGCGAGGCGCGCGGCCTCCAGATCGAGCGCATCGACGACGGCGTAGTGCTCACCGTGGACCGCACCGCCAACGTGACGTTCCAAAAGAGCGGGACGGTGTTCTCGAAGACGCGCAACGTCACGATGACCGGCACCACGAGCAACGGAAAGAACGTGACGCGGACGGCGAATTGGAACCTCGCCTACGACACGTCGACCCGCTGCCTCACCCGCGATGGCAGCTCCACCTCTACCCACGAGGGTCGCGAGCTCACCCGCACCGTGGCGGGCTACAAGCGCTGCGGCGTGGGCTGGTTCGGCTGCCCCCAGAGTGGCACTCTCACCGTGAACCGCAAAAAGGGTGTCGGCGACGCGGAGAAAGATCTCACGATTAGCATCGAGTTCACCGGCGACCGCGGGTACACCGTGACGGGCGGAAATGGCCGTCAAGCCAAGCGCGTGATGAGCTTCTGCCGCGCCGCCGCGGAGAAGTGATTCGCAGACGCTGTCTAAGCCACGAATGGCGTGCCCGTTTCGCGGGCGCGCCATTTTCTTGCGCGGTGTACGCTCCCGGGCGTGCAAAAAGGTAGCTGCCTCTGCTCCGCCGTTCACTGGTCGCTCGATCGCAAGCCGCGCGCCGTCACGCATTGCCATTGCCGCATGTGTCGCAAGCAGCACGGCGCCGCGTTCGCCACGTACGCGCAAGTAAAGAAGAAGACGCTCACAATCTCGGATCCGGGGGCGAAGCTCGTGCGGTATCGCTCGTCGGAGAAGGCGACGCGCTCGTTCTGCGGTGCGTGTGGGTCGAGTCTCTTCTGGGAGTCGAGCGAGAACCCCGAGGTGGTCGACGTCGCGATCGGAACGCTCGACGTACCGCTCGACATGCCGATCTACGCGCACATCTTCGTCGCCGACAAAGCCGAGTGGGTCACGATCGAGGACGAGCTTCGTCAATACGAGGGAATGTACGTCCCCGATCCGCCCGCCGATCCGAAATAGGCTACAATTAAAGCGAAATCGTATCGCGACTCAGGCGCGCTCGACGACCGTGATCGTGGGGGGCTTGAGGAAACGTTCGAAGGTCTTCGCCGGCACTGCGGGGCTGAACAGGAACCCCTGATACTCGTAACAGCCCTTCTCCCGTAGCCAGCGGAGCTGCTCGTCGGTCTCGACGCCTTCTGCGACCGTCTTCAGCTTGAGCATCTGGCACATCGTCACGATGAGATCCGCGATCGGCGACGCGCGATCGAGGGCGGCGACGAAGGCACGGTCGATCTTGAGCCCGTCGATAGGATACTTCTCGAGATAGGCGAGGTTGGAGTAGCCCGTCCCGAAGTCGTCGATCGAGATGGAGAACCCCATCGCGCGGAGGGCCTTCAACAGGTGGGTGGTTTTGTCGTCGTTGCCGAGGAGCACGCTCTCCGTGATCTCGAGCTCGAGCCGGCGTGGATCGCACTCCGTGCGCGCGACGATCTCTTCGATGGTCTCGATGAGGCGAGGATCGGCGAGCTGGCGCGGGGAGAGGTTCACCGAGATCGCGAGGTCGTGGCCCTGCGCCTTCCAGGCGGATTGCTGCCGCGCGGCCTGCTCGAGCACGAACGCGCCGAGCGTGCCGATGAGCCCGCTCTCTTCGCACACCGCGATGAACTCGCCAGGGAGCACCATTCCGCGGCGGGGGTGGTTCCAGCGAACGAGGGACTCTGCCCCGCAGACCTGGTTCGTTCGTGAATCGACCCGCGGCTGGTAGTGGACCTCGAACTGACCCTCGTCGATCGCGACGCGGAGATCGTTCTCCAGCTTCACGCGACTGCGAATCTTCTCGTCCAAGTCGGAGGTAAAAAAGGCCACTCCGTTGCGGCCGTTCGTCTTGGCGCGGAACATGGCCATATCGGCGTGACGCATCAGGGTCTCGATGTCGCGGCCGTCGCGCGGGAAGAGGCTGATTCCCATCGTCGGCGTGACACGAACATGGGTATCGCCGACGAAGGTGGTCGGCGCGAGCGCGCCCATGAGGGAGTCGGCCAGGGTGGCGGCGTGGTCCCCACCCTCGGTGCCGGCGGCGAGCACGAGAAATTCGTCTCCCCCGAGGCGGGCGAGCAAGTCTTCGCCGCGGAGCACCTGCCGGAGCCGGCTCGCGACGTGGACCAAGAGCTCGTCTCCCACCGCGTGCCCGAGGGTATCGTTCACGTTCTTGAAGTGATCGAGGTCGATGTGCACGAGCGTGGCGCGACCCCCGCGGCGATCGATCTCCGCGAGCCGCTCTTGGAATCTACGCGCGACCGAGCTTCGATTCGGGAGGCCGGTCAAGGTGTCGTGGTGAGCGAGATACTGCGCGCGCGCCTCCGACGTTTTGAGGTCGTTCACGTCGACCTCGCTCACGAGCCAGGCCACGTGCCCGGTGACGGCGTCGCGGCATTTTCGCGCCGTCAGCTCGTGCCAACGATCGCCGCGGCTGGTGCGAATCTTGGTGACGACGCGGCCCTCCCCGCTGCGCTCGACGTTCGTCACGAGCTCGTCGTACTCGGACGGAAAAAGGAAACGCTGCCGGTGAACGAGCCCCGACTCCGGCGCCGCCGCGCGCGAAGCCGGGTTGCGATAGAGGGCATATCCATCGGCGTGATAGAGGGTAATCATGACGGACGTGTACGTGAGCGCCTCGGCGCTCCGCAGGTTGTCCGGGTCGGCGTGGTGCACGCCGAGGCTCTCGCAGAGCATGGCCATCCGTCCGTCGGCGAGCCGGTAGCCGCTGAAGAGGACTTGCAGCGATCGTGGCTGATTGGCGGGGTAGAGCGTCCACGTCTCGCAGAACGAGGTGCCGGGCTGGCTCTCGAAATCGTCTTGATACTGGAGGAGGCGATTTCTCACCGCGGCCGACATGTCTTTCGCCATGTCGCGCGCTTTCAGCTCTTCCAGCGAAGTGGCGCTCCAAATCTCCATCGCGCTGGTGTTGGCCCAGTGCACGCGCGAACGATCGATATCGAAGATCCAGAGCGGCTGCCGGATCTGGCTCATCGCGGCGAGCGCTGAGGTCTCCGAGGGCGTGGTCGTGGGCTTGCGAGCGATCATCTCGTTCGGCCGAGGGAAGCGGGGGCCAAGCGTCGAGTCTACCTAGAGCTGTGCGCGGCGGTCACCGGAATCTGACCCGAGCGCGCGTTCTCGGGCCGGCTTTTGCTTTGAAAATTCTGTCATCCGCTTCACGACGCGCAGCCGCGGCGGCGCGCTCGGCTCGCCCCGCTCCGTCGGCGGTCCCGATGCGTGATCGTGAAGAGGGCACTCCGTCCGCGCACTTTTGCGAAAATCCCGCCGGAATTCGAGCGCGGTCGACGGACGATCGACACGCGCCGTGTATTCGCGGTCTCCGTTTGGCCTAGAGCGCCGAACCGCTTAATTCGGTCGGCTTTTCGCCGATTTGCGTCGCCGTCCCTCGTCAGGGACTTGCGGCCCTGTAGCGTCGTGCTTCGTTGCTCCTCCTCGGCTAGCAGCAGTAGGACTCGTCCCTCGTCAGGGACTTCCAAGGGTCGTCGTCGCGCCTCGCACAGCTCGCAACTCGACGAAAATCCTCGGTCATTAAGCGGTCCGTCGCTCTAGTCGAGGCCTCGGCGGCGGGCTCCTCCCGCGCGGCGCTGGTGGGCTCGCCGGGCGACGTCCAGGTTCGAGCTTCGGCTGTCGCTCGGTGTCGTCCGCGGGTCTGGTGTCGCCCGCCATCGTGCGCTCGCGTTCCGAAACCAAGGCCCAGGCGCGCAGCTTCTCCCTAGCGCCGTGCCCAGTGATGCGGACGATCGCGGTCCCCAGGGTGGTGGATCCCACGTCCACCGCACATCATCCTACACGGAGCAAAGACGCTGATTTCTTGAGCAAAATGGCGGATAGCGATGGCACGGACCGTGCTGTATGGGAGGTGAACCATGCATCCTGCTCTTCGCCTCTTCGCTTCGTGTGTCGTCACCCTCGGCCTCGGCGCTGCCACCGCGGCGTGCTCCGCCGACGCGACGGACACCGATCCGCTCACCGCCGATTCGGAGGACGAGCTCGTCGCCACCTTCGACCGGGTCGGCGCGATCGACCTCACGAAGCCGAGCCGTGTGCTGCTCGTCGGCGACTCGGACAAGCTCGGCAACCTCCCGCTCTTCGCCGCGATGGGCCGCGCGCGCCGGTACGCTCAGCTCTACCCTGGCGAGCAAATCGTTCTGTTCGTCACGCAAGACGTCAAAGAAGCCGACCTCGCGACGACCGGCTCGACGGTCGTGAAGGACGAGCCCTTCGGAAACGTGGCGCTCTCCGATCTGCGTCGCCTCTCGGGTCCCAAGCTCATCGCCGCCCTCGATCGCTTCCGGAAGATCGCGAGCCTCGACTTCTTCGGGCACTCTTCGCCCTTCGGCTCGCTCCTCGAGGGCACTGCCGGTGAAGGGCGCACCCTCGATCCCAACGGTGTCGCCATCCTCGCCGACAACTTCGATCGCACGCGCGACCCCTACGTGACGCTCAATGGCTGCAACGGTGGTGTGCAAGCCGCCGCGATCATGTCGAAGGCGCTCAAGCTCCCCGTCTCTGGCGCGCTCACGGGCTCGAACTTTCAAGACCTGATGAGCGACGGTCACTTCTACATCGGCGACGACGGCTTCTTCCCGCCCACGCTGACGCGCGCGACCAAGAACGACAAGAGCTACGCCGCGCCCTCGACTCCTGGCTGCTGGCGGGGCACCTGCATTCGCATGAAGCCGCAAGACGCGCCCTATCGCGGCGTGTGGGCGAACCCCGATACGGGATTTCAATACACCCTCTCGTTCTACAAGTTCTTCTGCGACTACGACGATCGTGCCCAGTCGTGCGAGCGGGGGATGGCGCGCAGCCTTCACGGTTTCCTCTCCGACCGCGCGCTCGAGGCCCGCTCTTCGGACGAGGACACCAAGGCCGTGCTCGCCGACTGGTTCTGCACCCGCTCCGCGGACCCGACCTGGTTCGACAAGTGCAAAACCGACCTCGAAGCGGCCGTGCGCGACGACAAGCCGTTCACCTCGCAGCGCACCGCGCGCGACTATGCCCTCGAGTGCGACAAAAAGACGTGCAGCCTCGGCGCCGACTTCCGCTGCACCACCGTCGACGGCGTGCCGCAAAAGAAGACCTGCGCGTACGTGAAGAAGGGCTGCACCGCAGAGCAGAAGCCCGAAGCCTGCCGCGCCGCGAACACCGCCCCGAAGACCACCGTAAACGAGTATCGCGCCTACCTCACCGGTCAGCGCCTCCTCCGCGAGTCGCCCGTCGCGCGCTGATTCGTTCTCCGAGATAGGCAATCGACCCGAGACGGCTCGTCGCTCCCCGCGGCGAGCCGTTCGTTCGAGTGCCTCCGCGAGCAGCGGGGTCGGCTCTCCGTCAGGGCGCGGCTGTCATCGGCCTTCGCGTCGGTAGTCGATAGAGCCCTTCCACGGGGCTCGTGTGCCTGGTGTCACGTCGCGCCACGCTTCGTGAACGCTTCCGGGCGCGCCGATTCGAAAGAGACACGGCCCGAGACGACGCCGTGTGACGTCGTGTCGAGCCGTGGTTCACGAACACCGCGAGCGCCGAGCGCTCACTCTTCTTGCGGGAGCTGCACCTTCACCGGCTTGGCGTGCCAAATCTCGTTCGCGTACTCGTGGATGGTGCGGTCGGAGCTGAAGCGCCCCACCTTCGCGATGTTCTTCACCGCCATTTGGTGCCACTTCTGCTTGTCGCGGAACGCATCGGAGACGCGTTTTTGGCACGTGGAATAGTCCTCGAAGTCGGCGAGGAGCATGTACGTGTCTTGCGTGAGCAGGTGGTCGGTCAGCGGGCGGAAGAGGCCGGGATCGTCGGTGCTGAAGAAGCCCGAAGAGATGAGATCGATCACCTCGCGTACGCGGAGGTTCTCTTCGTAGATCGCGCCGGGGTTGTAGCCGCGCTTCTCCTGTTCGTGGACTTGGTCGGCGGTGAGGCCGAAGAGGAAGAAGTTCTCCGCCCCGACCGCCTCGCGAATCTCCACGTTCGCGCCGTCGAGAGTGCCAATCGTGAGCGCGCCGTTCATGGTGAGCTTCATGTTGCCGGTGCCAGAGGCCTCTTTTCCGGCGGTGGAGATTTGCTCGGACAGATCGGCGGCGGGGATGATGCGCTCGGCGAGCGACACCTTGTAGTTCGGGAGGAACGAGACCTTGAGCCG
>JAAFHV010000033.1:6842-50049 GCA_013297655.1 Myxococcales bacterium | reverse complement strand
GAACCGACGACAGCTCTTCTTTTTCCTCGTGCTCCTCGCGATCGTGCTCGTCCTCTCGCGCGGCGCGCGGCGCGGTGAGCTCACGTTCGCGACGTACAACATTCGGCGCCTCGGGCACGATCCGACCAACATGACTCGCCTCGCGACGATCGTTCGCGAGACGAAGGCCGACGTGCTCGCGATCCAGGAGATCGAAGACAAAAACGCGCTCGACGACCTCGCGGGCCGCCTCACGACGCTCGGCCACCCCTGGGCAAACGTCGTCGCGCGGTGCGCGGGAAAGAGCACTCTTCGGGTCGGATTTCTCTACGATCCCAGCCGCGCGCGCCTCGTCTCGACGCGCGAGCTGCCCGAGCTCGACCCGTCCGGCGAGGGCGCGTGCGACGATGGAGAGCGCGCCGGCCTCGCCGCGACGTTCGAGCCGGTCCGCGGTGGCGCGAAGGTCACCCTCCTCGCCGTGCATTTCGTCGCCGGATCCGGCGAAGAGCGCCTCGCGCGACGGAGAGTGCAGTGGCGGCGTGCGCACACGATCGCCGACGCGCTCTCGAGAGAGAACGCGGTGGCCATTCTCGGCGACGTGAACAGCGTGGGTTACCTCGACGACGCGGGCGGGGAGCGTAGCTTCGTCGAGGGTGAGGCCTCGCGCGCGAATCGTGAGATCGTCACCAAAGAGCTGCGCTGCACGGAGTACTTCCACCCCGACCCGAACGGCCCGTTCGTCCCTAGCCTCCTCGACCACGTCGTCGCCGACCGCGACCTCGTCGAACCTTCGTCCGTTCGCGTTTTTGGTCACTGCGCAGCGCTCGCGTGCAAAGAGTCGAGGGCCGCGCCCGCCGACTACGACGACGTCTCCGACCACTGCCCGGTCACCTTTCGGCTCCGCTGAGCTGCACGGTCGACCGTCTCGATGGCGGTTGGCACGAGCGCGCGCTGTTACACTCGGACGATGAGCTCGCAGGACGCTTTCCGAAAAATGGCACTCGCCGAAGACGGCGCAGAGGAACGTGCGCATTTCGGGAATCCCGATTTTCGAATCGGGGGGAAGATCTTCGCCGGTCTCCAGGCCAATGGCCAAACGGCCACCCTCAAGCTCACCCCCGAGGTGCAGGCCGGTCTCGTCGATCCCACCGACGAGCACGCCACGTTCTACCCGGCAGCGGGCGCGTGGGGCGAAAAGGGCTGGACCCACGTTCGCCTCACGAAGGCGCGCGACGGTATGCTCCGTGAGCTCCTAGCCGAAGCGGCGTCGAGCGTACGAACGCCTACGAAAAAGGGCCCACGCGCCGCGGAGAAGGGCACCCCCGAGGGCGCGTCGAAGGCCACGCGCGACGAGAGTCCACGCGCATTGGTCACCGCGAAACGGCGATCCCGAGGGCAGTGACGATCGCGAGCACGACCCCGAGCACGACCCCGACGACCGCGCCCACGAGGAGCAACGCCGGTATCGTCGCGAATGCCCACTTCACCATGAAACGAACCATGGACGAAAAGGGCATATCGATATCGGTGACGACGACACGACCATTGCCCGCTTCGCGAACCACGACCGAGCCGGACGGCCACGGCGGACTCGAAGGGGTGAGCGCGTTGGGGGCGGTGACGGTCGCGCTCGGTGGCGGCGCGGACGGGACGTGCGGCTCGGGGACGAGCAGGTCGACCACCGGCGCCGGCGCCGAGCTGCGCGCGATCACGAGGTCACGAAGCGAGGGCTCGGGCGGGGCCGGAGTGTCCGTCACGGCGAGCGCGGCGTGCGGCGTGTGCGGCTCGTGCGGGACGCCCTGCGCGACGACGACGAGAGGGACCACGAGCGGAACGGGCTCGCCCGGAGCGCTATCGTCCACGTGAACGGGTGGGAGCTGGGACGTCTCGTTGGCGTCGTCGTCGTCCCCGTCGTCCTCGAGATCGTCCTCACTGATGAAGTCGTGAAACGACAGCTCTTCGTCTGCGACGCTCATGTGGCCGTCGCTCTCGCCGGCGGCGCCATTCGCGCCAGCGACGCCACCGATGCGGCGGAGCTTGGGCCGCGTCGCAGGTCGCGGACGGAGTATTCGCTCCGCTTCACGCTCCGAGGTGGTCCGGTTCGGCGCAGAGGTGACGACAGACGACTCGGTCAGCACCGTCGTCGGGCCCGCGCGACGCGACTCGAGCAAGTCGCCCAAGGTCATCCATTGGTCGGTGCCCACGCGAGCGACCTCGTAGTCGAGGTAGAGCTTTCCGAGCTTTACGCCGCGGCGGAGCTTGCGGAGGCTCACCGCACGGCTCGGAGGAGACGACGCTTCGTCCCGCACGACCCAAACCTCGCGTTCGTCTTCCGACATTCGCGGGAGGGTAATGGACGGGCCAGGGTTTGTGCACCGTGAAACGGACGCGAGCGACGACGACCTTCGACCGATGATGGGCTGTTCGGGCGTGCAGCCTATTTGCGTTCGTCGTACGGAGAGGCACTGGCGGGAGGCAGAGGCAGCGCGTGGGTCGTCGAAGCCGAAGCCGAGGCCGCGAGCGGTTTCTTTCCTCCCGTGGGGAGCGGCATCTGCACTCCGATCGTGCCCTTTCCCGGCGCCGTGCTCGAGAGTGGCGCGACGAGGATGGCGGACGATGGCGATTGTAGAGTCGACTGCATCGGAGGCTCTGGAGCCCGCGGCGCGGGACTGGCGGCCTCGCTCGTGGGGCCAGCGAGCGGCGTGGGTTTGGAGGGCCGGAGCCCCACGTAGATTCCGCCCCCGAGGCCGACGACGCCGAGGATCACCGCCGCCGCGACGATGCGCTTCGTCCCTACCGGCGAGGTTCGATCGTGTACGGACACCGGAGGCACGCTCTGCGCGCCGATCGCAGCTTCCGCGTCGGCACGCGCAGGCGGCTCCACGGTGGTGCGCGAGCTCGCGCCCGCGGGCTCACCGAGCGACGACGGAAGGGTCGCGACGATGCGCTCCATCGAGGCGCGCGCAGAGGGGGGCCCGAGCGGCCAGAGCGCGCGGGCGAGGGCGGCCACGTCGCGCGTTCGAGCGTCGCGCGAGCGCTCGAGGCAACCGCTCACCGCCGCGGCGAGCGCGGGCGAGACCGAGGGAAACGCTTCAGAAAGACTCGGCTTTTCGCCCGCGCAGATCGCGACGGTGAGCGCCGCGAGGGTGTCGCCGACGAAGGCGGGACGCCCCGCGACGAGCTCGAACAAGATGGTGCCGAGGGCCCAAATGTCGGCGCGCATGTCGACGTCTTTTGCGCTCTGCATCTGCTCGGGCGCCATGTAGCGCGGCGAGCCGAGCACCGTGCGCGAGGTGGTCACGCCCGGTGAGCCAGGCTGCTCCTCCGCCTTCGCGATTCCGAAATCGAGCACCTTCACGACCCGCGATCCGTCGTCGCGAGCAGCCAAGAAGAGGTTCGCCGGCTTGAGATCACGATGCACGATGCCTTTGCCGTGGGCGTGGGCGAGCGCCTCCATCGCCTCGAGCACGTAGCCCACCGCGCGCGAAGCCTCGAGCCTCCCTTCCCGCTCGAGCACCGTCGAAAGATCGGCCCCCTCGAGCCGCTCCATCACGATGTACGGAGCGCCGTCCTCCAGCGTCGCCACGTCGAGGATCTTCACGACATGCTCGCTCGGGATGCCCGCCGCCGCCCGCGCCTCGCGGAGGAACCGACGCGTCGCTTCGGGATCGGACGCGACCTGCGGGCCCATGAACTTGAGCGCGACACGTTGCTGGAGGAGGAGGTGCTCGGCCTCGACCACGACGCCCATGCCGCCGGAGCCGAGCACCTTCACGACCTTGAATTTGCCTGCGATCGTCTCGCCCGGTGAAAACGTGAGGCGCGCTCCACGCTCGTACGGGACGGCTGGGAGCGGGAGCTGCTCGTCGATGCGCGAGAAGTCCGGCGTGGCGGTGGCCGCGTACCCGAGGCGGTCCTTCGACAGCTCGCTCGTGACCATCCTGCACTCGTCGCAGCTCGCGAGGTGGCCTATCAACGTCGCTCGAACGGCCTCCGAGACGTCGCCGCTCGAGAACGCGAGCAGATCGTCCTCGGGGGGGCACGGCGACGGCTGGCTTCGATCCTCGGGCACGAAAAGGGGCTTCCTTCTGGCGCGAGACTATCGCGCGTTGCCATTGCCGAGCAACGCGCCGGGCCGCGCGGGCACCAGAAGACCCACCGCGTCGGCGCGACGCGACGCCAAAAAGACGTTCTGGCACGCGCGAGCCCTCCGTTCAGCGCCTTCTTCCGCTTCGCGCTGCGCTGGCGAGACGACGAATTTTCGCGTCGCGCGGGTGACTGCGAAGAGGCGATGGCGCGAGCTGGGCTATGGTGAAAAACATTCGATGAACGCGCTCGAGCTCGCCGCGACCCTCCTCCGCGCACCCGGCGTATCGCCCGGCGCCGAGGCCGACGTTTCGCTCCTCGCGAACGGCCTCACGAGCGCGGTCGAGCGTGCGTGCCTCGCCCATCCGGCGCTCGCCAAGCACCGCGACCCGTTCCTCGTGCGCCTCGGCGAAGTGCTCGAAGCCCCTACCCCCGAGGCGGTCGCGAAGGTGAAGGCGGAAGATCTGCTCCTCGCGTTCGCTGCCGCCCGCGGCGACACCTACGCCGTCACCACGATCGAGCGCGAGCACGTGCGCGGCTCGGCCGCCGGGCGCCTCCGCGGACAGCGCTTTTTGCCCGACGAAATCGCGGAGATCGAACAGGGCCTGCGTGAGCACCTGTTCGTCGCCAAACCCGGTACGCAACCCAAAATCGGGCAATACGCGGGCAAGGGCGACCTCGGCGGCTGGGTCGCGGTGTCGGCGACCCGGGCCGCGTTACGGGCGCGAAAACGCACCTCGCGCGAGGTCGCGGTCGACGAGAGCGGCGTGCTGGCGAAGCACGTCGCGCACAAAGACCTCGAGCTCGACTTCGTGAAAGAGGCGTATCGCCCCGCCTTCAAAGAGGCGTTCCACGAGGCGCTCGCCAGCCTCGACGCGCGCGAGCGTTTGCTCTTGAAGCAGCACGCGGTCGACGGCCTCGGCATCGACGCCCTCGGTGAGCTCCACGGCGTGCACCGCGCGACCGCCGCGCGCTGGATCGCGAAGGTGCGCGAGGACCTCCTCGAGCGCACGCGGGAAGCTTTCCAGAAGCGCATGAACGTGGGCAGGGCCGAGTTCGAGAGCCTCCTTCGTCTCGCGCGGAGCCAGCTCGACGTCAGCCTCCGGAGGGTCCTATGAGTCGTGTCCTCGTCGCGAGCGCGCTCGTGCTTTCACTCGTCTCCCTCGGCCACGTCGCGCGCGCCGACACCCGCGCGGAGACGGCCGACAAGATGTTTCGCGAGGCAAAAAAGGCCATGGACGCGAGCGACTACCCACGAGCGTGCCCGCTCTTCGAGGAGAGCCAGCGCCTCGATCCGGGCGGCGGCACGTTGCTCAACCTGGCCCTGTGCTTGGAGAAGCTCGGCAAGGTCGCGTCGGCACGCAAGTCCTACGAAGAAGCCGCCGCGCGCGCCCGCGCTGACGGACGCGCCGATCGCCTGGGCGAGGCCCACGCTCACCTCGCCGCGCTCGCGCCACGTGTGCCTACCCTCACGCTCGCGACGGGAAAGTCCGCGAGCACGCTCGGGCGCGTGACGCTCGATGGCCGTGTGCTCCAGACCGAGGAGCTGAACACGAGGATTCCCCTCGATCCGGGGCCTCACAGCGTAAAGGTCGAGCATGAAGGCGCCGCGACGACCACGCTCGCGGCGGAGCTGAAAGAAGGCGAGAACGTGCGCCTCTCGCTCGACGGGGACGGCTCCGAGGTGCTCCCCGCGACCACGACGCCGACGCCGACACCTACACCTACACCGACGGACCCGCCGCCGGCGCACCCGACGCACGAGTGGCGCCCTCCGCCGCCCGCGCTCGAGGTGCCCGCGCATCCACCCGAGTCCTCGTTCAGCGCAGCGTCGTGGACGGCGTTCGGCGTGGCCGCGGCCGGTGGCGGCACGGCGCTCGTCAGCGGCCTCATGGCCCTCTCCGCGCGGTCCGAGTACTCCGAGAGCTGCTTCGACGATCGTGGCTATTGCGTGGACCCGACCGCGAGAGCGAGCGGCGCGCGCGCGGGATCTCGCTTGGGTGAGCACGGTGTCTCTCGGGGTGGGTGTGGTCGCGTTGTGGACTGGCCTCTTGCTGCCGCGCAAATACCCCGTCACGGTCGCCCCCCAAGGCGCTGGTCTCTCCCTCCGCGGCGCGTTCTAAACCTGCGCGATCGACGGAAAAAAAGCCTCCCGCAAAAGAAAATCGGGACCCGCCCGTAGACGAGATCCCGACTTCGTATCCAATCTACGGTTCGCGCGGCGAGCTTCCCCCACTCGCGCGCGAACGTTCGACCGTTAGTTCGTCACTCCGGCTTCTGGAAGAGCACGACCTTGTAGGTGTCGGTGCCGTTGACCATGCGCTCGTAGAGCATCGTGCCGGGGTTGCGGTAGAAGTTCTTCATCGCGAGCTCGGCCTCGCGACGGCGCTTGTCGCCGAGGTAGGGGATCTTGAAGCCGAAGAACTGGTCGATGCAGTGATCGACGTAGGCGTCGACGCGGCGCTTGTCTTGGTCGCGGGCCCAAATGGCCTCTTTCGTGACGTCGCGAACTTCGCGCTGCTTCATGCCGATCGCCTTGAGGTAGTCGAAGCACGGCTGCCAGGTGGCATCCGGGATCGCATTTCCCCAGACGAGGTAACCGCCGGGCTTCAAGAGGCGGTGCGCGGTGTCGAAGAAGCGCTCGTCCTCGGCGGTGACGACGCCGGTCTGCTCGGTGACGTGCGTCTCGTTGACGGCGACGAAGTCGGCCTTCGCGGAGCGGATCGGGAGCTCGGTCGCGTCCGCGCAGATGGCGGAGAGACGCCCGCCGAGCTCGGGGACGAACTTGCGGCGGCAGGTCTGGATCGCAGCAGCCTGCATGTCGACCGCTTCGTAGGTCGCCTTCGTGAGCACGTTGGAGCAGACCTGGTGCGCGCCGGCGCCCGTTCCGCAGCCCATTTCGACGATGTGAACCTTGCCGTCGCGGGCCTTGACGTATTCCTTCACCGCGTCGAACTGGTAGAGCCCGGTGTACGCGATGCGGCCGAAGCGCTGCGGGTCGTCGGCGCGGACGGGGCTCGGGCCCCACGACTCCGGCCAGGTGTAGCCCCACGTGTTGAACGTGAGCTCGTAAAGCGAGCCGTCTTCGCTTCGCACGTCGCCCATGGAGCGATAGAGCGAATAGAACAACGAGTAGATCGAGCGCTTGTCGTAGTCGTCCTCGGAAATATCCCCGTCGCTCGTCGAAATCTGGCGCCTCTTGTCGACCAAGGTGCTGAGGACCCATGCACCGAGGATGACCTCGAGCTGCGGCTTGGAATAATCGACCTTGCGGTCGAGAGCGGTGAGGATGTTCAAAAGTCGCCTCGCATTCGTGTGAAAAATCAGGACATCACTTGGTCGGAGAGGAATCGCCTCATGACCGCGAACGTTTCCGATTCTCGCTACGTCGCGCGTCGGCCAGTCCGTGAAAATGCTGCCCAGCTTCGGGAGTCGCGCACACTAGCGCAAAATGTCCCAGTTTCTTTCGCAGAAGTGCCCTCGCCCGCACTTTTCCCGCGGCTGCGCAACCGTCTTCGCGTCAGTAGCAAGATCGGGCCGAATCCACGCCTGCCATGCCATGGATCGTCGACCGCCCATGAAAGCCTTGCTCTCGAAACGCTCGCTCCTCTTCTACTTGTTCTTCGCGTTGACCTGCGGGGCCTGCCGGTCCGGCTGCGGTGGCGACGGAGGCACCTCGAGCACCCTCGACGCGAGCGAGGCGAGCGCACCGGTCGCGAGTGCCGACGGTCGAGATAGCGCGGCCGACGGCGCGACGGCGACGGGCCGTGACGAGCTGCGCGCGAGGCCCACGTGGATCCCCAAGATCACGAACGACGAGGACTTCGGCGCCTACTCGCGGGTGGTGGGCGGCGAGCGCTTCACCAAGATCGTCGTCGATCTGAAGACGAACGCGACCTACTACGTGGACGCCGACCTCTACCCGCTCCACAAGGACTTCATCTTCGCCGAGCTCCTGAAGACCCCACGAACGCCGGAGGCGGTGCGCGAGCTCGACAAGAACTACGGCAAGGACAAGCCGAGCTTCTTGATGCTCTACCTCGTGCACCACGAGCAGGCGGACCTCTGGACCCTCGCGTTCTGGGACGGCGACAAGGCCACGGTGGCGCACCTCCGCCTCGCCTACGAGCGCGTGAAGGCCACCTTCCACCTCGCCGCGAAGGTGAAGTTCCGCCCCGCCTCCGACGAACAAGAAGCGGTCGCGAAGCAGGCCCCGGAGATCGCCTCGATTACGAACGACCAGGTGTACAAAGCAGCCGGCTATCAGCCGTTCCACCTCGGCCGCGCGATAGGCAAGCTCCGCATCGTGGGAGCGGGTGAGAAGGCGGAGAGCCTCACCTTCGCGCCGGACGAAATCGTGATTTTGCCGGAGCCGCTGACGGACATCACCAAGGTCGCCGGGATCGTGTCGCAGACGTTCTCGACGCCGCTCTCCCACGTGAACCTGCGCGCCGCGGCGTGGGACATCCCGAACGTGGGGCTCAAAGGCGCGGCGAAGACGTACGCGGCGCTCGGCGGCAAAGACGTGGTGTTCGAGGCGACCGCGACGTCGGCTTCGATCCGCCTCGCGACGAAGGCCGAGGTCGACGCGGAAAGAGCCGCGAAGAAGGCGCTCGCGACGGTGGCGGTCCCCCGCGCCGACCTCTCCGCGACGGAGCTCCGCCCCCTCGACGGCCTCCACGCGACGGACGCGACCGGCTACGGGGCGAAGACCGCGAACCTCGGACAGGTGGTGTCGGCGAAGCTCGCGGGGGTGTCCGTGCCAGCGGGCTTCGGTGTGCCGATTGCTTATTACGCGGCGCACGTACGGTCTGCCTGGCTGGAGGCTAGTATCGACACGATGCTCGCGGACCCCAAGTTCAAAGGCAGCCTCGAAGAGCGCAAAACAAGGCTCACGAAGCTTCGCGAGTCCATCGTAAAGGCACCGATCGACCCGACATTCGTATCCAAATTAGGAGTGGCTCTCAAGGCGCTCTCCGCGACCGGCGCGGGCGGCGACGCGGGGGCCCAGGCGGGGGACGGAGGAGCGAGCGACCCTCCCGTGTTCGTGCGGAGCTCCACCAACGCCGAGGATCTCAAGGGCTTCTCCGGCGCGGGCCTCTACGACACGGTGCCCAACGTGCGCGGCGAAGCGGCCGTCGCGGAGGCCGTGAAGCGCGTGTGGGCGAGCGTGTGGAACCTCTCCGCCTTCGAGGAGCGCGAGCTCTACGGGATCGACCACAAGAAGGTGTACGGCGCGGTGCTGGTGCAGCTCGGGGTCGACGCGACGGCGGCGGGGGTGCTCGTCACGGCGCACCCGACGAACCCCGACGAGAAGAACGTGCTCACGATCAACGCGAAGAGCGGCCTCGGGATCCGCGTCGTCGACGGCAAGAAGGTGCCGGAGATCTTGCTCTACAACGTGTTCAACAAGGCGCTCCGGGTGGTCTCCCGCTCCGACGAGGACACGATGCTGGTGTTCGATCCGGCCGGCGGGGTGCGGGAGGTGCCGAACCCGCAGAAGGGCAAACCGGTGCTCACGACCGCGCGCGTTCAGCGGCTCGCCGACGCCGCGCAGAAGATCCGCACCGTGTTCCCGAGCGACACGCCGCTCGACATCGAGTGGCTCTTCCGCGGAGAGGACGTCCTCATCGTGCAGGCGCGGCCCTATCATGGTGGCCCGAAGCGCACCGAGAAGACGCCCGGCCCCACGCCCTGAGCGAGAGCACGGACGAACCAGCCTTGGCGTTCTGCAACCTGGCCTCGCGCCCCGGCCCAGCGCCAACGTTGGAGCATTCCCAATTTCCCCAAGTCTCTCGCGAACTTCCGCTCGTCGTTGGTGGGCGCGGAGCAGAAACGACACGAGACCGCGCGCGGCGAAGGAAGGTCGACCGCGTCGGCGCGGTAATACGCGCGGGGCGATTCGCGCGCGCCTCGTCGAAACGGGGGGCCGAAGCGAGACGTGCCATTCGGTGAAAAAAAACGGGGAAAACGATCGTCCCGAGGGCAGGACGTCGGCCGATTCGGCGGCCCGCTCCCTCGCCGAAGCTCGCCGCGACCTCGTGCAAGTGTGCGTGACGACTACGCCTTCTCTGGCGGGCGCCCGGCCCCGATCTCCAAACCTGGCTTCGCTCTACGCCATTCTTTCATTTATGAAAGGCGGCGCTCGTCCATCGACTTCCCATCGTTTTTCTCGGTATTTTGATCAGTCGGCCGTGTTCTTCATTCCCACTTTTTGGGCCTCCGTCCTTGCATAGGAAGCGGCCTGGAGTAGATGTAGGCAAAATGAGCGTCTTCCGAATCTTGGCTGTCTCCGCGTTTTCGGTCCTCGTCTCTTCCGTCGCGATGGGCTGCAGCGCTGCCCCCGCCGAGGAAGAAGAGGGCACCTCGGTAGACGACATCACGCCGGAGTCCGCGGCCACGATTTGGACGCTCGCCGAGCTCTGTGACGGCAACATCACGCGCCACTCGGCCGTGAAGGCGCAAGAGACGGCGGGCGGCGTGGTGCGCTGGCAGTGCGGCGACCGCGAAGGCGTCGACGGCGAGCTCGATCGCGGCCAAGAGTACTGCGAGTACATGGCCGTCTCGAACGGCAAGAAGGTCACGAAGGCGACCGAGATCGTGAAGGGCAAGCCGCTCCAGTGCTTCTTCACCTCCGTGTATTCCGACGTCGACGGCCAAGGCCAGTACGACGCGAACGGCAAGAACACGTACGCCTCCGGCGCGATCGACAGCGAGCTCGCGGCGGTGCTCTCGTCGAAGGAGAACCTGGACGCCAGCATCGACCCGAAGCTCGTCCGTATGAAGGGTCAGTTCAACACCCGCGGCGCGGCGACCACGCTCATCTCCGACTCCATGCGCCTCGCCGCAGAGAAGGGAAAAACCAAGGAGATCGCGTACCAACGCGCGGCCGCCTGTTACCTCGCGAGCAAGACCGCAGACGCCGACAAGAAGGCGAAGCTGAAGGCCGCCTGCGAGCGAAACAGCCTCGGCACCGCGAAGAACTGGAAAGTAGCGGAGGGCCTCGGCGTGAAGGTCGCCGCCCCGAACAGCGCAGGCTACGAGCCGCAACAATCGATGTACGCGTGCATGTCGGTCAACCGTCTCCAAAACGGTGGTGTCGATTGGCGCATGTCGGATCCGCACATCACCGAGCTCGTCGTCCGCGCATCGCTCGAGTGCGGCTGCCGTTACGACGCGTTGCCCCCCGGCTTGAACGGCTTCCTCCAGGGCACCTGGGCCTCGGCCGACAAGCTCCCCCCGGGCTGCCGTCGCGCGAAGCTGAAGGACGGCACCGAGTCGCAGCAGCTCACCATTTGTGACGTGCCCGCCCAGCGCGTGGCCGAGCTGGAGAACGACTTCGACTTCGGCGAGAACCTCTCCAAGCTCTGCAACGAGACCTACGGCAAAGACATCGTGCTCACCGCTCCCGCGCGCGCGGTGGAGAAGGCCGGCACGTGCACCCAGAAGACCGCGAGCGCGTTCTGCGCCGACTGGACCAAGGGCGCAAAATGAAGCTCCGGGGGGCCCTCGGGCTCTTCTCCGCGCTCCTCGTGGCAGCGTTCGCCCCCGCGTGTGGCGGCGCTCCCGACGAAGAGATCGAGAAGTCCGAAGAAGACATCGCGGAGGCCGACGGCCTCTTCGGTGACGACCGCGTCGCCGACCTGCTGCGGAAAGACCTGAAGAAGGTCCCCGCCAACTACGCCCAAGCCGAGCAGCTCTTCGGCATGGGCCGCGCCTGCTCGCGCACCGACTCGAAAGAAATCTTCGTCGTCGAAGAGGCACAAACGCGCAGCGAGAGCGGCACCTCCAAGACGAGGACCATCCTCCCGCGCGCGATCGTCACCGGCTGCAACACGCCCGATCGTGTGCCGCCCGCCGAGGTCTACGATCCACAATGGGGCAGCTACAGCCTCATGATGGCGCTCTTCAGCGATCCGGACACCGAAGCCGGCAAACGCGGCGACACGATGGTGTTCGACCGCGTCGAGGTGATGGCGCTCGACCGCCGCACTGGCCTCTACAACTTCTACGTGTTCTCTCCTGGCCCCGATCCGAAGGGCCCCGGCGTGATGCAGCGGATTCGGCTCATGCCGGACAACTCCGTCCTCGTGTACGAGAAGAAGCCCACCACGAAGCGCGTCGCCAAGACACCGAGCACCAAAGATCGCCAGTGCAACGACTGCCACGTGAACATGGGCCCGCTCATGAACGAGCTGTCCGAGCCGTGGTCGAACTGGGTATCTACCCACAAGCTCCTCCCCGTCGACTCGAACATCAGCGGTGACACCAAGGCGATCGTGAGCGAGAGCGCTTCGCTCGACAAATCGCACCCCCGCATCAGCTTCGCGAACGACCTCGAGAAGATCATGGTCGCCGGCACCGCGGCCTGGAACGAAGGCCTCCCCAAACAAGACGGCAGCGTGCTCACCGGCACCGGGTTCGTGCAGGCGAACATCGACGGCGACCAGCCGAAGGGCATCGGCGGGCTCTTGAAGAGCGTGTTCTGCGAGACGGAGCTCCGCTACGCCACCGGCACCGAGACCGTGCCGCTCGAGGTGTGGGTCGACCCGTTCGTCTTCGGGAGCTCGATCGTGCGGCCGCTCTCCTACTCCCTCGACGTGTTCCCGGTGATGATGCCGGTGCGCTCCGAGATGGACAAACGCATCGAACGCGGCCTTCAAAAGAAGGGCGTCGTCTCGTTCCCGACGGTGACGGCGATTCGCCTCCTCGACGAGAAGAACGACGTGTTCTCCCCCACCCGCTGCGCCGTCTACCCGAAGGTGCTCGACAAGCTACCGACCGACGCGACCAAGGTCGACGCCCATGTCCGCGCGGTGCTGCGGACCCAAGTCGACGCCGCCATCCCAGCCGGTCCGCGCCGCGACTACGCCAAAACGCTCCTCGACGACGGCGCCAAAGACAAGGTCGCCGCCGCACGAACGGCGTACCTCACCGAGGCCGTGCCGCGCATCAAGGCGGAGCTCGCGAAGGTGCAAACGACCGAGGGTCGCGCGGAGCTGAAGAAACGATCGACGGATCGCAAAGAGCTCGCGACCAAAATGTTCCCCGGCTCGCGGGTCCCGCTCCCGCTCTTGCCGGCCGAAAAATAATTGGCAATCCGAACGTTCGGATCTGCCCGTAAGAATTCTGTTTTTCTACCCAATCGAGGAATCATGAAGGCCATTCGCCGCTCGCTCTTGCCGTTGCTCGCGCTCTCCACTGCCGCCATCTCGGGTTTTGCGCTCCCGGCCTGCGGCGCGAGTGAGCCCGGCGAGGAGGAGACCACCGTCGACGACGTCACCGCCGCGGGGGTGCCGGAGGACGTGTTCCTCACGAACGTGCTCGGCACCGCGAAGTGCACGCTCGTCGTGAAGGGCAAGCGCATCAACGCGAAGGGCACCGGGGCGTGTCCGACCAAGCTCTCCGCGATCCTCGATCGCCTCGAAGGTGTCGCGGTCGCTGCCCCGGCTCCCACCGGATCGGGCTCCGCCGTTCCTTCGGGCTCCGCGACGGGCTCCGGCTCGGCCGCGCCGTCCCCCGCGCCCACCCCCGCCACGAAGCCCGAGTTCTTCGTCGTGTCGGAGCTCGGCGACAAGCCCGCGCTCGACAACGCGTACCGCTTCGTGGTCGCCGGCGGCGCGGGAGCCACGAGCGACAAGCTCTACATCGCCTCGTTCGCTTCCGGAAACGGCGCGCCGCAAGACGGCACCGAAGTGATGGCTTGGAGCGAGAAAATCCAGGCATTCGTGTACTGGAAAGAGGAGAACGGCACCTGGGTGCGCAAGGGCGACGGCACCATGGTCCCCTCGCAGGCGAAGGGCGCGAAGCCCACGTTCGAGTGCATGAGCTGCCACACGTCCGGTGGCCCCATCATGAAGGAGCTCCACGACTCCTGGGCCAATTGGACGTCGACCTGGATGACCGTCTCCGACCCCAAGTCGCCGGACGCCACCTTCAACCGCATGTTCTCGAAGGTGACCCGCGCGGACGACATGGAGAAGCGAGTCATCGCGTCGGAGCACCTCCACACGAAGGGCCGCGTCACACGCGCGAAGACCGCGGGCGACCTCAAAGGTGTGCTCACGCAGCTCTTCTGCGACGTGGGTGAGGGCACCCTCATCGCGGCGCACTCGAAGAACAGCCAGCGCTTCGGAACGGTGAGCACGTTCTCGAGCATGCTCCCCGGCGCGTTCGTGGTGAGCCCCCTCTTGCGCGCGCCGCGCACCGGCACCGGCGTCGAGCTCGGTCTCGAGCAGAGCGTCGCCTTCAAGCTCCCCACGATCGACTCGCTCTCCGTCGACTCGAAGGCCTACAGCGAGACGCTGACCAAGTTCGGGAGCAAAATCGGCGGTCAAAGCGGCGATTCCATCTTCCCGATGAACGGCCCGGAGAAGAGCTACGCCGACGTCGACGCGGTCCAGGAGCTCGTCCGTCAGGGCCTCGTCGACGCCGATTTCGTCGCCGACGTTCTCATGACCGACTTCACCACCCCCGCGTTCTCGGCGCCCCGTTGCGCCCTCGCCGACGCGCTCCCCGCGACGTGGAAAGATCCTGCCGACCTCAAGGCGCAGTTCGGCGCGAACCTCGCAAAGTCGACCGCCCGTGGCGCGAAGGGCCTCGCCGCTCGCATCGCCAAGACCGACGACGCGGCCGCGCACACCGCGACCCTCGAGGCTTATGGCAAGGCCTGCGCCGACCGCAAGACCGCGAGCGCGGCGACGTTCACCGAGGACACGCTCCGCATGCTGTCGCAGCGCCGCGCGGAGTTCGTCGACGTGTACCACAACCTCGTCGAGTCCGACTCGCTCCTCCCGAGCGACAACCTCGGCTCCAAGCCCGGCGCGCAGCGCTTCAGCGGCACCACCTGCGTGCTCGAGGCGCAGTCCGCCAAGTTCGTCGGCGAAGACTGAGCACTAAGGGAACGTACCCAACCCGTTCTTCGTGATCGTCGCCAGGGTCCTTCGGGGTCCTGGCGACGTCGCGTTTGGCTATTTTTTAGCTTGGTTTCGGCGCCGGGGTGGCCACATGCTCGCGCCATGATCGCGTCGTACGTCGCCCTCGCGCGTTACAACCGCTGGATGAATGAGAAGCTCTACGCGCGGTCGGCAGAGCTCACCGAAGACGAGCGCAACCGCGACCTCGGCGCCTTCTTCGGATCGCTCCACGGCACTCTCTCGCACCTGCTGCTCGCCGATCGCATTTGGCTCGGCCGCTTCACCAAAGATCCGGGTCGCTTCCTCTCGGACGCCGCGGGAAAGCCCATCGCGGTGAAGAGCATGAACCAGGTGCTCTATCCGCAATTCGAAGATCTGCGTCGCGAGCGCGAGAAAACCGACCGCGACATCGAGGGCTGGATCGCAGGCGTCGACGAGGCAGCCCTCGAAGCGCCGTTTCCTTTCAAGAGCGTGGCCGGCGCCGCCTTCGAGCAGCAGGTCTGGGTCGTGGTCACCCACTTCTTCAACCACCAGACCCACCACCGCGGCCAAGCCACGACCCTCTTGATGCAGCTCGGAAAAGATCCGGGGCCGACCGACTTCCTCGCAATGATGCTCGCGCGCGATTGAGCCGACCCGTGCATCACATGTAGTATGCATGCACTTCGAACGAGGTGACGCTCGAAGTCAGATGCGGTCGAGCACCTGTCGAAGCGCGCCGAAGGTAGCTCGCTTTCCGAGCGCCTTTACCGCCGCCTTTTCGTAGTCGTAGGTGGGGTGCGGATCGAGCCGCTCGACGAGGTGGACCTCGGCCCCGAGGTGCGCCGGCATCGCGAGATCGAGCTCCCAAATGTCGCCGCAAACCAGCGTCTCGCTCGCCTCGGCGATGGTCCCCCAGATGTCGGCGAGCGCCTCGAAGTAGCCGCCGCGACGAAGGTAAATGGGGCGCTTGTCCGCGATCCGAGCATCGCTCGCGGCGGGGATGGCGAAGAAGGCGGCCTCGAATTCGGGAGCGAGCCCCTTGGCGTCGCGGACGACGAACTTGCCGGCCTCGCCCTTCACCCGAACGGCCTTGCGGAGCGCATCTTTGCCTTCGAGGAGCTTGTCGAGGCGCGCCTCGATCTTGGCCGTCTTCGAGTTCGACACGAAATGGATCGTGAAGCGCTTCTCGTGGAGCTTGGAGAGGACCTCGATCATCTCGTCGCGCCACGGCGCCTCGGCGCGATCGTTCGACGGCGTGTGGAGGTCGGGGATGGGCGTTCGAATGTCGAGCTCGAGCGCGCGGAGCACGAGCTTCACCGCTTCGCCGACCGCGATGTACGGATCGGCGTACGCGGGTGCGGAGGGCGCCGCGTAGGTGATGGCCAAAGGCGGAATCGAAAACTCCCAGCCCATGACCGGCGACGCTGCCTTCACGACGGCGAGCTTCTCGAGGAAGAGGGCGCGCGTGCCGGCCCGTACCTCGCGCTCGAACATCTCGATGCACGCGTCGACGTAGTCGCTCGCGACGTCTTCGACTTTGGTGCAGGTGCCGTCGAAATCGAGCACGACGTGACGAATGGCCATGGGACGCTTCTAGACCGAGCGCGCGCACACCCGCAACCCGGGTTTCGCTTTCGCGCTGCGTCAGGGAAAAATAGGCACGCTCGCGCGCAAAGTGGCAATCACGGAGCGAGTCCCATTTATCTCTCGGCGAGCGCCGAGAGATCGTCCGAGAGGGCGTCGAGATCGGGGATGTCGTCCGCGATCGCGCGGCGGAGCAGGCCCTCGAGCGCGCGCTTCTCGGCCATGCCCGCGCCCACCTTCGCGAGGGCCTCACCGCCCAGGCTCAGCTTCGACCGGCCGGCGAACGGCAACACGCCCGTGAGCACGAAGGAGAGCGAGGCCACGATGCCCACGACGTCGGTACGCACGTTGGCCCCTTTCCGGCGCGGAGGAGAGGACGTCGCGGACCTCGCCATGAACGCCGAAAGCCGACGCGCGATCCCCAGATCGTGGAGCACCAGAAGGTTCGACGCGCCCTTCCCGGACCGAAGGTGAAACGCCTCGGGGCGAAGCGCGCCGTGCACGATCCCCACGTCCCCTAACGACGAGAGCCCTCGCGCGAGCTTCGCGAAGGCGCGCACCGCCACGAGGTACGGTAGCGGGCCCGCCTCTTGGACGAACGACTCCAGATCTTGCCCGTCTTTCGGCTCCGTCACGAGCCACGCGTCGTCACCTACGGCGCCGTCGTCGAGCACCGCGAGGATGCTCTCGGTGAGCACCGACCTCAGCGCAAACACCTCCTGCTCGAAGGCCTCGCGGCCCCCATCCGTGCGTAGAAGGCCTGGAAATCGCTCGATTCTTACGACCCGGCGATCCGGATCGAGGCCCTCGTAGACGAGGCCCGCGCCCGAGTTTCGGCTGATCACGCGGTAGCTTCCCTGCACGAGCGCGAGGCTCGTCGGAGCTTCGTCCTCGGTCGACGGCGCGGCGGCACGACGCGATCGTGGCCCCCCTCCCGTCGATGCACGGCGCGGCTTCTGCGATACGCGCGGCAAGCCCTCCTCGACGAGCTCGAGGGCGGTGAGGAGGTCGGTCAGCGAGCCGCGCTTCCGTGGGTCGGTCACGAGCGCCTGCGCGAGCGCGTCCGCGAGCTCCGCCGGAGCGGTAGACAGCAGATCGCGGGCGTCGGGGATCGGCTTCGTGCAGAGCGTGATCATGATCTGCCCCGGATCGTCGATCGCCTCGAGCGGGTGTGATCCCACGAGCGCGTGGAGCAGCGTCATGCCGAGGCTCCACACGTCGGTCCTCGCGTCGACCCGCTTTGCGTCGAGGAACTGCTCGGGAGACATGTAGTGCGGAGTGCCGAGTAGCGCGCCGGTCTCGGTGAGCGATCCGAGGAGGTCGGTGCGCTTGGCGAGGCCAAAATCGCAGAGGATCGCGCGCCCACGCGCCACGTCGCGAGGCAAAAAGACGTTTGCCGGCTTGATGTCGCGATGGATCAAATTATGGAGATGCGCGTGGGCGAGCGCGCGCCCCACCTCGAGCCCGATCCCGACGACGGTCTCTGGCGCGAGCCGGCCCGTGCGCCCGATAACGGAGTCGAGATCATCACCGTCGAGCAGCTCCATCACGATGTACGGCGTGTTCGTCGCCGTATCCATCCCGACGTCGAGCACCGGCACGATGCCGGGGTGTTGGAGCGTGCGGAGCGCCTCCGCCTCGCGTTGGAAGCGCGGGTCGAGCCCCTGCATAGGTTGGTATCCGCTGAGCAGCTTGATCGCGACGGGGCCGCTCGCCGAGCGCGCCTCGTGCACGGAGCCCATCCCGCCCTGACCGAGCAGACGCACGAGCTCGTATGGACCGACCCGTGTTCCCGGAACGAAGCGTTTCTTCGCCTTGGTCATCGACCTCCGCGTGCGCGCCACACTCGAGGCGCACGTTTCCAGGGTAAAGCCGAACCGGATCGACGCGACAAAAAAGCGAGCGGGACCGGGTATTTCCGAAGAGACCGGCCTCCGTGCAGGCCTCCCGGGACGTCACTCGGCTTTGCACACTCCGCGCGATGGGTCGGTACAGACGAGGCCCGGCGCGCAGAAGATCGCGCCGCAGTTCACGAGCACGCACGTCTCTTCGCCCGTGCGTTTCATCTGCGGCGGGATGCATTGGGCGGTCGCGCCGGAGAGCGCGCAGACGGCGCCCGGATCGCACGGGATCACGCCGCAGACCGCGGACGACTTCGGGAACGCCGTTCCGATCGTGCAGAGGTAGCTCTCGCCTGCCTCGGGCACGGGACCGCAGCGGCCGTTCTCGAGGCGCGTGGACACGGCATCGCACACGCAGGCGTTGCTCTCGCAGGTGCCAGTGCCCGGCGATCGACCGGGAGTGTTCTGCGACCCGCAGTCGGCGTTGGTGCGGCACTCGCCAGGCCCGAGCGGGGGGAGCTTCACGCAGCAGGGCTCGAGCTCTGGGCAGCGCGCACGGACGCTCGACTCGTCGGCGTTGCATGGCAAATCCGGGGTCGGCCCGCACTTGCCACCTACGCTCTCGCAGCTCTCGGTCGGGGCGCTCGTGCTCGTTCCGGCGCTCTTCGCGTCACCGCCGGCGTCGCTCGTGCCCCCTTGCACCGCGCCACCGCAGGCGGCGAACGGCGCGGCAAGAACCAGCAGGAGCGGGATCGAACGCGTCGTCTTCAGGGCCGTGCTCATGGCGCCAGGATGCTCGAAAACCAGCAATCGGCCACTGCGGAGCGCAGCTCGGTCGCTTTTGCGCGGCGCACCTCGTCGACGTTCGCGTCCTTCTTGCGGATCTCGTCGTGGAGCGCGCGGAAGAACGCCCGCCACTTGGGAGAGCCGAGCATCACCTCGTACGCCTCGATCGCGACCACACGAAGCTGCGCGGGCTCGAGCCCCTGCCCGACCCCCTTCGGTGGTCCTTTGCAGACGTAGTCGAGATCGGCGCTCTCGTTCGGGCTGACGGGCTTCCATACGCTGAGCGCATAGGCTCCGTTCTCGGGTGCCTCGGCCTCCGCGACGACGGACACGCCGCCGACACGACAGACCTCGGCTCGCACCGCATCACGAAACGCGGGCGCCGAATCCGGCGCGTCGAGCCCGGAAACGGCCCCACCTTCACGATCCTTGAGCTCGAAACGGGTGGGCCGGCGGTCCTTCATCGCGACCACGACGGTGCCTACGCGCGTCCACTCCCCGGGCTTGCGGCCGAGGCGATCGACGACCGAGCGCGTGACGAGGGTGGCCGCACAATCGGGCGCCGGGGCCAAGGGACCCTTATTTTTCCCACCCGTCGGCTCGGCGGTCGACGAAGGTGCGGTCGCCGCCGGGAGCGTGGGCACGGCCGCGGACCGCGCCGAAGGATCTCCGCAGGCCGCGGAGCCGAGCACGAGCGCGGCCGCGAATACACTTGCACGATGCATGCTCCGAGTCGTACCGGAAGCGGGCGCACGCGACAACGGGCTCTCGGGGCGGTGCGATGGTCGACGTGGCGGGTCGGCGCTCAGTCGGTGTTGGCCCCTTGGGCGACCCAACGGCCGAGGATCTCGCGCTCGGGATCGGTCATGTTGGTTTTGTTCGCGAGCGGCATCGTCTTCAGGTTGCACGCGCGTTCACGCATGCGTTGCGCCATGATTTTCATGCGCTCCGGCGTGTCGAGCATGACGCCGTTCGGGGCCACCTTGAACATGTCGTCCGTCGGGTGCTCGGAGTGGCACTGCGTGCAGCGCGCCTCCACGATGCTGCGCGCCTCGGAGAACGCGATCTTCGGGCCCCCGGCCGCGTTCGGATCTTCTTTCCGCGCGGTGAGCACGTACGTGCCGAGGAGCCCCGCGATCACGACGCCGCACGTGACCGGAAACCACGACGCGTAGACGAACCGGACGTTCATGAAGTGCCGCACGAGCGCGCCAGTCGTCATCACGACGAAGAGCGCGGCCCACCCCAGCTTCGCGCCCGTGATGGCGGGGAAGTGGTTCGACACCATGATGAACAACAGCGGGAACGTCATGTAGTTGTTGTGAATGCTCCGCTGCTTGGCCTTGATGCTCAGGGTTTTGTCCTGCTCGCGGCCCTCCGTCGTCGCGTTCACGAGCTCGTGCTGGGAGGGCACGATCGTCATCCACACGTTGCCGGTCATGCACGTGCCCATCACCACGCCGACGTGAAGGAACGCCGCGCGCCCGCTCATCACGTGGGTGAGCCCGTAACCGAGCGCGAAGAGGCCCGCGATCGAGAGCACCGTCGCCACCATCGGCTTCGTCTTGCCGAGCGACTGCCAGAGCAGGTCGTAGACGATCCAGCCGACGATGAGGCTCGAGACACCGAGGCCGACGAGCGCATGCGGATGCACCCGCGCGACGCCCGGATCGGGCATCAGCGAAGCGCCCCCCATGTAATAGACGACGATGAGGAGCGTGATCCCGCTCGCCCACGTGGTGAAGTTCTGCCACTTGAACCAGTGGAGCACCTTGGGCATCTCGCCCGGCGCGAGCAGCTTCTTCTCGACTTGGTAGAACGCGCCCGAGTGGAGGAGCCAGATCTCGCCCTCGTGGAGCTTGCCCTTGCCCTCCACCTTCTCGAGGTTCCGATCGAGCCAGTTGAAGAGCAGCGAGTTGCCGATCCACATGATGCCGGCGATGACGTGCACCCAGCGAACGACGAGATCGAGGATCTCCCTCATGTGTGCGTTCATCGTCTGCGGCTCGCTTGCATGTTCGACACGACGGCTCCCTTTTGCGCTTCGCTACCACTGGTCGCGGTCCACGTGGACGACGAAAGCGCCGTCCCGAGGACGGGCCGCGCTCGCGAGCGGCCCCACGAAGCACCTTAGAGCCCATTTTGTCGAGGAACCAGGCGCCGGGCCAACCTCACGTCGCTCTGGAGGCGCGAGCCTCCTGACGCCATCCTGTGGACACGCGAGCGACGAACCCAGCGGAACATATTTTCAAGCAAATACAGTAACTTATACAGGCGCACACGGCGCCGACGGTCTCTTCGTGTGGCATCGTCTTCGTGCGATACGCTTCTCTCGATGAAGCGCTCCGATCTGCCCATCCCCTCTCCCTGCTCCGAAAACTGGGACACGATGACGGCCGTCGGGAAGACGCTCTTCTGCGCCACGTGCAAAAAGCACGTTCACGATCTGACGCGCATGAGCGAGGACGAAGCGCGCGTGGTCCTCGCGGCCACGAGACGCGGCGACCAGGAGATCTGCGTTCGTTACCTCCACGACGCGCACGGTGACTTGGTGTTCCAGATGGTGGACACCCGCCTCGTTCCAGCGACCCGCCTCGCGAAGGCCAAACGGGCGCTCGCGTTCGGAACGGCGCTCGTGGGCGTGTCGGCGATCGCGGCGTGCGCGAGCACTCCCCAAGCGCAACCGGAGATGTACGGAGGCGCGGTCGCGTGCCCTACCGAACGGCCCGCCGATCCTGCCGCGAGCGGAAGTGCCGTGCCGCCCTCTCCACCGTCTACGGCTTCCGGCCCCGAAGCGCCAGTGGTGCCCGCGCCGAGCGGACAGACAGCGCCGCTCGCGAAGTGATCCGCGCCGCGCGACGACGATCGCGGGCAGCGCGAGGGACCGGACCTCAGCGCTTCGTGAACGCGCCGCAGTCGATCTCGTCGGTGGTGGCGCCGGCGGTCTCCGCGAACCGGCCCGTATACGTCGCCGTGCCGGTGTCGAGGTTCTCGATCCGCAGCGAGACGTTGCGCTCGCCGGTCGCGGTTTTCTCGCCGGCGTTGAAGTTGAGGGTCTTCGTGGTCGCGAACGTCGCGTCGGTCGTGAACCGGTAATACGAGTCGTTGCCCGCTCCTGCGGCTCCGCCTTCCCACGCCACCGGGTACGTGCCCGCGCGCGGGCCGGCCACCACCTTCATCGTGAACGTCGCGGCGATCGGCCCGGCCGCCACGATCGTGAGCTCGCACGCGGCGCTCGTGTAGGTCCCGGCGTACGGGGCGATCCACTCGCGACGAACGCAGCTATCCGTGTATTGCCCAGGACCGCCCGTGTCGTTGCGGAGAGGGCAAACCGGCTCCACGTACGCGACGTCGGCCCCCGCGTCGGCGGGCGCCGCGTCGTTGCTCGGCGGCGCTGCGTCCGTCGGTGTGGGGCTCGTCGACGAGTCGTTCGTATCGGCGCCCGCGTCGCTCGCGCCCACGTCAGGGTCGGACGAGCACGCGAGGACGGCAACCCAGGGGACGACGGCAAAGACGAAGCGCGCTGATTTCATGATCACCAAAGGTACCTCGCGAGAGCGCCTCGGAAAAGAATCGAGCGTCAGCGCGGCGCGAGACCGGAGTGGTAGCTTCCGCCGCGCCATGTCTTCGATCGCTCGTTCGTTTCCCGTCGCGCTCGCCTGCCTCGTCGCCGTCGGCTCTCTCGCTTGCGAGGTAGGTCTCGGGCGCGGAGCGGCGGGAGGCGAGGCGGCAGCACACGAAGCACACGACGACCGGCTCGGCCGCGTCGACCTGTCGAACATCGCGGACGACGTGCTCGTCCACACGTCGTTCCACGAGCTGCCGGACGTTGGCGTGTTTCCGTCGAATGGCCTTCTGTTGTGCGGAAACGGCGAGGGCGTGCTCGTCGACACGGCCTGGGGCGACGCCCCGACCGAGCACCTCCTCGAGGAGGCCGCGCGGAGGAAGTGCCCCGTAAAACATGCAATCTTCACGCACTTTCACGACGACCGAACGGGGGGCCTCACGACGCTGTTCGCGCGCGGGGTGCGCGTCCACGCGACGGAGGCGACCACGCGCCTGCTCGCGCGGCCCGGGTTCGCGCCCGAGCCGCTCGTATCGCCGGCCTCGCTCACCCTCGCCGGGATCGAAATCGAGGTCTTTTTCCCAGGTCCCGCGCATGCGCCGGACAACCTGGTGGTGTACCTGCCCGCGAGCCGCGTGCTCTTCGGGGGCTGCATGGTGAAGGCCGCGTCGGCGAAGAGCCTCGGCAACGTGAAGGACGCGGCGCTGGCGGAGTGGCCGAGCTCGATCGCGCGCGTGTCGGAGCGCTACGCGGAGAAGACGAGCGTCGTCGTCCCCGGCCACGGCGCCACGGGCGGCGTGAGCCTGCTCGGCCACACCGCGCGCCTGCTCGCGAGCGCACCGAAGGCGCCCTGAACGCTCCGAACGGCTCGGCCATTTTCGGCGGTCCCGAGCGCGTCCGTTCCGTGCACGATCAGCACCCGTAGCGGAACACCCAGCCGTCCGCGGCGACGACGAGCGGGATCGCCTTCACGAAGATGCCGGCGCGGAAGATGCGAACCGTATAGGTGCCTGCCTCGAGCTCCACGTTGTGCTGGACCTTGTTCGGTCCGATCGCGACCTCGTGCGCCACCTTTCCGTCCTTCATGATGACGTACTTGTCGACACGCTCGCTCGCGCGGCAGAGGTTGGTCCCGTTCTCGATCCGACCGATGAGCTTGTGCGCGGGCGCGGAAGGCGCGGCGGGCGCCGCTTTGGGGACGTGGTTCATGTGGACCACGGTCTGCTTGTGCGCCTTCACTTCCACTTTGCCGACCCACGTGTCTCCGTCTGCCGCGACGATCTTCACCGGCACGTACGCGTCGTGGTCGGGGAGCGAAAAGATGGCCGGGAGCGACTCCTCTTTTGTCTCGTTGCCGATCGTGACGAACGCCTTCGCGTGCAACGGATCGACGATCTTGAGGCTCGTCTTGGCGGAGTACTCGTGGGTCTCGGTCTTCGTCCACTCGGCCGCGGCGGGGAGAGCGAACGTGGTGACGACGGCGAGGACGAGGCAACGAACGAGCTTCATGACGACTCCAGGAAGGCCGCGCTGCCCTGTGCAGCTCGGTCGCCCCTTGGATGGGGTGCCGGAGGTTTCGTCGCACCGAAAAGTCAGAATTCGACAATCCTGTTGCGAAACGGGCGGTTAGCCAGCCTTGCGAAACGTGAGATTTACACGTATTCGACCGAGGCGCGGGTGCTCACCTTCAGCCAAGGGCATGACGCCGTGAAAGCGGAGCCGCGACGGGCCACCCCACACGACGACGTCGCCGTGCGTGAGCGCGACACGGACCGGGCGATCGCTCCGCGCGAGACCGCCGAAGAGGAACGTGGCGGGGAGGCCGAGCGACACGGAGACGATCGGCGCGTCGAAGTCTCGCTCGTTCTTGTCTTGGTGGAGGGTCATGCGCGCGCCCGGCTCGTAACGATTGACGAGGCAGGCGTCGGGGTCGAAGCCCTCGTAGCCTGCGTGTGCAGCGGCAAGGCGCGCGAGCTCACGAAGGCTCGTCGGCATCGGAGGCCAAAGGTCGCCCGTCTCCGGATCACGCGCCTCGTACCGGTATCCCGCGCGATCGGTGACCCAGCCGAGCGCGCCGCAGTTGCTCATCGCGACGGACATACGAAAGCCACCCGGCGTCTGCATGTGGCGAAACGCGGCTTGCTCCGTCACGGCACGAACCCCCGCGAGCAAGCCCGCCTCGTCCGCGAGCGCGAACTGGGGAAGCAACACCGCCCCCGGCGAAAGCTCCCGCGAAGGCTCGCGGCCGAACATCGAGAGCTGCTCCGTCATGACGTCGCGTCGTGGAAGACGACGCCGAGGGTGTGGCGTTTGCCGGCCCGAAGCTCACTCACGCCGTGGCGCATGTTCACGCGATGGGTTCCTCGTTTTCCCTGCACTGGGCGCCGGCTCACGGCGATGACGGCGGCGTCGCCCTTGCCGAGCGCGAGCACCTCCACCCGCGACTGCATGCGTGGTCGCTGCTCGGTCATCACGAGCTCCCCTCCCTCGAAGTCTCGCCCCGGCTCGGAGAGCAAGAGCACGACTTGAAGCGGAAAAACCTCGCTGCCGTAGAGGTCTTGGTGAAGGCAATTGTAGTCGCCGGCGCCATAACGAAGGAGCAGCGGGGTGGGCTTCGTTTGCTCGCCCTCGTGGCAGCGCGCGAGCATGTCGGCGTGCGCCTCCGGGTAGCGCACGTCGACCCGCATTGCCTCGTTCCAGCGGTTCGCGATCGGGACGAGCGCCGGATAGAGGGCCGAGCGGAGCGCTTCCACGAAGGGCGGGAGCGGGTACGCGAAGTATTTGTATTCTCCACGACCGAACCCGTGCCGTGCCATGACGACCCGCTTTCGGAACGGCGGCTCTTGGTCGTAGAGCGCGACGAGGCGATCGCACTCCGTCGCGCTGACGAGACCACGCACGACCGCGGATCCCTTGGCGTCGAGGGCGGCTTCGACGGCGCGCCGGTCGATCACGACGCCGTCTCCCGCGCGAGCAAGCTGCGTTTTCGTTCGATCCCCCAGCGGTAGCCGGCGAGCGCGCCGTCGCTCCTCACGACCCGATGGCACGGGACCGCGATCGCGATCGGGTTCGACGCGCACGCCCGTGCGACCGCGCGGACGGCCTTCGGCTCGCCGATCGCTTTTGCGACCTCGGCGTAGGTCATGGTCGACCCCGCCGGGATCGAAGTGAGCGCGCGCCATACGCGTTCTTGGAACGCGGTGCCACGAATGTCGAGCGGGAGGCGCGCTCCTCGCCGTGGATGCTCGACGAGCCCGACGACGAGGGCGACCGTCTTCTCGAAGTCGGCATCGCCACCGACGAGCTCCGCCGCCGGAAAACGACGTTCGAGATCGTGAACGAGCGCCTCCGGATCGTCGCCGAGGAGGATCGAACATACGCCCTTCGTCGTCGCCGCCACGAGGATCGCGCCGAGCGAGCACGCGCCGATCGCGAACGAGATCCGCGCTTCTTTTCCGCCGGCGCGGTAGGCCTTCGGGCTCATCCCGAGGCGCCGCGCCGCCGTCTCGTAGAAGCGCGCCGACGAACCGTAGCCCGCGTCGTACACCGCGGCGGTGACGCTCGCTTGCCCCTCGAGCGCACCGCGGGCGCGGGCTGCCTTTTTCGCCGCGGCGTAGGCCTTCGGGGTGAGCCCGGTCACCGCTTTGAAGATGCGTTGGGTGTAAAATACACTGAGACCGGCGTGCCGCGCGAGCGTCTCGAGGGAGGGGGTCTCTTCGGACTCGTCGATGAGCCTGCAGAGCTTGGCGACCTCGGCGGCCCTCCGTTCGGCTGCGGGGGCCTCGTTCGGTCGGCAACGCAGGCACGCGCGATAACCGGCGCGCTCGGCTTCGGCGCAGGTGGCGTAAAAATCGACGTTCTCGGGTCTGGCGGGGCGCGCGGCGCACGACGGGCGGCAGTACACGCCGGTCGTCGCGACCGAGTACACGAACCGTCCGTCGGCGGCGGGATCACGCGCGCGCACGAGCGCCCAGCGCGGATCGTGGAGGGTCTTCTGTGCCTTGTCTTCTCTCTTCGCGAGCATGGGAGGGACCTTACGTACGCCCCCCATCACCGACACTCCGGGTCTTGCTCTCGAATTCGCTTCGCGAAAATGAGCCATTTTCCTGCACGAAATGCTCGAAACCGTTCACGGCTTCGGCGACTTCCCGAGCGCGTCGACGAGCGACTGTACCGCGCCCTCGACGCGGTCACGAGCACGCTCCAGCTCGGGGTCCTCGTCAGTGAAGAGCTCGCTCGGTGCGATCGGCGCGCCGATGCGCATTCGGATCGTCATCGGGACGACAGGCAGAAACGTGAGCGGAGAGCCGAGCCACGCGAGCGTGGAGAGCGCACGAATCGCGGGGTGCCAACGACGCGTGAGCAGGACGCCGGCCCCGAGCGCGGCGAGCGCCGAGACGCCCCACCGCTTGATGCCGAACAGCCGCGGCGTGACGAGCAGATAGGGGAGCACGCGGCGCGACCGCCACAGGATCGGGACGGTGAGATGCGCACCTCGAATGCCGAGCGGCACGATCGGAACGTTCGCTGCGCGGGCCATCTTGAGGAAACCTTTGCGGCCCCCGAAGGTGACCACGTCGTGCTCCCAGAAGGGCCGCAGCGTCTCGTGATCACCGCCCGGGAACACGAGGAGCGGGATGCCTGCTGCGAGGGTGGCCTTCCCCGCTTCGTACGTGGACGGCACCGCGCCGACGTTTCGCATGAACGTGGAGAACCACGGGAACCGAAACGCGATCGGGTGCGCGAACCCGGCCAGCTTGCGGCCGACGCCCACCTTCTCGACGTAGAGCGCGGCGAGGCACGCGAGCTCGGAGGCGCCTACCCCCGCGCCGTGGTTCGCGACGAGGAGGAAGGGGCCCTCGGGGAGGTTCTCGATCCCGTCGAGGGTAGGCCGATGGAGGACCTTCGTGAGCGGACCGAGAACGCTCCGTACGAGCTCCGCGATCCGCGGGTGAATCTCGCCCGGCGTAAAACCGTGAAGGTCGTCGCTCGCCATTTCACGAGCGTAGTAGAGCGGAGCCCGCTTCGCACACCTCGCCGCGAGCTCTCACGATCCGACGGGTTTTGCAGGCTCGAACGCGACGCGAGCGCGGCTGACGGGTGCGAACGCGGCGACGCGCCCGATCATTTTTTCGGAACCGGGAATGAACCTTCGGAGGGCTCGTTTTCTCGTCATGAGCACGCCCGAACCTTCCTCGTTCGATTCGAGCGCCGAGCCCGAGACGCGCGCGGAGACCAAAGACGCCTCGCGTGAGCCCTCGCCCTCGCCGTCCGCTGCATGGGCCGCGGCGTTCGGAAAGCTCGCGTGGCCGGCCGCGTTCGTCACCGTGTGTGCGATGGGCTTCGGGTTCCTCAAGCCGGCCCCGAGCGTGGACGTCCCAAAGGCCAACGCGATAGTGGTCGAGGCCCCGACCGAGACGGTCATCAAAGAGATCCGCGGCCTCGGCCGCCTGGAGACGGCGGCGGTGCACGTAGAAAAAGTGGTCGACGTGACAGAGACCCAGAAGCACCTCTTCGGTCTCCTCGAAGCCAAAGACTCGCTCCTCTACGTCGCGTCCGGTGAGCTCGTGCTCGGCGTCGATCTGACGAAGTTACGCGACGGCGACACGCGGTTCGATCCTGCGACGAAGAAGGCGTTCGTCACCCTCCCGGAGCCGGAGCTGTTCTCGTCGCGCCTCGACGAGGTTCGCTCCCACGTGCATGTCCGCAACACCGAGATTCTCGCGCAAAAGAACGACGCCCTCGAGTCCGTCGCACGCGGCCGAGCCCTCGCCGCCTTCGAGGTCGCCGCCCACGAGCCGAGCACGATCGCGATGGCCCGCGCACGCGCCGAGCAGCAGCTTCGTCACCTCGCGAAGGCCTGGGGCGCGAGCGATCTCGAGATCACCTGGCGTGACGCCGCGACGGCCGAGCACGCGGGCCCCTGACGGGAAGCGACTCGACGCGCCTCAGCGACGCAAGAGACCGACGAGCCCCTCGCCGGATCGCGCGAAGATGAGCCTCACTCCGGCAAGGAAAAAACCGAGGCGCTGCGCGTTTCGCTCGGTCGCGACCCCCGCGAACGCGGAGGTGAACGCGATCGGCAGCGCGAGCTGCTTGGCGCGCGCGAGCCGCGCACGGAGGAGCGCCGTCTGCACGCCGCGACGACGAAACGCGGGCGCCACGCTCGTACCGACGAGGGTCGCGGAGCCGCACGTCGCACAAAGTCCACCCGCCCCCACCGGCTCGCCGGAGACGACGGCGACGTACGCCTCGAACCGCGGGAGGAGCGCCCTCTTTCGCGCGACGCGCCTCCACGACTCGGGCACCTCCTCGCCTGGCTCGGCGAAGCCTGCGGTCGCGAGACGCGCATAGAGCTCGATCGAAGAAGGATCGTCGCGATCGAGCCTTCGGATCTCGACGTCGTCCGTCGCCGCGCGGGGAGCGGTCGTGACGTCGTCGAGGCGGTGGGCGTAGACCTGCTCGATCCCACGAAACGTGAAGCCGCGCGCGGCGAGTTGCTCCGAGAGCGAAGGGTCGGCGTACGGAGAGACCACGATCCGCGGTTCGGTGTTTCGCTCGGCGTAGAAGGCTTCGAAGCTCGCCAACGTGGTGTCGCTGACTGCGCCCCCGAGGCCGAGGCCGCTCGCCCGATTCATGAACGATCCTACGCCGTCCAACGTGAGAACGCCGCCGTCGAGCGCGTGCGACTCGCTCGCCAAGAGCGGGTCGATCACCCTATTTTTTCCCTCGAACGTGCGCATGACGTCGGCGAACGTAGAGAGGGCTCGCGCGGAGCTCATTGCGCGCCTCCGTCCCTCGGGACCGAACGAAAGCGAGCGTCGGCGGGCGCGGGCTCCGCAACCTGTGCCTTCACGACCGGCGTCGCGGCGGCGCGTGGAGACGGTGCCGGCGCGGCGGTCGCGCGATCGGCAGGGTTGGCGAGCGCGGGGCGAATCTTGGGGCGCGTCGGTTTGCTCCCGGACGCGCTCCGGGTGCTCGCCGAGAGCGCGGTCTGGAGCAACGTCCCGATCATCGTCGGCGCCGCAGAGGTGCTCGCCTCGGGAGGCGCCGCCGGATCGTCGATCACGTCGACCATGTAACATGCAGCCTTCGGGCGCACGTCCTCCGCACCGCAGCTCGCCTCGTCCGATGCGTCGGCGCCGGGGCAGGCAGCGAAGCACTCGTAGAACGGGGTGGTGCCCGGCGCGTGCCTCGTGGCGCAATCCTTGTCGCACTCGACGGCGGCGTGCTCCGCGAGCGGCAAGAGCAACCGAAGGCGTAGCGCTGGTGGCGGTTGCGGGGGGGCCTCCGCCGGCTGCAGAGGCTCGCACGCGTACGCGAAGGCGAGCGCGAGCATCGTTGAGAAGAGCCATGGCAGCCGCGACATCACTTCGAGCCTACACCGAACGGTTCCGTGACCCTCGAGCGCGCCGAAGGCATGCGCGATGCGCTATCGATCGACGTGGGACAGGGTGCGCACGTTCGACCCCGCAGTCTATTTCTAGCCACGCTTCGCCTCACGAAGCCGAACGAGCGTAGATCCCTCATCGCACGTCCGTTCGGGCCGGCGCGGGGAGGAGCTCGCGGGTCATCACCTCCGCGAACGGGATCGGACGAAGCGCCTCGCGGCGGGCCTTCTCCCGAATGCGCGCCTGCACGGCCTCCGGGACGGACCGGGTGGCGAGGTGATCGAGACCGACGACCGGATCGAGGAGGCCATAGTCGAACGCCGCAGGCCGCAGCTCGCTCGGCAGACCGGTGCGCGCGAGATCGTCGCGGCTAATCCACATCGGGTCGTCCCCCTCGAGGACGAGCACGAAGACGTCGACGAGCGGCAAGAGCGCCTCGCGGTACGAGCGCCACACCACCGACGAGAGGATCTCGTCGTTCGCCACGTCGCGGACGAGGTGCACCTTGGGGATCGTCGCCGCGGTCGCCGACGACTCGTCGAGCAAACGACGCCGCACGTTCCAGCCCCACACGCGCTCGAGCTTCCCGGCAGGGAGGGAAGGTGTGCTCGCGGGGAGCCCAGCGCACGCGGCGGCGTTTCCCATCGCATACGCACGCCGGACCTCCTCCGCGGCGAGCGGCGTCAGGGCTCCACGAGCATCGTAAGCGACGAGACCGAGCGCGCGCGTGACGGCCGCGACCTCCCGCTCCACCTCGAGCCCGAACACGTGCGGTCGCGCGTAAGGGACCTCGAGCGAGAGCGAGCTCGCCGCCTCATCGATCTGGACGACGAACGTGACCTCCGTGTCCTCCGAAACGTACTGGAGGCGACCATCGCGGAGCGCGTAGCCCGCCCGGGCCGCGAAGTACGAGCGCGCCTCCGCGAGCCGGCCCCCTGCGCTCGCGCGAAGCTCGAAGGTGAGGATCATGCATTTTCGGTACACGGGAGTGCGTGGCGAGCGCAATACGCCAAAACGCTCAAGGGCCCGGTGGGCGCGCGAGCGACGGTGGCGGCGGCGGAGTCGGTGGCGAGCCAGTGCTCTTTCCGCGCCTGCGTTCCATCGCCTCGGCGGCGACGTCGTCTGGCAAGAACGAATAACTCGAGCCGATCATACCGACCAAATTCCAGCGTGAAATCGTGGAGATGGTCGTACCGGTACTGGCGAGGCCGTCGAGTGAGAACTGCCCACTTTGCACGACCGAGTCGGCCGCTCCGTAGGAGAACGCGAGCCCGAACGTGCCGCGGGTCTGCGCACCGAGGAGGCTCATCGCCGCGCTGAGCCCGTACATATGAACACGGTCCTCTTCGAGGGTAGATGCCGGCACGGACGAAAAATCCGTGAACGCGCCCATCGCGACCGCGACGCCACGCGTGACGAAGACCTCCGCGCCGAGCGCGACGTTCGGCTGGAACGTACGCTCGAGCGTGATCGGATCGGCGGTCGGATCGGGCACCCCCTGGATGCGGGCGGGGACGAGATCGGACGCTATCTTCACCGCGCGCGGGAGGGCGATGGACACGTCGGCCGCGACTGTCCAGCGCGAGCGCGTGTAGGACGCACCTATCGCGACCTTCATTGGAAAGCCGGCGGCGCTCTTGCCGAGGAGGCGTACCGGGGTCGCCTCCAGCACCGGCGCGCCCGTGCCCGGATCGAAGCCCGCCAACGCGACGTTCACGCTCTGTTTGTACGAGCCATAGACGTCGATCGAGGGGGAAACGAGGGAGAGGCCGAGCGCGACCGACGGTGACGGAGTCCACCGCGCGCCGAGCTTTCCGCGGAGCCCCAGTGCGAGCGACTCGGTGTCGTTGCCGAGCGAGACGAACTCGGTCGCACCAGGAATTTCGCGCGTGACGAGCACGGAAGTGGCCGACGACGTGGTGCGCACCATTCCGCCGAGGGAGAGGCCGAGCGCGAGCGTCGGGAGCAGCTTGATGGCGTATCCCGCGTCGCCGGCGAGCACGTCGTCGCGCACCGACGTGGCGAGGAAGTTCTTGGTGTTCGGGCTCGTGGGATCACCCTTCAGCGCCAGGCTCGCGGGGATCGAGATCAAAAAACCGAACGCTTGGCGCCCTACCCGCGTCTCCTCGTCGCCTTCGGAGAGGAGGTACACCGCCCCCACCGCGCTCGGGATCGAGTGGTAGGTCGTGGCGGTGAGATCTTGTCCCTCGCCGAGCGCCTTCGGGATCGAGAGGTGCTGCACCATGTACGCGTTGGCGACGAGCTCGAGGTGAGAGTGCTCGGCGCACGACAAGCTGGCAGGGTTGTAGTGGAGCGCGACCTCGTCGCACGCGAGCGACGTGTAGGCTCCGCCCATGCCCGCGGCGCGCGATCCCATCGGGTGCAGGTTCTGGTTGTCGTAGACCGTGGGGGTACCGCCCGCGTAGAGGCGGGTCGTGATGAGGCCCGAAGCCAGCGCCAACACGAGGGTCGACCATCGAGCAAAGCTCATTCGCATCGATTATCCGAGAGGCCAGTCCCGAACGACAAGGCCTTCCTCGACGACGATGACCTCGGAGGTCATTGGCGGCGCGGGCGGGCTAGACCACCCTTCCGCGATGGAGACGACGACGAGCACGCGAGCTCCCGGGGATGGGCAGAGAACGACACGCGGAGCCGCCGCTGCGGAGCGGTCGTGACGTTCGCGCTGGGGCTTCGGTGTGTATGCCTCGTCGTCGCGGGCGTCGTCCACCTGTTGCCGCTCGGCGGGATTTCGCGCGCGCGACTCCCTCGCCTCTACGGGATCGCCGCGCCGGACGACGGCCTCGCGCTCCTCCTGCGTCACCGCGCCGTCTTGTTCGGGCTCCTCGGCGCCCTCCTCGTGACCGCCGCGTTCGTGCCCGGGCTCGTGCCCGTCGCGCTGGCGGGAGGGCTCGCGAGCACGATCGCGTTCTTGGTGTTGGCGATGCCGTGGCGCGCGCTCGGACCGAAGCTTCGTCGGGTGGTCGTCGCGGACGCCGTCGCGATCGGGGCCCTCGTCGTCGCGCTCGCGACCACGCTGGCGTCGCGAGGGCCAAGAGTCGAGTAGCCCACCCGCGGCTCGCGACCATGTAGCAGGTCGAACCACACTCGCCGCGTGAGGGGACGAAGGCCCAAAAACCCGCGCGATCCTGAAAATCGAGCCAACTTTGGCGCGCCAAAAGTGGCGCGATTGGGCGACCGCGCCTCGCACATTTTTCCCTCCTGCGGATTCATCTTGATGGCGATTCTGGCTCGTGCGAGATGCGAGCCACGCTCGGCTACGGCCGATATGCCGCCAAGGCCGCCGAGCGACCCCGAACGCTCCCTCACACGATGGCAGGTCCGAACATGCGCACCACGAGCTTCCTCACCGCCGCGCTCTTGCTGGTCACGGCGATCCCGCTCGGCGGCTGCGCCCACGCCGTCAGCGCGAAGAGCGCATTTCCGACACGGGAAGAGCTCGACGCGATAGCGAAGTCGCCCGTCGACGCGAAGCCCGCGCGGAACGTGCACGCGGCAGAGAGTTGGACGGTCGACTTGAACGGGGAATCGGCTGCGTTCCCGGCGTCCGTCGTCGAAGCGAAGTGGCAAGAGCGGGCCGGAGATCGCGCGACGACGTTCGCCCCCGAGCTTCGCTGCGTCGCGCACGCCCTCGCGCAGTTCCACGCCGAGCACGGCGCCGACCCCGACGAGTCCCTCCATCGCCTCATGGTCCGCGGCTGCGGGTTCACCTCCCCAGAGCTCGTGGCGAGCAGCCTCTCGATCGCCGACAGCGCCCAAGCGACCGACGCGCAGCTCGTCGACGCGCTCGTGACTCCGTCCAAAGTTCCGTTTCCCCTCCTCTATCGCGGCAGCCGATCGGGCGTCGCGATCGCGCGGAGCGGAAAACGCGCCGTTCTGGTCCTCGCCCTCGGACGCGCCGCAGAGCCCGCGACGTTCTCCTCTCCCGACGCCGCCGGCAACGTCGCCGTCAGCGCGACGCTCTCGGCCGACGCGGCCGGTGCGTTCGCGTACATCAACCAGGGCCACGCCGCGGCGCGGGCGTGTGAGCGGGTCACGCCGACCGACGCGGACGCGACGGCGCGCTGGTCGTGCACGATGGCGGAGGGCGATCCGTCGGCGTGGATCGAGGTGATGGCGGTACCGAAGGGCCTCGTGCTCTCGAGGGTGGTCGCGCAGGCGTTCGTGCGTCGTGATCCGAAAGCGCCGCTCGAATACAAACCGACCGCCGTGGCGGCGAGACCCGTGACGGAGCCGTCGACGTTCGTGAACGCGGTGCTCGAGGGCGTCAACGCGCGGCGAGCGGAGGCATCGCTCCCGCCCCTCGTGCTCGCAGACCGGCAGACGAAGGGCGGCAACGAGCACCTCGCCCCGCACTACTTCCAGGCCGAGCTCGTCGGCGATTCGGTCAAAGCCAACCAGGTCGCGCTCGGTCTCCTCGCGGGCTGGGACGTCGACGGTACGATCCGCAACGGAGGCTTCTTCGGATACCTCCTGTCCGGCACGTCGGACGCCACGCGATGGGTGGAATCGGCTTTGGAAATGCCATCGAGCCGGATCTCACTGTTGGACAAGGACGCTCGAAAGATCGCGATCGGCGCGAGCCCACCGAAGACGCTCGGTGGCCTCGGCGCGGTCGTCACCACGTATGCCCTCTACGACAACCCGAACCACGCCGCCGACGAGGAGGCGCTCTTCGCGCGGATCGCGAAGGCACGCGCCGCGAAGGGCCTCCCTCCGCCGCTCCGGCTCCCGAGCACCGCGGCGCTCACCCGCGCAGAAGCGCGAATCATGAGCGGTGACACGTCGAACAAAGAGGCCCTCGCGGACGTAATGCGTGACGAGAGCGAGCGCACCGGAAAGGCGCTCTTCGGGAGCCTCATCGAGACCACCCGAGTGGAGCTCGCGCCGCTCGATCCGAAGCTCCTCGCGCCGGGCAAGCTCTCGCTGATGGTCGGCGCGACCCATCACAAAGCCGAGGGCGCACCGTGGGGGACGCTCATTTTTGTCGTCCTCGGCGTCCCGGAGTAGGGGCGGCGGCACCAAAGCGACGCGCGGCTGTGTTGTCTCAAGCTCCAGATGCGCGACTACCTCCGGCGCGAGATCCCGTCGGCTACCACCGCGAAGGTCATTTTCCAACCAAGCGAGCGCAACGCATGGCTCGTCGTGTGGTTGGGAACGTGCGCGTGCGCGTGCGTGACGAGGTCGCCGCCGCCCCCGGTGCTCCCTTCGCCCGCGACGACACTCGCTCCGCCGTTCGTGCCCCGCAGCGCGCCACCGTCACCGCCTTTGCCTCCGAGCGGGGTCGCCGACGTGTGCAGTGGCGCGCGGATCGTGCTCGACGCCGAGATGAGCGCGTGCGCCTGCCACGAGCGGGACATGCGCCCGATGCCGAACGGCCAGTGGATGGAGCGCGCGGGCGAGGTGTGCGCCTATCGACCGTCCCCGGACGCCCCGCTACCGACCGTCACGGTGAGCCTGGAGGAGTCCGTGGTGAACCCGACGGAGGACGCACGCGTGCTCGTGATGTTCGAGAACCGCGACGCCGAGACGCACGTGTACCGCGCGCTCCAACGGCATACGACAGCGCGGTTCGTGCAGGCGAATGGCGCTCTTTTGCCACGTGCTTCCCTCGGCTCGGGGCCTGCATCGGACGAAGCCATGTTCGAGCTCGGCCCCGGCGGAACGGCGACGATGGTGGTGGAGGCGCGGCACAGCCCCGCGGTGTGGCTCGACGCGAAGACCGTCGCGCGCAGACCGCTTCGGCCGGGTGCCTACGCGGTCGAGGTGCAGCTCGGCAACCTCGGTGGAGTCCGCGTGCTGCCGATCGAGGTGAGGCGTGCAGACTAAGTGCAACCTACATGAAATGAGCGACGACGCACCACGCCCCGACGAGGAGCGCGCCGTGGGCGATTACCGCGACGACGGTGACGGCGAGGAACCGCGCCTTTCGGGTCTTGTGGCGGAGGCCGAAGATCGCGCCGAGCGCGCCGAGCGCGCCGAAGATGGTGAGCACGTGGAGCGAGCGCTCCGAGATTCGCCGCTGGGTCCGAGTCGCCCGCCGCTTGTCGATCGCGAAGGCGACGAAGGCGCCCGTGTTCACGAGCGCGTAAATGCACAGCCCTCCGAACGCGGCGGCGACGAGCGGTTCGGAGAGCGCCAACGAGAGTCTGCTCACGCGAGACCTCGCTCCGAATCGAGCCGACAGCGAACCACCACGACGGTCACCGTCCCGCCCTCCGTGAAGAAGTGCACCGGCGCGAGCACGCATTGGAGCGTGTCGATCGAGCTCACGCGCCCTCGCCCTTCGACGAAGCGAACGTGACGCGGTCGCGACCAGCGCGCTTCGATTGGTAAAGCGCGCCGTCCGCGGCGGCGACGAGGGCGGCTGCGTTGGCCATCGTGGCCGCTCGGCTCGCGACGCCCACGCTCACGGTGACGGGACGGAGCGGCCACACGCACTCCGCGACGCGCGCGCGAAGGCGCTCGGCGAGCTCGAGCGCGCCCGCAGCGTCCGTGTCGGGGAGCACCACGGCGAACTCTTCGCCGCCGTAGCGCGCGACCATGTCCGTCGCGCGAACGGTCGTCTTGATGACGTCCGCGACTCTGCGGATCACCTCGTCGCCGGCAGGGTGACCGAACGTGTCGTTGTAGGCCTTGAAGGCGTCGATATCGAGGATGACGAACGCCAGCGGCCGACCGTAGCGCGCTGCGCGGTCGACCTCGGTCGCGAGGGAACGCTGGAGCGCTGTCCAGTTTTGCATCCCGGTCATTCCGTCCGTGACGGAGAGCACACGCAGCTTCGCGTTGGCTTCTTCGAGCGCCTCGTGTTTTTGGAGGAGGGCAGCCTCGCGCGCGAGGTCGACGCGAATGTCGCGAACGATCGTGGCGTAGAGGCCGGCGCGCCCGTTCGGCACGCGCGTGATGCGAACGTCGACCGGGACATCGGATCCGTCGGCGTGGCGGAGCGTGCCGCGCCCGGCGTCGTAGCTCTTGCCCTTCGTGGGCTCGAGGTCCGACGCGACCTGTGCCGCGAAGGCCTCGTGCGACGCACAAAGGCCGAGGTCGGAGAGCGTGCGATCCGCGATCCGCTCGCGGGAGTACCCGAGCAGCGCGCAGAACGCCGCGTTCGCGTCGAGCAAACGGCGTGTCTCGACATCGCTGACGAGCACTCCCTCCGCTAGCCTGTCGAGGGTCTCCCGAAACCTAGCTTCGCTCTCCGCGAGCTTCATTTCAGCGTGTCGCCGCTCCGTCACATCGAGAGAAATGCCACCGACGAGCCGCTCGCCGCGCGCGCTCTCGATCGGAAACTTGTGCGTCGCCCAGTAGGTGCACGTGCCATCGGGCGACGGCACTGCCTCCTCGAACGACTGGATACGACCGCTCTGGAGAACGGCGCGATCCTGGGTGCGGAGGCTCGCGGCGAGGGGCGGAAAGATCTCTTCGTCGGTGCGTCCGATCCAGCGTTCGCGCGGGACGCGAGAGCGTCGCACCATCGCGTCGTTCACGAAGACGTACCTTCCTTCGTCGTCCTTCATGAACGCGAGCGCAGGCCCGGCGTCGATGAACGCAGAAAACCGCGCGTTCTCGAATTTCGCGTCTCGTCGCGCCGCCTCGAGATCGCGGAGACGTCGCCGGCTCACGAGGAGCGACACGACCTGCCTCGCCAGCGCAGCGAGCGCTTCGAGCTGCGTCGCCGTGAGCCGGCGCGGCTTCGTGTCGAGCACGCAGAGCGAGCCCAGGTTGAGGCCAGCCGGGTCGGTGAGCGGAACTCCAGCATAGAAGCGGAGCTGCACGTCTCCTTCGACGAGCGGATTCTCGCGGAACCGAGCGTCCTCCCGCGCGTCGGGGACGACGAAGGCGACGTCGTCGAGGATCGCGTGCGCGCAGAACGAGTTTTCGCGGGGCGTCTCGCTCGCGTCGAGGCCGATACGCGCCTTGAACCACTGCCGCTCGCGGTCGACGAAGGTGACGAGCGCCATCGGCGCGTCGCACAGCAGCGACGCGAGGCGCACGAGGTCGTCGTACTCGCCCTCCGGAGGGGAATCGAGAATGGCGTAGTCGGCGAGGGCGGCGAGCCGCTCGGCTTCGTTTTCCGGGAGGGGCATCATAGTTTGGCTCGGCGACGTGGGCCCCCACGCACTCTACGAGAACGTAAGCCATCGCGAGAGTCGCGAATAGGCGCCTCGCGTTTCGGCAAGTCCGCCACGCGTAAGCGCGCGAGAATACGCGACGCGAAGCGCGGCCCACGCTCCGACTTCGAACGACGACCTGGTGCGCGCGACCGAGCCTACGTAGCGAGCACGTCGCGTCGGCGATCGGTCGTTCAGCGCACCACGATCTTGCAGTGATCGTTGAAGCGCACCTCGTAGGCGGTGGTGTTGCCCTCCTTCGACGTCGTTACTTTGCCGACGAACGGACCTTTGCAGATCCCGAACGCGTGGAGAGTGCCCACCGCGTCGTAAGAGTCGGGGCCGCCGCCCATCTTGAAGGAGAAACCGTTGTTCGGATTGAGCGCGGTGCCTTTCGCCGTGACGAGGAGGGTGCCGTCGGGCTCGGTCGTGACGACGCACGATCGCGGGTAGGCGTCGACGCTCTCGTGAAACACGCAGGGTCGTGTCCCTCGTGGACCGCCGCTCGCTTTGGTGAGCACGGGAGGTGCGGACGGCGGAGGCGTAGTGGGAACCGGCGGCAGCGTCGCGGGCAAAGGACACGCAGGGCACGGGGCGCACGTGAGCGCGGGCGGCGGCGGTGGCGGCGGCGCGTCGTGACACGGAGCCGGAGGTGGCGGCACGGGCGGCGGCGACGACGAGCCACACGCGACGACGAGCACGGCCACGAGCGCGGAGAGGACGCGGGTCTTCATGGGACCAGGCTATATCGAGGCTACGCCACGCGGAACGACGGAGTGGCTGCGGCAGTTGGCGGGGATGGCTCACCGCACGGGTTTGGGCGACACGCGCCATCTCCCCGATCGTCGCGAGCTCGACGTCCACGTCCCGGCCATGTGCGTATCGTCGACGACGTCTCCGACGAACGACTGGGTGCCGCCTCCGGTGAAATCCATCCCATCGAGGCTGACCCGCCCTTCGGAGTCGATGTGACCGATCAGCGAGAAGGGCTCTCCGCTCTCACGCGCGCCAATCGCGGAGACGACGCCCGAGCATCCCACTCCGACCGTGAGCAACACCGCGTTCTCGCCACCCGAGGTCGTTCCCGTATAGAGGCCCGGGCGGAGCAGCCCACACCGATTCGGCGTCGCGTCGCGTGCGCAGCGGAAGCCGACGGTGACGTCGGGCACGGCGAACGTGAGCGAATCCCGCGCCGACGCCGCGAGAGCGCTGCCCACCGCAAGCCATGAACCTCCGCGCGTCGAGGCGCGGAGGCCACCGGCCCCTGCGAGCGTGCAAAGCGGGTCGCGCCGCAGCCCGGGCGCCGCCCAACACGCCTCGTCCTGGCTGTTGAAACGGTCGAGCGACCACTCGGATAGGTTGCCCGCGAGATCGCGGATCGTACCCCCGTCGAGCCTGACCACGTCGCGCGCGCGGCCAGCCTCGCAGCCTGGACCGACACACGCGGGTCCGCTCCTTTCGGCACGGCACGGCGCGGCGATCGGCGCGAGCACGCCTCCCCCGCCACGGCCCCACACCGCGTCGCCACACAAGGGTGGATCGTCGCCCCAAGCGAATCGACGCCCCGCGAACGCTCCCGCGGCGTACTCGTAGCGCGCTTCTGTCGGGAGATCCTTGCCTATCGAAAGACAGTAGTGTCGCGCCGCAGGCCAGGTGACACAGGCGACGGGGAGAGCGTCATTCGGGCCGCTCTCGGCGGTGAACGTGCAGAAGTCCTCCTTCGTCGCGCCGGCCGAAGCACCCGACCACGCCGAAATTCCCGGCTCGCTGACCTCGAATGACCGGACGTCGGCCACCGAAACCTCGTCCTCGTCGAGATAGTACGGCTCCATCACGACGAGACGCGGGCGCGAGGTCGACACTTCCGCGCTGCGGGGCCGCTCCCCTGGGCGGCCCATCCAAAACGCACCGCCGGGAACGCAGACCTCGCCCGCGCGTGCTCGGTCGGGACACGCCTTTCGGACAGCCCCGGACCAGGTGCCTACTCTACTTCCGGAGGGCGGCCCGGGATCCGGTGGGAGCGGCGCCTCGAGCGAGCCACGCTTCGTCCCGACGCCCTCGGCCGAGAGGAAGATCGTGACCTCGGTAGGTCCATCGACAGGAGCGGGGGGTAGCGCGACGACCGTCTCTACCGCTCCGTCCGCGAGCGGCTCGCCACCAAGGGCATGCCGAGCGAGAAAGAGGCGGGTGCGAGCTCGGTATCCCTCTCGCCCCGCGGGGGTGGGCACCTGAATCGACGCCGTGTGGTCTCGAAAGCTCTGCGCGTCGAGGGCGAGCTCGCGCCGGCATCCCGCACACGGCGAATTCGCTCCAGGCGCAAAAACCTCGACGAGGAGCCGGTCGAAGAGCGGTTCGACCGGCGGCGCTTCGAGCGAAGAAGGCAGCGGCGCGTCCGTGTCGAAGTGAACCAGCACGTGGCCGACCGCGGGCAGCGGCTCCGAGGAGCAGGCCACGACGAGGAGCAGGGTCGTGAGAATCGGACGCTTCACCGCGGCCCACCTCCCGCCAAGGAGGATCCGACGCGCACGCAACGGAACCCGACTTGCGGACCGGACTCCGCGGCCCCGGTACCGACCTTGGAAGTCGCGCCGACGGTTGCGGCGTTCGACGACCAACTGCCACCGCGACGCGCGTGAGCTTCGCTCGCTTCGGCCGAGCAGCTCGGATCACGAAGCCCGTTCGCGCGCCAGCACGGGCTGTCGAAGCCGAAGAGTGCGTCACGCGTGAGCTCGGAAACGCCACCACCGAGCCCGACGATTCCGAGCGGCGAGACGTCACCGTCAGCGCGCGCGGCGGCGTCGACCGGTTGCGGACCCGGCCCCGCGTCGACGCATTCGGCGCGACCGAGGCCACCGCCGAATCGACCGTAGACGACGCGGCTGCACGAAGGCTCTTCGTGCCCCCAAGGATACGGTGTCTCCGTCGCGCGCCCGGCCGCCTGCGCGGCGTACTCCCACTGCACTTCGGTTGGCAGGTCGCCCTCGGCCGCGCGGCAAAGCGACCGCGCCATGCGCCACACGACGCACGTGAGCGCATAGTCCTCGCGCCCTCGCGGGGAGTCACTCGCGCTGCACAGGCGCCGGTCTCGTTCGTCGCGGCTCGTCGCGTCGAGCGGCCCTTCGTTCCTGATAACGGGCTCGCGAGAGAACGGGAGCCCCGCGTTCAGCGTCCGCCACCGCGCGACCGTCGTCTCGAACCGATCCATGTAGAACGCACTCACTTTCGCGACGCGCTCGGGCACACCACTCAGCTCTTCGCGTCCGTACTCGGATGCGTTCCCGAACACGAACACGCCGCCCGGCACGCACACTTCCCCTTCGCGCGGCGCTCCTTCGCACGGCTCGGCCTTCCCGAAGCCTCCTTGCTCGCTCGTCGTCGGCCTCGTCATGTCCGGATCGAGGGCGAACGGTGCGAGCGGCTCCCGGACGTTCTCGGTGGCGACACACGAGGTCCCGGCGGCGAGATCGGCCATCGTGCCGAAGCATTCGCCACGAAGCACCACCCGCGCGCTCCCCACCGTTCCAGGCTCGAGCGACAGGCGCACGAGGCGATCGATCGTGAGGAGCGGCTGCGGCTCGCTCCGCGGAGTCTCGTCGACCCCGGCGACGACGAGCCGCCGCGGAACGAGCTCGCGCTCCTCCGTGCGCGATACGAAGCGCTCGCCGAGGTAGTCCCTCGTCTTTCCCTCCGCATAGGCCCGCAAGCGCACCGTCACCGAGCGAGACGGCGTGCCCTCGGGGAGGTACACGCTGAAGCTTACCGGCCAGTCTTTCGGGTCCGGCGCCGCCACGTCGCGCGATTCGAACCACGCGCCTTCCGCAGAGTAAAAATCGATCCGGAGGCGACTGGCGAGGAGCGGTACGGGCGCGTCGGTGTCGACGATCACGAGCGCTTCGCCGAGCGGCGGGGGCCCCTCTTTGCACGAAGGCACGAGCACGCCCGCGAGCCCCAAGCAGAGCGCGGTCGCGAACGTGGAGTGGATCACGGCACCGGGACGATCCATCCGAGGCCTCCTCCGTCGAGCCGCTGGCGATCCGGCTCCGGTCGCGTGACCAAGTAGGTCGTGACCACGACGCCCGTGAGCACGACCCCCGCCGCCGTCCAGAACCACCATCGCTTCGTGATCGGGATCTTCTCGGGCTCGAGCGGCGCGCGTAGGTTCGCTTCCTCGCCGGCGCGCACGGTGACCTCGGTGTCGTAAGGCACGAAGCCCGCCTCGGTGACGCGCACGTGATACTTCCCCGCCGCGCGACGCAGCGAGACCGGCACCACCCCCGCGTCCACGTCGTTCACGAACGCGAGCGCGTTCGGCCTGTTGGCGGAGATGTTCAGCCGCGCGGGCAGCCGATCGAGCTGGAGGTCGAGCTTCGTCGAACCTCCCGGAGCGAACGTCTCGCGGACGACCACGTCTTGGAACCCCTGCCGCGCGAGCGTAAAGATCCGCGTGCCCGGATCGACGGTGATCACGAACCTCGCACCTGGCGCCGTCGCAGGCGCCCCCGGAGACGCGACGCCCGCCACCCAGGCGCCGCCATCATTCACGAGCGGCGCGCCGTCCACAGCGAGCTTCGCGTCCGCCGGTGCGAGCGTGATCTCCACTCGCGAGAGCAGGCGCTCGATTTCGGCGACGTACCCTCTCGACGACGTGGCGAGGCTCTCCGGTAGCTCGTCCCCGTGCTCGCGGCTCCAGGTGAGCCCCTCGACGAACTTCGCCCGCGCGCGCGCGTACTGGCCCATCGCGCGGAAGCATTGCGCGACGTTGTAGAGGGTCGCAGCGTGGGGACGAAGCTTGAACGAGCGCTCGAACGACGCGAGCGCCTCCGCCCACTGCGCCTTCTGTCCGAGCTCGGTGCCCTTCTCGTAGAGCGAGCGCGCCTCCGTCACGGTAGAGGCCTCCACCGCGGGAGCTTCGCCATCGGCCACGGCGAGCGCGGGCGTGAGCCAC
>JAAFHV010000033.1:0-6832 GCA_013297655.1 Myxococcales bacterium | reverse complement strand
AGCGCCGACACGGAGAAGATGCAAGCTACACGCATAGGCTATCCATCAGAACGGAGGTTTTACGTAAAGGCCACCCGCGCCGCTCGCGGACGGTACGGGGATGGTCGAAACGGGCGTGGAGACGGCGAGGCTCGCGGACGACGGTTTCCCCGCAGCGACGGCGGCCTTGAGTTGCGCACTCGGCGCGGCGGTCCCTCGGCCGGGTGCGCTCGAAGAAGGCAACGGAGCGAGCGTGAGCGGCTCGGCGGTGAGCGCGACCGACGCCGATGAAGCCGGCTCGGCGGCGGTCGACGCTTGGGTTGCCGTCGGGGCGTGGCCGGGACCGGGCTCGTCGACTCCACCCGTGGTGCGCATGACGATGGCCACGATGGCCACCGCGGCGAGGCCCAGCACTCCTGCGGCGAAGGCGAGACGCGTGCGCGACGTCGGCGGGACGGTCGGCTTCACGCTCGGCCGCACGTCCGCGACCGGAGCGTCGCTCGGCCGTGTCTCACCGAGGGCGTCCACCGACAAGGGCGCGCCCTCGACGGGTATCGCGCTGATCGTGATGCGGGTCGGCGGAGGCGAGGTCGGCGTGGTGTCGCTCGCGATGCGCGAGAGCTCCACGTGAACCGCGTCGAGGTCGGCGAGCCGCTCGTTGCGGTCGGTCTTGATCATGCTTCGTACGAGCTCGACGAGGGTCGAGGGCAACGAAGGATCGCGCTGGTCGAGGGGAACGTAATCTTCTTTTGCGATCGCCTTGAGGAGCTGGCCCACGCTGTCGCCCTCGAACGGCCGCTGCCCCGCGAGACACTCGTACAGCACCACCCCGAGCGCCCAAATGTCGGCGCGAGGATCGATCGCCTCGCCGAAGGCCTGCTCCGGTGCCATGTAGTACGGAGTGCCGAGCACGGCGCCGGTCTGGGTGAGCTTGCCGTCCATCGGCTTCGCGTCGGCGTCTTGCGGGACGAGCTTTGCGATGCCGAAGTCGAGCACCTGAACCAGCACGTCGTCGGCGGACTCGGTGCGGCAGAGGAAGATGTTCGCCGGCTTCAAGTCACGGTGCACGATCCCCGCAGCGTGGGCTGCACGCACCGCGCTCACGACCGGCGCGAGGATGCGCGCGGCGCGGCGGATCGACAGGCGCGGCTCTCGTTCGAGCAGCTCTTCGAGCGACTCACCGTCGAGCAAATCCATGACCATGAAGAGCGCGCCATCGAGGTGGACCACATCGTGGACCTTCACGACGTTCGGGTGCTTCACCGCGCTCGCCGCCCGCGCTTCTCGCAGGAAACGCGCTGCGCTCGTCGCGTCTGCGCCCTCGCGTTTCAGCACCTTGAGCGCGACGGACTTCAGCGTAACGAGGTGGACCGCCTCCCACACCGCGCCCATGCCCCCTTCACCGAGGAGCCGTACGAGCCGGAACCGCCCCTCGAGAGTCTTCCCCGCCTCGAGATTCACCGACGGAACGGTAGCACGATTGCTCGAATGGCAACGAGGAGGCGGAGGCCGCGCGCGCCTCCCCGACCGGCTGCAGTCATGGGGTGGTGTCGTCGTCTTCTTCGAACTCGTCCGGCCACGCCGGCACGGAGTGATCCGAGATCTCGGCCGCTGGCGGCTCGCGATCGCCGGCCTCGAAGACCAGGCCGCGCGCCTCGAACAGCGCGAGCCAGCGCTCGAAATCCGCTTGCCTCCCCGCGAAGAGCGCACGCCCCGCGTTCCCGACGTAGATCGGGAGGTAATTCACCCGCCGGTTGATGCGGAGGGCACGATCGACGAACGCCTCGACGCCACCGTGCTCTTCGATCTTCGCCAAGAGTCCATGGTCGCGCACGGCCTGCTCGAGGTTCTCGCGCGACTGCCCGTCGCTCTCGATCGCGCGCCACGCGAGGAGGTCGAGCGTCTCTTCGCGGATCCCGTGCCGTACGAGGAGCTCCTCGATGAGCGAGGGGTGGAAGCTCTCGTGATCCATGTCCCAGCTCCGGAGGTGCTCGATCAGCGCGCCGATGTACCTCGGATCGCGGAGCGCGAGTGGCACGATCGCGAACGAGCCGACCGGGTGGCAGTCGCCGTGGCAAAGGTCCCCGCCGAGCTTGCGCGCCGGTCGGTTCAGGAGGGCGGTGTACTCGAGCATCGCCGGATGGAGCGACACGTGCTCGGCGCAGCGCGCGAAGAACACACGCTCTCGGATCCACTTCTTCTTCGGCGTGTGGAACGTAACGATCAGGTACGTGAGGTCGTCGTTCTTCTTCGCGTCGATCACGGCGCCGTCGCGGAAGACGTCGTTCAACGTCGCGAGCGCCTGCCCGAGCGCAGCGACATCGCGGCTGTCGGCGAGGGGCACCCGCACGAGCGTACGTTCGCCGAGAACGACGGAAGCCTTGGGCTTAGCGTTGCGCTTCATTCGAGCGAGCGTAACGGAAGGCAGGGGGAGCGCGCACGAACGTTTCGCCGAAGCACGGGCTTGCTCGGCCGAGCCCGCCCCAATCGCCTTCTCGCGCACAGCAGCGCGGTTTCCCCTTTCCCAGCGCTGGTGTTTTTTTCAGATTCGCCAGCGTTTTTCCAAATTCGCCAGCGTTGGCGTTTCCATTCGCCAGCGTTGGCGTTTTTCCAAAATTCGCCAGCGTTGGCGTTTCCATTCGCCAGCGTTGGCGTTTTTCCAAATTCGCCAGCGTTGGCGTTTCCATTCGCCAGCGTTGGCGTTTTTCCAAATTCGCCAGCGTTGGCGTTTCCATTCGCCAGCGTTGGCGTTTCCATTCGCCAGCGTTGGCGTTTTTCCAAATTCGCCAGCGTTGGCGTTTCCATTCGCCAGCGTTGGCGTTTTTCCAAATTCGCCAGCGTTGGCGTTTTTCTAAATTCGCCAGCGTTGGCGTTTCCATTCGCCAGCGTTGGCGTTTTTTCGCCTTGCCGACGTGGGCGACTCTCGTACCCTCTTCGGCATGGGGAACGCGAAGACGAAGGGAACGCAGGGGAAAAGGCCGCTACCGGACGCGCTCGCGAAGCGGGCCGAGAAGGCCGCCGCGGCGAAGACGGCGCGCGTGCTAGCCGAGGCGCGGCGCGATTTGGCGCTCATCGCGCGGCGCAGGGGCCAGATCGTGGAGGCCTTCTACGACATCGGCGAGGCCCTCACGCGGCTCAAGGAAAAGGCCGCCATCGCCGCGCTCGGTCGCAAGACCTTCGCCGAGGTGTGCGAGAAGGACGCGGGGATGAGCGTGAGCCAAGCGCAGCGCCTCGTCGAGATCGCGCGCACGATGACCCGCGAGGAGGCGCTCTCGTCGGGTCAAGCGCGCGCGACCGCCCTCATCGGCCTCGCCGAGGCCACTCCCGAGGACGACACACCTGGCGCGCTCCTCCGTCGACGCAAGCCGCTCCTCCTCCCCGACGGCAAGACGCTCGAGCCGCACAAGGCGAGCGCGCGCGCGATCGAACGCGCCGCGACCACCCTCCGCCGCGCGAAGCCCGAGAAGGCCGGAGCGGGCTCGCGCGTCGGTGAGGACGAAGCCCGCGTCGCGACCGCGCTCGGCAAAGCGCTCGCGAAGACGGGAGCCACCGTGGAGGTCGTCGCGGGGAGGCCAGGCAAGCCCGCCACGTTCCGGTTCGCCGGCGTCACACTCGAGCGCCTCGCGGCGTTCGCGGCCGCGATCACCAAAGTGGGGAGCCAGTCCCGCGGGTAGGCTCGGCCCTCGGGCCCGCTCGCGACGGCCCCCCCCGCGAGCGACCCAGACGACACCCCCGCTCCGACCACGGCACCCCTCCCGAAAGCCTACTTCCCACTCGTGAACGTCAGCGGTACCGCGACGCGGCCCTTCGCGCTCGGGTCGAACGACGCTTGGCTCACGACCGCGCGAATGCACTCGGCGGTCTCGGCGTCGAGGCCGTGGAGGGTGTCCACGTGGTTCTCTTCGACCTTACCTCGGTCGACCTTCGCGACGACCACGATGCACCCCTGCAGGAGCGGCTCGCTGCGGCGCGCGGTCTCGTAGCACGCGCGAAGCTTCGGACCGAGCGCGGTCACCACCGCGTCGGCGGCCTGCACCGCGGCCGTCCCCGCCTCCATCGTCGTCACCGCCGGATCCGCGCAGGGCTCGAACGCCTTCGGCGCCTCCGGTGGCTTGCACGCCCACACCACGACGAGCCCGAGGCTCACCATCCCTGGCGCTACGAAACCACGTGCCCGTGAACGTGCTCGCTTCATCGCCGTATCGTCGCACGATCGCCCGCCCGCTGCGCCGCCGAACGCGCGCGCCCTCGCGCCGATCGCCCACGATCACCTCGATGCAAAATACACGAAAGCCCACGGAGCTTTCGCTTCGTGGGCTTCGTCACGCCTCGAGGTGAGTCGAGGCGGAGACCGCAGTCAGAGGCTCACTTGCCCTTGACCTTGGCCTTCTTGTCTCCGGAGTGACCGTGGAAGGTGCGGGTCGGCGCGAACTCGCCGAGCTTGTGCCCGACCATGTTCTCCGTCACGAACACCGGCACGAACTTGCGGCCGTTGTGGACGGCGAAGGTGAGGCCGATGGCGTCCGGGGTGATCGTGCTGCGGCGCGACCAGGTCTTGATGACCTTCTTGGACTGCGTGGCGGAAGCAGCGGCGACCTTCTCGGCCAAGTGGCCATCGACGAAGGGTCCCTTCTTAATTGAACGAGGCATGGCTTAACCCTTCTGACCGCGGCGCTTGACGATCATGTTGTCGGTGCGCTTGTTGTTGCGGGTCTTGAGACCCTTTGCGAGCTGACCCCACGGCGAGCACGGGTGGCGTCCGCCGGAGGTACGACCCTCGCCGCCGCCCATCGGGTGGTCGACCGGGTTCATCGTGACGCCGCGGTTGTGCGGACGACGACCGAGCCAACGCGAGCGACCGGCTTTGCCGATGCTGATGTTGGCGTGGTCGAGGTTCGACACCTGGCCGATGGTGGCGCGGCAGTCGAGGTGCACCTTGCGAATCTCGCCCGAGGGGAGACGCACTTGGGCGTAGTCGCCGTCTTTCGCCATGAGGACCGAGGCCGCGCCGGCGGAGCGGACGATCTGGCCGCCCTTGCCCTTGCGGAGCTCGATGTTGTGGATCGTCGTCCCGAGCGGGATGTGACGGAGCGGCATCGAGTTGCCCGGCTTGATGTCGGCCGTGCGGCTCGACACGACCATGTCGCCGACCTTGAGGCCGTCGGGGGCGAGGATGTAGCTCTTGTCGCCGTCGGCGTAGTGGAGGAACGCGATGCGCGCGGTACGGTTGGGATCGTACTCGATGCTCGCGACCTTCGCCGGGACGCCGATCTTCGGGCGCTTCCAGTCGAGGATGCGGTAGCGCTGCTTGTGTCCACCGCCGCGGAAACGCGAGGTGATGCGCCCGTGAGCATTGCGGCCGCCGGAGGCGGTCTGGTGCTCGAGGAACTTCTTCTCCGGGCGCTTGCCCGGGGTGATCTCCTTGAAGTCGGAGACCGAGTAATAGCGACGTGCAGGCGACGTCGGCTTGAACGCTTTGATACCCATCGCTTTACTCCGAGGCCTCGGCGAAGAAGTCGATCGAGTCGCCCGCCTTGAGCGTCACGATGGCTTTCTTCCAGTTCTGCAGCTTGGCGTATCCACGACCCATACGACGGTCCTTGCCGCGGTAGTTCTGGGTGTTGACGGCTTCGACCTTCACGTTGAAGAGGGCCTGGACCGCGTCGCGGATTTGCACTTTGTTGGCGTCACGAGCGACCTCGAAGACGACCTGGTTGCTCTGGTTGCGGAGCATCGAGGCCTTCTCGGTCAGCGCGATCGGGCGGAGAAGAATGTTCTCGTGGCTCATTATGCACCGACTTTCTTGCTGGAAAGGCGTGCCTCGAGCGCCTGCGCCGCGCTCTTCGAGAGAACGAGCGTGTCGTGGCGGAGGAGGTCGTAAACGTTGACGCCTTCCGGCGGGAGGAACGAGTGGTTCTCGGCGTTGCGGATCGAGAGCTTGAGCTTCTCGTTCGTGCTCGCGTCGACCACGAGGGCCTTCTTCTCCGTCTTGAGCGTGGCGAGCGTAGCGAGGAGACCCTTGGTCTTGACCTCGGCGAGCTCGAACGCGTCGACGACGACGAGGCGGCCTTCCTTGTGGAACTTGGAGAGGGCAGCGCGAAGAGCGGAAGCGCGGACCTTTGCCGGGGGGCGGTAGGACCAGTCGCGCGGACGCGGCGGGTGAGCCTGACCACCACCGACGTAGATCGGGGCGCGCTTGGAGCCGTGGCGTGCGTTGCCAGTGCCCTTCTGCTTGTACATCTTCTTCGTGGAGCCAGAGACGGCGGAGCGGTTTTTGGCCGCCGCAGTGCCCTGACGACGCGAGGCGAGCTGCGCCTTCACGACTTCGTAGAAGAGGTGTTCTTTGATTTCGGCCGCGAAGACTTCGTCTGCGAGGGTGAGCTCGCCGACTTTTTCGCGCTTGAGATTGAATACGTCGATCTTTGCCATGATTCGGCTCCCCTCAGCGAGGCGTCTTGATCTCGACGTCCACCCCAGCGGACAAGTCGAGCTTCATGAGGGCGTCCAAGGTCTGCTGCGTGGGGTCGAGAATGTCGAGCAGACGTTTGTGGGTACGGATCTCGAACTGCTCACGCGACTTCTTGTCGACGTGCGGTCCGCGGAGGACCGTGTAGCGCGAGATGTGGGTGGGGAGCGGAATCGGACCCGCGACGCGGGCGCCGGTGCGCTTGGCCGTCTCGACGATGTCGGTGGCCGACTTGTCGAGGAGCTGGTGATCGAAGGCCCGAAGGCGGATGCGGATGGTGGTCGCGGACGACATGGCTTACTCCAGGATCTTGGTGACGATGCCCGCGCCGACGGTGCGGCCGCCCTCGCGGATCGCGAAGCGCATTTGCTCCTCGAGGCCGACGGG
>JAAFHV010000329.1 GCA_013297655.1 Myxococcales bacterium | reverse complement strand
ACTCGCGCCGGCCACTTCGCTCCGGGCGGGCTCGTCGTCGCCACCCTCGCGACCGGCCTCCTGTCCGCGCTGGCGACCGCGGTATTCCAAGAGCTCTTCTTCCGTGGGCTCGTGCTTCGTGTGACCGAGAAGGTAAACCTCCTTTCCCTTCGTATCGCGGCGGGCGGGGCGGCCTCGTTCGTCGGGGTGCTGGCCGAGCCGGGCACGACCGTCCTCGAGGCGGCGGTCGCGGGCACGCTCGGCGCCACGTTCGCTGCGATATGGCTCCGCGAGCGCGGCTCCTACGGGGCGATGGCGGCGCACACGGGCTGGCTCTTCGGGACGCGGGCGATCTTTCGCGGCGGGCTGTTCGAGCTCGTCGGCTCCAAGACGCTCCTCGGTGGGCTCGGTTCGGGCCCGTTCGCCGGAGGCGCGGCGTGGGTCGTCGCCGCCGCCGCGTTCGTGCTCTCTCTCGTCGCCCTCCGGCGCGCCCAGACGCCGCCGTCGGCCTCGTGAGCCCCCTCGAGTCCGTCGCGGGGGTCGATTTTGCGCTCATCTGGCCGCGATCGCGGGGGTGTGGACGTTTCACGGTCGGACGCTCTGACTCGCCGCAAAGCTCGTGTAGAGTGTCGAGAACCGATGGGGGCGTCCCGCGAAGCCGAGTCACGCAAGGGGGCGCGCAGCGTGTCACGCGGCCCTGAGCCCGGAGACGGCGCGCGCGACGCGAACGACGAGGACTTCCTCTTCCATCTCTACCGTGGGAGCGAGCTGCTCCAAGACGGTCGCGAGCTAGAGGCCAAGGAGGAGCTCGAGCAAGCGCTGCTGCGAAAGCCCGGGGACCAGAAGGGCCAAGATCTGCTCGCCGTCGTTTACTTCCGGGTGGGCCTCTACCCGCGCGCGATCGCGATCTACGAGCAGCTCCGCCAGAAGAGCCCGCGCGATCCTGCGCTTCTCCTGAACCTCGCGCTTTGTTTCTTGAAAACGGGGCAGCCGGAGCGCGCGAAGGCCGAGCTCGACGCTCTCCTCCACGATCACGCCGACCACCCGCGGGCGTGGGGGTACTTGGGCCTCTGCCTCGATCGGCTCGGCGACTACGCGCGGGCCCAAGCCGCGTTCGAACGCAGCGGCCACACCCACCTCGCGCGCCGCATGATGGAACGCGCCGCCCAAGCTCGCCCGAGCGACTCGATGCACCCGAACATCGGGTCCGGTCCCGCGCGCGAAGTGCGAGCGTTCGCAAAAGAAGCCTACGAGGAGCTCGACGCGGGGCAGCTCGACTTTGCCCTCGCCGAACAACACTCGAGCCTCCCCCCGGCGGAGGATTGGAGCCCCATCGAGCTCGGGACGCGCCCTCCGAGCACCCGCGACGGCCCCCCTCCACCGCAGAAAAATGGGTATGCCCCCGCTCCGGCTCCCGTGGCGGAGGTCGCGGGACGACGCCAGACCTTGATCGTCGCGCCGCCTCCCCCTGGCTCGCTCGTCGAGCCGGTCGCGTTCCCGCCGCCTCCGCCGCCATCCCAAATCGCGCTCCCCCACGAAGCGCCGATGTCGTGGAGCGCCGCGCCGCCGAGCATGCACGCTGGCCCGTCGAGCGTGCTCGCGATGCCGACCGCCGCGAGCGTATTCCCACCGCCGTCCGCCTCGCACTTCGCGAAGGCGAGCGCGCTCTCTCCGCGGGAGGAGGCGCCGGTCTCTCTTCACGCCACCGGGATCGTCATCGCGCGGCCGACCAGGCTCCGCCCGTTCGCGACGCGCCTCGAGAGCATCCGCACGATGACGGGCGCGCTCGACTCGAGGATCCTCGAGCGCAGGCGCGGCGGGGCTTCGCTCGGAGAGACGTTCGGCGGCTTCGGTAGCCCGCTCGTAGAGCTCGCCGGTGAGGGCCAGGTCGTGGTCGGGCCGAAGCCAGGCCATCTGCTCTCGAGCTTCATCCTCGAGGGCGCGCCGTGCACGGTGCGCGAAGATCGTGTGCTCGGGTTCCAGCTCTCGCTCGACTACGAGAACGATCGCATCACGCTCGGCGCAGCGGAGCTCCGGACGGTGCGCTTCGCAGGCCAGGGCGCGCTCGTGCTCGAGACCGCCTCGTCACTCGTGACGCTCGCGGTCGAGGCGGACGCGTCGGTCGTCGCGCGGCGCGAGGTCGTGGTGGGCTGGCTCGGCGCGATCGACGTGACTTCCGTGCTCCCCGCCGACGCCCCCGGCGCTCACCACGGCCTGCTTCGGTTCTCTGGCGAAGGCAGCGTCCTCGTCTCTGGTTTGTAAGGTCCCTTGTCTCGCGCGAGATCCCCCCGTACTTAGGCGAACGAGCATGCCGAGCGCGCCCCAAGCCAAACCCGACCTCGTCGCGCGTCGCGAGCGCCGTCGATCGCTCGCCGAAGACGCGCTCAACGTGCCGAACCTGATCACGTTCGCGCGCATCTTGATGATCCCGGCGTGCCTCTACTTTCTCGAGGCAAACACCCCAAAGGGCTGCTTTTTTGCGGCTTTCGTGTTCACCGTCGCGGCCCTCACCGACGCCCTCGACGGCTACCTCGCCCGAAAAATGGGCATCGTCAGCGTGCTCGGCAAGTTCATGGATCCGCTCGCCGACAAGCTCATCGTCATGGCGTGCCTCGTGTGGCTCGTGCCGCTCGGCCGTGTCCCGGCGTGGATCGTCGTCGTGATCCTCGGCCGCGAGATCACGATCACCGGGCTCCGCTCCGTGGCCGCGAGCGAGGGGGTCGTCATCAGCGCCGGCAACGAGGGGAAGACCAAGACGGCCCTCCAGATGGTCGGTATCATCACGATACTCATCGGTTTTCCGTACCATCTCAAGTACTTCGGGCTCGTCGACTTGGGCATCGTCGACCTCGGCAAGGTGGGTCGCGCGCTCCTGTACCTCTCGCTCTTTTTCTCGCTGTCGAGCGCGATCGAGTACGTGCGGCTCTTCGGCGCCGCGGTCGAGGCGAAGGACAAGAAGCTCCAGCGCGAGCGGTCGTCCTCGTCGAACGTGTCCGACGATACGTGAACCGGCCGAGAGGGCGCGCCCGCGGGCGGGAGACGGGCATCCCGCGCGGCTTGCCAAGGCTCGAATAGTTATGCGAAGGTCCGCGCCATGAAGCTTGGCCGTGACGATCGCTCGGGGGGCCGAACGCTCCGCGCGCGTGTAATCTTCGCCGTATGTGGCCTCACGGCCGCGCTCGCTGTCGCCGTCGTCGGCGGCGCGGGTTGCTCGAACCAGTCCGAAGGCCAGCGCTGCAGCCACCTCGGTGACAACGGCGGCAACGACGACTGCATCGCCCCGCTCATCTGCAAGCTCCAGAGCGAGCTCGCGAACGCCCAGGACGACCTCTGCTGCCCCCCCGCCGGCGGCGCGGTCACCGTCGCGGCATGCACGCCCAAGGGCGGCGGCGTCCAGGTCACCCCACCGAACGACTCGGGAGTGAGCGAGACCAGCACCGCCGACACCGGCACCGCCGACACCAGCGCTCCGGACACGAGCACGCCCGACGCCTCGGGAGACGGCTCGAGCGACGCCGCCGACGGCGCGGACTGAGCGTGCCCGCCGAGTCGCTCGTCGCCCACGCGCAAGGCGCGATGCTGCTCACGCTGCTCGTCTCGGCGCCCATTTTGCTCGTGACGGCGGTGGTCGGCCTGTTCGTCGGCGCGTTCCAGAGCACGACCCAGATTCAAGATCCGTCGGTCTCGCACCTGCCGAAGATGCTCGCTGGCGGGCTCACGCTCGTGCTCGCGGGGCCGTGGATCGGGCACCAAATCGCCGAGCTCGCGACCCGCATGCTGCTCACCGCCGCCGCCCACTGACGGGGCGCGCTCGGCCGCGAGCGATGTCCCTCGCATGGGACGCGCCTGTTTGTGCGGAGAGGTGGGCACCGACGCGGTGGGGTCGCGTCCGAACGGGGCTTCCGTTGACCCTGCACGGGAGCTTTGGTAGCCACGTGGCAGTGACTGAATCGTCATTCACCTCGCGGAAGCGTGCGAAGGCCGAGCCCAAACCGAAGGCGCGGGCGCCTCGACGAGGCGTCGAGCCCGCCGAGGACGACACCCCCAAGTCGCGACGCAGCGGGGACAAGCGCGAGCGCATCTTGAACGCGGCGGTCCGCGTGTTCGCGAAGAACGGCTTCTACGCGACGCGGGTGAGCGAGGTCGCGAAGGCGGCCGGCGTCGCCGACGGCACGATCTACCTCTATTTCCGCTCGAAGGACGAGCTGCTCGTCTCGCTCTTCGAGGACCGGGTGGAGCGCCTCCTCGCGTTCATGAAGCGGGAGCTCCCGCTCCGGAAGGACGCTCGCGAGCGGCTCCGCGCCGTGATCGAGCTCCAGCTCGGGCTCCTCGAGGGGGAGCGCGATCTCGCGGAGGTGATCACGATCATCTTGCGCCAATCGACCAAGCTCATGAAGGAGTACGCCGCCCCGCGCTTCATGGCGTACCTCGACGCGATCGCGAAGGTCGTCGCCGAGGGCCAAGCCGAGGGCATCTTCAGGGCCGACGTGTCACCGAGCCTCGTCGCGCGCGCGACGTTCGGGGCCCTCGACGGCATCGCCCTCACGTGGGCCCTCGGCCGCGCCGAGCATGGCGCCCTCGGCCGCGCCGCGAAGCAGCTCGCGGACGTGCTCCTGCGAGGCCTCGAGGCGTGACGGCGCTCACGAAGCGGCTCGACGTGCGCGCGCGCGTGGTCCGCGACGTGCGCTCGTTCTTCGCTTCGCGCGGCTACGACGAGGTGGAGACGCCGTGCCTCGTGCCGTCCCCCGGGCTCGACGTGCACCTCGCCGCGTTCGAGGTCGTCACCCGTTCGCCGAACCGCTACCTGCACACGTCGCCCGAGTATCAGATGAAGCGCCTCTTGGCCGACGCGCGCGCGCGGGGCGAGGCGTCGTCGCGGCTCTTCCAAGTGACGCGCGCCTACCGCGAGGGCGAGCGCGGCGAGCGGCACAACCCGGAGTTCACGATCCTCGAGTTTTATCGGGCTCCCGGCACGATGGCGGACACCATGCGCGACACCGAGCAGCTCGTGGCGAAGGTCACCGCCGGCCACGTCGCGCTCGGCGACCGCGCGCTCGACACCCGCCCACCGTTCCCGAGAATGACGGTCGCGGAGGCGTTCCGCTCGTTCGCCGACGTCGACGAGGGCACGATGCTCGCGCTCGCCGAGAACGACGAGGACACGTTCTATCGCCTCCTCGTCGATCGGGTGGAGCCCGCCCTCGCGCGCCTCGATAGGCCGGTGTTCCTCACCCACTATCCTGCCGTGCAAGCCTCGCTCGCGCGAACGTGCCCCGACGATCCCCGGTTCGCCGAGCGCTACGAGCTCTACGCCGCGGGGGTCGAGCTGTGCAACGGCTTCGGGGAGCTCACCGGGGCAACCGAGCAACGCGCGCGCTTCGAGAAGGACCGCGCCGACCGGCACGCGCGTGGGCTCCCGATGTACCCGATCGACGAACGTTTCCTCGCCGCCCTCGAGCGCGGCCTCCCCGAGTGCTCCGGGAACGCGATCGGACTCGACCGCCTCGCCGCCCTCGCGGCCGGGACCACGGCCATCGGATCTGTGCTCGCGTTCGCCGACGACGAGCTCTGACCGTCGATAACCATTCGATATAAAACGACTATTTGGTGGCCGTCCGAACGATCGGACACGCGCCTATCGCGGCCTCGGCGATCTGAGCTAACGAAGAGCGATGCTCGCATTCGACGAGGCACGATCGCGCCTCCTCTCCCTCGTGTCCCCCGCCGAGCGCACGCACGAGAGCCTCGAGCTTTACCTCGCCGACGGGCGTGTGCTCGCGGAGGACGTCGCGCCGCCGTTCGATCTGCCCGCGTTCGACGCGTCGACGATGGACGGCTACGCGGTCGCGCGCGAGAGCCTCGCCGAGACGGGTGGCGCGCTCCTCCTCGCGGGTGAGAGTCGCGCAGGCCACGCGCCGCTCGCGCTCGCGAAGGACACGACGATGCGCATCTTCACCGGTGCGATGCTCCCGGAAGGCGCCGACGCGGTCGTGATGCAAGAGCACGTCGAAGCTCGCGACGAAGGCGACGGCAGGCGGATCGTGTTCCCGAAGCGCCCGCCCGCGCTCGCGAACGTGCGCCGGCGAGGGAGCGATCTCGCGCGCGGGGAAGCCGCCATTTCCAAGGGGACACGCCTGGGACCTGCCGATCTCGCGCTCGCCGCCTCGTGCGATCGCGGCGCGATCCTCGTCGCGACGCGCCCTCGGGTTTCCCTGATCACGAACGGCGACGAGCTGCGCGCGCCCGGAGCGGTCGGCCCCGAAGGCTCCCTCCCCGAGAGCAACGCGATCGCGATCGCGACGATGGCGCGGCGCGCTGGTGCCCAGGTGGTCGTCGGAAAAACGCTCCCCGACGTCCGCGCCACGGTCGCGCGCGCGCTCGACGAGGCGATGTCGACCGCCGATCTGGTCGTCACCATCGGTGGAGTCAGCGTGGGGGATCACGACGTCGTGCGCGGCGCGCTCGAGGACGCCGGGATCTCGCTCGACTTCTTCCGCGTCGCGATCAAGCCCGGGAAGCCCCTCGTCGTCGGCACCCGGAAGGGCGCGATCTTGCTCGGATTACCGGGGAATCCGGCTTCGGCGATGGTCACGTTCGCGCTCTTCGGGGTGCCGCTCCTCCGCACGATGGCAGGGGATCGTTCTCCCCTGCCGCGCACGGTGCCGGCTCGCCTCGCGCACGCCGTCGCGCACGATCCGGGGCGGATGGAGCTCGTCCGTGCGACGCTCGCGAACGAAGAGGGCACCCTCGTCGCGCGCGCGGGCCGTCACCAAGCGAGCGGCGCCGGGATCGGGATCGCCAAGGCCAACGCGCTCGTCGTGATCCCGCGCGATGCTTCGTCCCTCGAGGCCGGCGCGCTCGTCGAGGCTTACCCGTTCGAGGAACTATGTCTGTGAAGCACAAAGGGCTCACCCACGTCTCTCCGCGCGGCGAGGTCCGCATGGTCGACGTAGGCGACAAGGCGATCACGGTCCGCGAGGCCCAAGCGTGCGCGCGCGTCGAGATGGCACGGAGCACCGCGAAGCTCATCCGTGACGGCCGCGCCGACAAGGGCGACGTGCTCGCCACCGTGCGCATCGCCGGGATCATGGGCGCCAAAAAAACGAGCGAGCTCATACCTTTATGTCACCCACTCGCCCTCTCCAAGGTCGAGGTCTCGATCGAGGTCGGCGACATGGACGCCACCATCACGACCCGCGTGCGCTGCGAGGGCAAGACCGGCGTCGAGATGGAGGCCCTCACCGCCGCTGCGGCCGCTGCGCTCTGCCTCTACGACATGCTCAAGGCCAAAGATCGCGGCATGTCGTTCGAGGTGTTCTTGGTCCGCAAAGAGGGCGGCAAGAGCGGAACGTTCGAGCGCGAGCCACGAAAGAAACCGGCACCGCGCGCGAAGGCCACGACGCGCTCGAAGCGCACCCCGCGAGGCGTGCGATGAGCGTGTGGCTCTCGCACGAGGCGCTCTCGATCGACGCGGTGGTCGCTGCCGTGAGGCACCCGGGAGCGGGCGCGGTCGCCACGTTCCTCGGGCTCGTCCGCGACACGAACGAAGGGCGCGCCGTCACGCGCCTCGACTACTCCGCTTACGAGGCGATGGCCCTCACCGAAATGAAGCGAATCGTCGAAGAAATCGAAGCCGAGCGGCCCGGGGTGAGGGTGTCCGTCGCGCATCGGTTGGGGGAGCTCTCGGTCGGCGACGCGGCGGTCGTTTGTGCGGCGAGCTCGAAGCACCGCGGCGACGCGTTCTGGGCCTCGCGCGAGGCGATCGATCGCATCAAAGCGAACGTCCCGATCTGGAAGCGAGAGCACGGGCCCCACGGCGCCGATTGGGTCGGCTGGGTCGACGCGCGCTGCACCCCCGAAGGCCACGGCCACGCGCACGCGCACTCCCACGCGCACGCCGATGCAGGCGCGACGAGCCCCGGCCACGTCGGCCACGACCACACGAGCGATCGGCACGCCGACGCGCGCCACGCCGGCCACGACCACACGAGCGATCGGCGCGCCGAATCGAGCCACGCCGGCCACGCGCACGCGAAGGCGGAGGCTTCGAGTCGCGCTCGCGAGCTCCGCCTCGCCCGCGCGAAGAGCGTGCGCGTCGTCACGATCACCGTGAGTGATACACGGACCTCGGCCGACGACACCTCGGGCAAGGTGCTCGTCGAGGAGCTCGCCGCGTTCTTTTGCGTACGCCACGCGATCGTGAAGGACGACATCGACGCGATCCGAAGGGAAATTTCCCATGCGATCGCGGCCGACCGGGCCCACGCGGTGGTGCTCACCGGCGGCACCGGCGTCGCCCCGCGCGACAGCACCTACGAGGCCGTCACGCCCCTCTTCACGAAGACGCTCGACGGCTTCGGGGAGGCCTTCCGGAGGCTCTCGTGGGACGAGATCGGCGCGCGCGCGGTGCTCTCCCGTGCGACGGCGGGCGTCGTCGGCGAGGCGATCGTGATCGCGCTCCCGGGCAGCTCGAGCGCGGTGAGGCTCGGTACGAAGCAGCTCGTCGCCGAGATCCTCGTCCACGCGACCGAGCTCGTGCGTGGCGCGGCAGGTGGCGCATGAAGGTGCGTGTGCTCTTTTTTGCGGTTACGCGCGATCTCGCGGGCACCGACGAAGCGTGGCTCACCCTCGCGGGGGACGCGCCCACCGTCGACGACTTCGTCGCGCTCGTAGAGTCGACGTACGAGGGCCTCCGTGGTCGTATGGTGCACGTGCGGATCGCACGAAACGAGCGCTTCGCGACGCGCGCGGAGACCCTCGCCGAGGGTGACGTCATGGCGCTCGTCCCGCCCGTCGCGGGAGGGTGAACGACGTGCGCTCTTTGCCGGTCCTGAATCCCCGCGCGACAGACGATCCGCGCGTCACGATCGAGCCGCGGACGACCGCCGATCCTCGCTCGGTACGGCTGTCGCTCACCGACAAGTGCGATCTCGCGTGCGTCTATTGTCGCCCCGACAAACGCGACGGTTATTACGAGTCCACGTTGCGCCTCGAGGCCTTCGAGACGCTGCTTCGCGGGCTCCACGCGGGCGGGGTCCGGCGCGTGCGCATCACGGGGGGGGAGCCGCTCCTCTCGCCGATCGTGGTCGACGCCGTGCGCACGATCCGAGCGATC
>JAAFHV010000328.1 GCA_013297655.1 Myxococcales bacterium | reverse complement strand
CTCCCTCCTCCGAGGTGGCGAGCTCGAGCTCGTCTTCGCCTGTCTCCGCAGCGCACGCGGCGGTGGTAAACATGGCAGCGAGAACGACGAGGCGAGAGAGGGAGGTCGTGAGCGTCATGCGACCCGTTCTGCGAGGCCCGTGCCATCCCTGCTCTCCGATGAATCCAACCGAGAAGCGCCATTCGACATGTCCCTTTCGCTCCTCGCCCTCGAGAGCCCGATCCGGGGCGCATGTAGGTGCAACTTTCGATCATGGGGTGCAGCGCGCGACGAAGGCGCCTTTCGAATATGGCGTTCCGAGCGGGTCTCGCGAGCCTCGCTCGGCGCGCACGCGACCGGCGCGATCGGCATCTGCGACTCATCGGCTAATGAGCAATTGGGCTTACTGGCGCGCTCGAAACGTAGTGTTCGGCCCGATGTGTCGCGGCGCCCACCGTGCCATACCGAACCGGCGATCGGGCTCCCCACGGTCGAACGTGGGATCGACAAGGATCGACTCGAGGCGCCCTGCCGTCGACGTACCGTCATCGCCCGCGACCAGCGAGGGGGGACGAGGCGTGACGATGCGTACGGATAGCGCCGGAGGACCTGGTTGGTCCCGTGCTGGCCTCGCGCGTTCCTCTCCACGGATCTCGAGCCCTGCTTCTGCGCGCGAAGCACCGCGGCATACGAATTGCTATCGCGCGTCGCATGAGCCGTCGTGCCGTCGTGAGCTTCTGCTTCGCCCTCTTCGCTCTTCCGTCATGCAGCGCGCCGGCGCCTACGTCCGAAAGTGTCGAGCTCCCTGCGTCGCAACGACAGACGCCGCTCGCCTTCGACGCCTGGTCGTCGCGCAAGATCGGAGCGCGAGGAAGGCTCCAGGTTCCGCTCCCGGATGCGGTGGGAGACCAGGTTCGTCTGACGTGGACGGACCACTATGGCGTACGCGCCGGGCGTGGACGGTCACGCGCCGCGGTCGACGTACGCGTCATCGACGCGGCAGGCCGCGAGCTTGCCGCGCGCGCCTACAACAGCGAACGAAATTCGAATGGCAACGCCCCGGATCCGATCACCCTCGCGGGCCCGCGCGGCGGGGGTGCATTCGTAGAGTTGCGCGAGGTAGACGGCTACTCCGATACGATCGAGCTGTTGGTCGAGCGCGTCGTCGACTCCCCCGTGCAATCGCCCCCAGAGGGCATCGTGGTGTATCGCGCGGGCGCGGAGGACGACGCCACCCCGACGACGAGCGGCGGTGTGCTGCTCGCCGGGGGCGGTCCGGACTCCGACGAGGCAACGCGAGCGGCGATCGACGCGGCAGGGAGAGGCGACGTCGTCATCGTGCGAATGGACGACACGGGAGGTGCCTACGCGCCCTACTGCGCGCTCGGCGACCGAGATCGTGCTCGACCCTCGACGCGGGAACGACAGCGTCGAGGGCGACGAGCTACGCCAATTGCGTGCGGCGGCGAACGACGGCTGGGTGGAGTCCAAGCTCGATCGCGCCGAGCTCGTGTTCTTCGCGGGTGGGAATCAAACGAAGTACGTCGACGTGTTCGCCGGCACTCGCCTCGCCGCGGCGGTGAACCGCGCTGTCCGCGACCGGCGCAGCGTCGTAGGAGGCACGAGCGCCGGAATGCACGTACTCGGAGGATACGTGCATACTCCACGCGGTCGTGGGAGCTCGGTCACCTCCGACGCCGCGCTCGCGGATCCTTACATCGGCGCCGCAGAGATCGCCGGGACGGCCAGCCTCGACCTAGCGCGCAGCCCATTCGACGTCCCTGGCCTCGAGAACCTCGTATTCGATACCCACTTTGCACAGCGCCGCCGACTCGGAAGGTCGGTCGTGTTCCTCGCCCGCGCCGTCACCGACGGGCTCGTCCCGCTCGCGAACGCGCGCGTGGTGGCGTGCGACGAGGGCACGGCGGTCTTCGCGAGCGCGACAGGGACACGTGTCTTCGGCCCAGGAGACGCGACCGTCATCCGCGCGCGCTCGCTCCCGCAGACGTGCGTCGACGACACCCCGCTCGCGTGGCGGGGCGTCGAGGTGTGGAGGAACGCCGGCTCCGCGCGCGACGTCAGCTTGGAGGGCGGGACTGGCACCCTCCGCGTCGCAAATACGAACAGCGGGACGATCAGCGAGGAGTAGCTCGCTCCGACCGTCACGCGGGCGACGGGCGAGCGGCTCGGCTATCGGGTCGCTCGCTGAATCGTCATGGGCAATATCCGAACGTGACGCCGCCGACCACACGCGAAACAGGGAATGCCCCACACCCGCCACACGCGTCCGCTGCGCCGAGCTTGCAGAGCCTCCGGCACGACGAAAAGCCCATCGAAGTGGCGACGCAGACGCGACCCGCGCCGCACTCTGCGTCTTCCGCGCAGACACCACTCTGGAGCTGCACGTTGCGAACACTCATGCACTCCGCGCGACCGAGGTCGGCTCGGAACACACAGGCTGCCCCAGCGAGGTCGCCGGGTCGAAAACCGCACGAGCCCTCGTCGGCATAGTCGCAGGCGACCGAGCACGCGGCGAGTGAAGCCGACGCGCCACCGTCCGAAGGCGCCTTTGCGTAGTCCGAACAACTGCCCGCTGCGCAAGGGGCGAGCGAAGGCTCGCACGGCGCGCGACACACCCCCGATAAGCACAATAGCCCACGAGCGCACTCGAACGTCCCGAGGCACGCGCGACCGACGACGTTCGATCCGGACGAGGTGCACCCGCGCGCAGCATCGGCGGCGATGTCGCATGACTCGAACGCCGCACAGCCACATTGAGGAGCGATTCCACACGGTGATGCGCACGCCGACGCTTCGCTCCCAGAGTCGAGAGGCGGGGGCGGCTCAGCGGCATCATCATCGCTCGAGTCGTCGCGCGGAGGGCTCGCGTCCGGCGCCACCGACGCGTCGACCAGAGCCTCGGCCGCGGAGGGGGCGCGCCCAGCAGCGCAGGCGGCGACCAAGAGCCCGAGAAGCGTCCACGCAGCGACGGATCGCGCTCTCATGCGCGCGCCTCGCCGACGCCTTCGAGACTTCGTCGGAGCGCACGAGTGGAGGCCGCGGCCCGCGCGCGAGCGATATCCATTCCTGTCGATCTCGAGCGCACCGCGCGATTTTGGTCAGGGCGAGAGCAAAACGTCATCACGCACCGTTCGCAACTCTCGTGCCGTTCGCGCTCGGCCGGAGCTCCTGGCAAACTCAGCAAAAAACTAGCGCTGGCGGCCCTCCCCCCGCAGCGACGCGGATCGCCCGAGGCTCACGCGAGGCTCATCTTGTTCCTGATGCAGCGAGCGCAGGACTACGCGTCGCCCGAGGCTCGTTCGGGTCCACACGGGGCCACCACGCGATCCTGCGCTCAAATCAGGCGTTCAACGAGGAAGAAGGCGCTCGAAGCGCATCGAAGGTCCCGCCACATGGCCCGCGCGCGCGCGCGGTGGTACCGCTTGCGGCGTGACTCACTTTCGCGAAGCGCTCCGCGCGCACCGCAACCACGAAGCCGGCCGTCGTTGGATCTTCGTCCCCTATGACCAGCTCACGGACGAGGTCGGGCCGCTCGCGCGAGAGCCTGCGAGCGCGGTCGGCGTGGTCGTCGTCGAGTGTCCAGAGAAGGCGGCGCGGCGCCCGTACCACAAGCAGAAGCTCGCGCTCGTCCTCGCGAACCTACGTCACTTCGCGCTCGAGCAGGCGAAGCGAGGAGTCGCCGTTCGGCACGTCGTCGCGAGCTCGTACGCCGCGGCTCTCGAGCCGCTCGCAGCGTCGCTCGGTCCGATCGAGGTGATGCATCCCGCGGAGCGCGAGCTACGCGCCGAGCTCGCGCCGCTGGTGGAGGCGGGCAAGGTGCGCCTCCTCCCTCACGAGGGGTGGCTGACGACGGCGGACGACTTCCGCGTGAGCCAAAACGGCCCGCCGTGGCGAATGGATGCGTTCTATCGCCACGTGCGACGACGCCTGGGTGTGCTGATGGAGAAGGGCAAACCCGTCGGCGGACGCTTCAGCTTCGACTCCGAGAACCGAAAGCCGTGGCGCGGGGAGCCGCCCGCCCCGCCCCTCCCCACGTTCGACGTCGACCCGATCACGGAGGAGGTGTGTGGTCTCGTTCGCGAGCGCATGCACCGGCACCCCGGCACCCTCGTTCCGGAGCGAATCCCGGCGACACGCGCGCACGCGGAGAAGGTCTGGAGTTGGGCGCGCGCCGAGTGCTTGCCCACGTTCGGTCCGTTCGAGGACGCGATGTCGACCCGCTCGCGGAACCTCTTCCACACCCAAATATCGTCGTTGCTGAACCTTCAGCGGCTCTCGGCCCGTCGCGTGATCGCCGAGGTCGCGGACGACGATCGCATTCCACTCGCGAGCAGGGAGGGCTTCGTGCGCCAAATCTTGGGGTGGCGCGAATACATGCATCATGCACACGATGCGACGGATGGTTTCCGCGTGCTCGCCGGCGCAGCGCAGCCCTCCGCAGAGGGCCCCGGTGACGGCGGCTATCGCGGTTGGAGGGGGGAGAATTGGTCGGCGACCGGAAGGAGCGGCGGCGACGGAGGCTCGCTCGCATCCTACGTCGGCGCGGAGAAGGGAGTTCCTCCCGCGTACTGGGGCAAGACCTCCGGCCTCCATTGCCTCGACACCGTCGTCGCCTCGGTATGGGAAGACGGATATAGCCACCACATCACGCGCCTCATGGTGCTCGCGAACATCGGGATGCTGCTCGACTTGTCGCCCCGCGAGCTGACGGATTGGTTCTGGGTGGCCTATGTCGACGCCTACGACTGGGTCGTCGAGCCCAACGTCCACGCGATGGGAACGTTCGGAGTGGGCGATCTGCTCACCACGAAGCCGTACATCGCGGGCTCGGCGTACATCGACCGCATGAGCGACTATTGCAAAGGCTGCCGCTTCGACCCGAAGACGACGTGCCCACTCCCCTCACTCTACTGGGCATACCTCGGGCGCCACGCAGAGCGGCTCGGGAGCGTCCAGCGACTGAAGCTGCCTCTCGCGGCAGAGGCCCGCCGCGCCCCCTCGCAACGTAGTGCCGACGCCGCAAAATTCGAGGAGATCTCCGCTGCCCTCACCGCCGGCAAAGAGCTCGCGACGCGCGGCGGCCTCTTCGAATAGCCGGACGAAACCTCGAGCACGTCGGCCGCAGAGTCGGCTCGAACCGCGACATACGAACGTACGAAGCGCGCCATCCTGACCACGAATTTCCTGGAGATCGACGCCAGACACGTGCTCGGGGTCGACCAACGCCAGTATCGCGCTCACGCCCCTGGCACGCCTTGAACCAACGTGCCAACCGGACGAGCGAAGCTCGGACGGGGGGCACGATGGACCGTGGGGAGGGAGATCAGAAGGACCGACCGACGCCTTGAACCAACCGTGCCAACCGGACGAGCGAAGCTCGGACGGTGGGCGCGATGGACCGTGGGAGGGAGGTCAGACGGACCGACCGACGCCACGAATCCCGGCGACCAGGTGGCGCGCATCCTCCGATAGATCGTCGAGGACGGACGGGAACACGTCTGCCAGCGCTGCAGCGATGGCGGCGTGCTCGACGATCGATATTCCGTAAAACGTGACCAGGTCGATGTTGGTCGGTCCCGTCGAAGCGTGCGCACGAAGCGACTCCGCGGCCGCGCGAATCGAGTCGCGGACGCCGAGCCTGCCCGTGCCTGCGCCGAGGGCGACCATCGCGACGCGAGCGCGAGGAATCGCCAGCGCGTCGATCCTCGGCCACAACACCGCGAGCGCACGATCGAGCGTCGCCGACGATGGGAACGAGCTCGCAGACACGCCGCCGCGGTAGTCCATGACGGCGACGTGGGCGACCGCACGCGCACGTGGGTGTCGGCCGGCGGAGGAGATCGTGACGTCGCCGTGGTCGAGGTTCCCGCCACAAACACGGGCGAGGTGATCGTCGAGGATGGCCTGATAGCCAGGGCCGCACGCGCGCGAGATCGCCGCGGACACGCCCGAGCCGAGCCGGAGCTCGGTGTTCGAGGCGTTGACGAGCACGTCGTCGTCGCCCTCCGTGAGAGACGCCAAAGTCGCCTTTACTCGCATCAATGAATGAAATAGCACAAAATACTTTTTTGCCTATCATTCCGTGGGGGCTGGTCGATTTCGGGGCGCGAGATCGGACGCGCGCGGCGAAGATGCAGCGACGCGACGCGCATCACGACGCGTTGCGCGGTGTGAACGTGGCAGGCTCTCGGGCACCACCACGAGACGACGACGTCATTGCCCGCGGACGAACGCGTGATCGACGTGACGCTCATCGAGGTCGCGCGTTCAGCTCGAAGCGGCCCTCCCCCTCCGAATGCAGGCGGCCACTTGCGCGATCGCGATGCCGATGTCACGCTCATTGAGTGAACACTCAACCAAGTCGGGCTCCTTCTGTCGTTCTCGAACGCTCCGTCGCGATCGATCCTGGAGCGCTCGAACGAGCGCTCGGGTTCTCGGTGGACCAGTCGCGTGCGCTCTTTCATGCGACGAAGCTCGTCGTGGAGAGCGCGGGCTCGGTGGGCCTAAGGGGCGCCCGTTTGCTCGACGTCCTCGCGAACGCGCTCTCGGTCGAGGTGCGAACGAACATGAAGCACGCCGAGATCGTCGATGCCCTCGCGGCCGCGTTTCCGTCTCCGGCCGCGCGGCGCGCCGTGCTCGAAGCGATGATCGTGCCGGCCTGCATCGAGTGCGAAGTGCATCCGAGCGCCGAGCGCCTGATCACGGATCTTGCCGCGAAGCTCGGCGTGACGTCGCATTGGATTTCGCTCCTGCCTGCGCTGCGAAAGAGGCGTGTCCTCGCGATAAAGCGGCAGCTCGTGACGCGATCGCCGGACGCGAGTCGCCTCGCCGCGCGGACGTGGGAAGAGGAAGGGCTCCGCGGCGTGTGGCGTGCCTTTCTCTTCGTGATAGGGCAATACCGATCGCCCGCCCTCGCGGCCCGATTTCGTGCCCTCGGCGTGCTCCCGGCCGACACGCTCGGCCGCCGCTTCTTCGATCACATCACGTCACGCGGCCTCTCGTTCCCCGGGGAAAAGCACGGCCTCCCGGAGCGAATGCTTCACCACGACTTGATGCACGTCTTGAATGGTTATGGCACCGACGCAGCCGGAGAGTGCGAGATCGGCGGGTTCTACGCCGCCTTCGCGGACGGTGACGCGTTTACCTTCATCGTAATTGCGCTCGCCACGTTCCACTTGGGTATTCCCGTAAGCCCCGCCCTCGTGACGACGACGACGGGCGAGCTCGACCCCGAGCGCGTCTTGGCCGCGTTCCTCCGCGGACGCCGCCTCCGCGTCGACGTGATGGGAAAGTGGGACTACTGGCCCTTGATGGAGCTCCCCATCGCCGAAGCTCGACGCGAGCTCGGCATCGCGCACGACTTCGAGCGCGCGCGAGCCGCCGATGGCACGTGATCCGCGCGCGCGACAGCGAAGGACCCCTTTGCGCCGAAGCCGCGCTTCTCACCCACCCGCGGCCGCGCCGTGCTCGACCATGAGCCGCAGGTTGCGCGCGGTCGACTCGACGACGAGCGAACGACCGTCGCGCCCCACGACGCCGAGCGCTTGACCGAGGCCATCGACCTCCAGCATCGCCGCGCCGTGGGCCGCGGACCAGACCGTGAACGCGACCAGCCGGGCGCGATCGCGACCGAGATCGGGGCGAACCCCTGCGACGGAGTCGACGAGGGCCTCGAAGGACGCGCGCGCGACCGCGTCGAAATCGCTCGCGGACGAGGAGGTACGGAGCTCTTCGTGGAACATCACGCGGTAGTGACCGGGGTGCGCGAGGGCGAAACGCATGTAGGCCGCGATGCGCCGCTCGAGGCGAACCGCGGGCCGCGACGTAGACCTCTCGGCCTCGTCGATCGCCTGCCCTAGCGCGACGAACCCTTGGAGCGCGACGGCGAGGAGGAGGTCGGCGCGCGTCGCGAAGTGATGGTACGGCGCGCCGCTCGACACCCCCGCGAGGCGCGCGACCTCGCGGAGCGAGAGCGACGACGCGTCCTTCGACTCGAGCAGGCTCACGGCGGCAGCGACGAGGGCGTTGTGGAGATCGCCGTGATGAAACCCGTCCGTCTTGCCCGTTTTTGCCACGCGGCCTTGACCTACCACGCCCGAGCCTTATCTCCCTCACGCCGAACTAAGCACCGCTTAGATTTCGACCAAGAGCCGAGCGACAGAAAGGTAGGTCCGTATTCATGGGCATCGCAGCGAGCATCACGAACATGTGCTTCCCGGTCGCCCCGCCCGGTGTCAGCGTTCCGACAAACGTGCCGGACGTGGTGACTCGCCACTTCGACGACATCTCCATCCACGTCGTCAACACGGGGTGGGTGCGGGTGAAGACGGCGCACCGCTCGTACGACGGCCCCGCCGCGCTCCGGTTCCCGGCGATCGCCTTCGGTCGGCAGTGGACCGAGCTCATGCCGGTCCTCGTTACGGTCATCGAGCACGCGGAGGGGGTATACCTCGTCGACGCGGGCCTCTCCGAGGCGACGATGGACGAGGCTCATTTTGCGAGCGACCCAGCGACGGCCTTCATTTACGGCCACTTTCTCGACTTTCGGTTTGCGCCCGAGCAGCGCATCGACCGGCGTCTCGAGGCGCTAGGGATCGATCCTGCGCGGGTGCGCTCGGTCGTCCTCACCCACCGCCACGCCGACCACTGCGATGCGGTCGCGCACCTCGACCCGAGAGCAGAGATCTTCGTCGGAGCGGCCGATTGGCCAACCCACGCTGGCGCGCTCCCCATCGGTTTTCCCAGCGGCGAGCCGCCAACGCTCGTTCGTTCGGACGAGGGCGCTCCCCTCGGCGCCTTTCCTCACGTACGGCCGCTCACCTCCGATAGTCGCGTCGCGATCGTGCCGCTCGCGGGGCATTCCCCAGGGCACCTCGGGGTCGTGGTACGCACGCCGGATCTCGACGTCGTGATCGCGGGCGACGCGACGTTCTCACTCGACGATCTCGAGGCCCGCCGAATCGCAGGGATCGTCGAGGTGCCTGCCCTCGCGCGCCGCACGCTCGACACGCTCGCCGACCACATCGTGCGGTATCGTTCGAGCCTGCTCCTCTCGCACGATCCCGTCTTGCTCGACCGTTTCCGACGGGCGGAGCCGACAGAACCCCTGGCGCGCTTACA
>JAAFHV010000327.1 GCA_013297655.1 Myxococcales bacterium | reverse complement strand
AAAAGGCGCAAAAGGCGCAAAAGGCGCAAAAGGCGCAAAAGGCGCAAAAGGCGCAAAAGGCGCAAAAGGCGCAAAAGGCGCAAAAGGCGCAAAAGGCGCAAAAGGCGCAAAAGGCGCAAAAGGCGCACTCAAACGCCGCACGAACCCTCAAATATCCATATCCCCACGAAATGCCGACGCGGGCAGCTTCTTCCCTCGCCCCACGGGCGGCTTCGCGACTGGCGCCTTCGCGCGGGTCACCACCTGCGGCGCGGGCTGCACCGGGGCAGGCACCGGCACGGGCACCGGCTCGGGCTCGGGAGTCGCTATCGGCGCGGGCTCCGGAGCCGCCTCGATCGGGGGAGGGAGCGCGGGCGCGGGCGCCACCGGCTCGGACACCATCGGGGGCGGCGTCAGCACCGGCACCGCGACCGGCGTGGGCGACGAACATGCGGCGAGGCCCATCGCGCCGAGCGCGATCATCGTGGGCAGTCGCTTCCTCACGAGGCTCTCCGGCTTCACGTACCCATCGGCGAGCAGCACCGCACCGTCGTGGTCGCGCACGACGATCGCCCCGCAAATCGCGCGCCCCTCCGCCTTCGCCGCCGCCACCAGCGCAGCGGCCTCGGTGAACGTAAGCGTCGAAAAGTCGTGCACGACCTTCTCGCATGAGCGGCAATAAGCGCCGTGGTCGATGGGGTCGAGCGTGTCGTCGCCCACGTGGCAGGCCGTGCGAACACCGAGCTTTCCAGGAAACCTACGCGTCATGAGCCCCTCGTCGTTCTACGAGCGTAGCACCCGCTCACTCGGATGAACGAACCGGGTCGTCCCGCAGGTACCGCGTTTTGGGGTTCTCGCGCCGCCAGAGCACCGCGTCCATGAAGTAGTGATGGAGGTTTACCATCACGTAGATCGCGGCGAAGTATGGACTCGGACCGAGGTCGCTCAGTCGGTCTTTTTTGGCGACGAGCACGGCGTCGAGCCCCTGCCCCACCCCGTGGAACAGGAAGAGGCCGAGCACGCACGCCGTCGCCGCCAGGAGCGCGATTCGTGTCGTCGCCGAGCGCTCGAAATGCGGTGGCCCCTCGCGCGTACGCGCCTCGTTTCCCTTCAGGAGATGCACCATAAAGAGATATTGCACCGAGTGGAGCGCAGGGTTCACGTAGCGAACCAACGGGTCGATCCCGGTGTAGATCGACCAAGCCCAAATGCTCGCGAGATAGGCAACGAGCGGCGTGGGATGGGGCAGCTTCCTCTCACGCAGCGCCCGCTGCGCGAGCATCACCACGAGGGCCACCGCCGACACGACGAACACGGCGAACGTCACCCGCTCGAGCGTGAGGCTGCGCGCCCACGACGTAAAAACCACGCCTTTTTCCTCGCGGACGGTGCCCGGATCGGCGGGGCTCGCCCAGGCGTAGGCCCAGCCCGCATAACCGTGGAGCAAAAGCACGTAGCGCTCGCGCGCGGAATAGAACACCCCGCGCCGCGCGGAGAGCACCGCGAGCACGCCGAACCCCTGTTTGACGTAGTGCCAACCGACGAGCAAGAACATCGTCTCGATCATCGCGCCGAGCACGTGCGCACTCCGCGTGACGATGGCCACCGCCGCCCACGCCACGAGCAACAGCGGCACCACGAAGCCCACGAGAACGTACTTCCACCGAAGCGACGGGGGAAACGCCGCTCCGAGCGCGCGCGCCTTCGTGTCCTCGTAAAACAGCACGTAGCTCACGGCGAAATGCGGATCGTTGATCACGTGCGCGGCATAGAACATCGTGAAGCCGACGGCGTACTCCGCGTCGTCGAGCGCGAGCGTTCTCCGCAGTACGAACGAGAGCGGAAAGAGCAACGGCGTGAGCCCACCGGCGACCAGAAACTCCACCACCGCGGGGAGCCTTCCACGAGCGCGCGCGGGCTCGGGAGCGAGGGCGTCCGCGGTCGAGAGGGTCACCGCACGATGATGCCTCAAATCGCACCACGACGTGCGCCGTCGAACGGCCCTCGGAGACGGAGAAAGGACGCCGCACCGTGTCTCCGGGAAAACGTCGCTTTCCTCATAATTTCAAATACTTACACACTGTCATCGTTCGGTCACGATCGACGGAAGCGGCGGGCGGACGAGCACGTCTCGATTAAGCTCGGAGTGCCCATGACCCAGGCCGCAATCCCCTACTCCGCCTCGTCCGAGCTCCCCAGCTCGCGCCCCCTCAAGACGTCCGCCGTGCGCTACGCCGCCGGGTTCGGGCTCATCGCCGCGGTGTCGTCCGTCGGCATGCCGCTCGCGGTGGGGCTCCTCCCCTCGCGTGTCGCGCGGATCAAGCTCACGAACTTCCTCGGTCACGTCACCGGGAAGGCGATCACGTACCTCGCCGGCGCCGAGCCCGAGTTCACGAACCGCGAGCGCATCTCGGACGCGTTCCCGGCCATCTACGTGATGAACCACACGTCCACGCTGGACCTCTTCCTCGCGATCTGGCTCTGCCCCACCGGCGGCTGCGGCGTGACGAAAAAAGAGGTCGAGCGCATCCCCTTCCTTGGCCAGCTCTACAAGCTCTCTGGCCACCTCATGCTCGACCGCGGCGATCGTGCGCAGTCGGTCGGCGCCCTCACCGAGGTCGCCGAGCTCATGAAGAAGCACCGCCTCGGCTGCTGGATTTTGCCCGAGGGAACGCGCAGCCACGACGGCGTGCTGAAGCCCTTCAAGAGCGGCTTCGTGCACCTCGCGATCGCCACCAAGCTCCCCGTCGTACCGGTCGTCGTCCACGGCGCGAACCGCGTGTGGCCCAAGAAGGGCGGCCTCCACGGCGGCAAGCTCCCGATCGAGGTCCTCGAGCCGATCGACACGACCACGTGGAAGGCCGAGTCGTCGCGCGACCACGCGCAGATGGTGCACGAGCTCATGGCGCGCGCCCTCGGGCAGACTCCGCAAGAGCAGCCCGCCGCCGCCCCCGTCGCCACCGCCTGATCGTCCGCCGCCTCGGATACCACTCGGGAGCCTCCCGTCGCTCTGGAGGCGCGAGCCTCACGTCGCTCTGGAGGCGCGAGCCTCCCGTCGCTCTGGAGGCGCGAGCCTCACGTCGCTCTGGAGGCGCGAGCCTCACGTCGCTCTGGAGGCGCGAGCCTCGCGCCTCACGGCCGTCGAGCGCTCCCGAGCTTCTTTTTGTGCTTCGCGGCCCGGCCACGCACGAGCGAATGGATCAGAGCTGCGCCTCGAGCCCGAGGGCCGCGCTCGGGCCGTCGTACGATTGTCGCACGAGGGTATCGAATCCAATCGACCACGTGTAACGGAGCGCTCCGTAGGGCGAGAGAAACGGCGCGAACGGCAGCTTCACGCCCACCTTGAGCCCCGCCTCGACGCCAATCGCGGGAGACGAATCTTTGCCCCCGAAGAGCTCGTTCTCCCACTCCGATACGCGGCGACCATCGGGCGTAACCCGGTCTTTCGCGGGGAGATAGAAGCCATACGCCCCTTGCCCCACCGCGAACGGGAGGTCGATGGATACCGCAGGAGCGAAGGGCAAATCGAACGACGGGGCGACGAGCAACCCCACGAACCCTCCGTCGCTGCGGAGGTCGAACCGCTGTTTGCCGCGGTAGGTTTTCCCCGCGACGGCGTCGGTCGGGAAGGTCTCCCCGTTGAGCGCGCCGGGGCGCGTGACGGCGACGAGGCCGATCTTCAAGTGGCGCCCGAGGAGGGAGACACCGGCCGAGAACGCGGGGCCGTGAGAGAGGTGCGACGCGAGCCCGAGGGCGCGCCACTCGCTCGCGACGAAGAGGCCGACCGACGATTTCCTGTCGTTCACGGCGCCGGGCGCGGGCCTATCGTCGAACGCGACGCGCACCCCCAACGTGCCTTGAACGATGGTCTTCGGTCCATCGCCGTCGTATCCAAAGTTTCCTCCTGCCCGCGCCGAGGCCGAGAGCGCGACCCGGCGCGAAACCCACAGGTCGGTGCCGAGCTCGATCCACTGCCCGAGCTCCTCGAGCTCCACCGCCGGCGCCACCGCGAGCGCGACGGGCACTCCGACGCCCATGTACACCTCCGCGCGGTCACCCGCTTCGGCCGTCGCGCGGAGCCCGACCTCGCTCGTGATCACGGCGGACCGAGGATCGGAGGGGAGCCCGGCCGCGAGCGTGGAGCGCGCGCCGAGCGACGTTCGGAGGGAAAAATGGCGCCTCCCGTCCGTAGCGAGCGGGATCTCGAGGAGCAAGTGGCCTCCCGCGGTCGTCGCTTTGTCGCTCTCCTTGCCGCCAACGAACCAGGTGCCGTATGCACCGGTCGCGTTGAGGGAGAGCGCGGTCCGCGATGGCCACGCCACGCGCAGGCCGGCGAGGGAGTGGCCACCGAAGGCGCCCGCGCCCGCCTGCGCGCGGAGCTCGACGTTCGGCGCTCGTGGGGTGTCCCCTTCTTCTGCGCGCGCCGGCGCCGAAGAGCAGAGGAGCGCGACGCACACGGTCGCGGCGAGGGTGAGGGAGCAGTGCTTCCGGGACGAGCGAGGGGGCCGCGGAATGTTCGTAAGCGTCATGCCCAGAGGGTGGCTCACGCGCGGCGAGGCTGGAAACGAGCCCTCGTGATAGGGATCATTCGTTTCATGCATACTCTGCCGGACGACCTCAACCTGCTCCGTGATCTCGACGTGCTGCTCGCGGAGCGGCACGTCACGCGGGCGGCGAAGAAACTCGGGATCTCGCAGTCGGCGGCGAGCGTGCGGCTGCGGCGCCTGCGCGAGGTGTTCGGCGATCCGCTCCTCGTCGACGCGCGGCCGCTCATGCTCCTCACCGAGCGCGCGCGCGCCCTCGTGGGGCCCGTTCACGAGGCACTCGCGTCGCTTTCACAGTCGCTCGCGCAGGCGGTCGCGTTCGATCCGCGCACCTCGCGTCGGAAGCTGGTCCTCGTCGGGGCCGACGTGGCCGAGGCGCTCGCGGTGCCGGCGCTATTGTCCGCGTTCGCGCGCGAGGCGCCGCACATGACGCTCCAGGTGGAGAGGCCGGGGCCAGACTTGCTCCTTCGTCTCGGCGCCGGAGAGGCCGACATGGCCTTCGTGCCCCGCTTTCAGACCACGCCTTCCCTCCGCGCGATGCGCCTCATGGAGGATGGATTCGTGGTGCTCATGAGGGAGGGCCACCCGGCGGCGAAGAAGCCGCTCACGCTCAAGTCGTACCTCGCGCACCCGCACGTGCTCGTCGCACCGACCGGCGCGCCGGGCAGCTTCGTCGACGACGCGCTCGCGAAGCTGGGGAAGACACGCCACGTCACCGCCGTGATTCGCAACTTCATGTCGGCGCCGGTGATCGTCGCGCGGACGGACACGCTGCTCACGTGCCCGGCGTCCCTCGCACGAGCGTTCGAGGGGCTCATGCCGCTCCACCAAGCGCCGCCACCTCTGGAGATCCCTCCGTACGACTTGATGGCCGTCTGGCACGAGCGCGTGAACAACGACCCCGCCCACACGTTCCTGCGCCGCCTCACGAAGGAGGCCGTTCCCGCGTTCGCGGGAAGATGAAGCCGCGCGTATGGGGTCCATTCCGGGGCTTCGCCATCGCCGCGCGGTGCGGGATCGAATCGATCATGGGGGCTCGAGGGGAGGTCCGTCGACGACGCGCCCGCCGGCCCGACGCGCGCAAAGAGTCGTGATTTCCCGAACAATCGACGCCTCCGCCGCTGGCTCGCGCCTTGCTATGTGGAGACCATGTCTGCTCGCCGCTCCCTGCTCCTCGCCTCGATCATCGCCAGCGCCGCCGCGATCCTCATGCTGTGCAGCGCGGATGAGAGCGAACGCAGCGCGATGCTGGGGCGCTCGGTCGTCATGGCATCGAGCCACGTCCACGCGACCGCGCCGTCCGTCGCCGAGTGAGACGTCCCATCGGGTTCGCCGCCCACGTCCGTGGGTAGAGCCAGGCCGCGTAGGTCGGCAACGCGCGAGCGAGCTCCTGACCGTCTCCGGCGTCATCGTTCCGCGCGGCCAAGCCCTTCTTCGTCAGCAAGCTATCGTGCGCTCGGGCGCGCGACGGCAGGGCTTTTTCCTGCGCGAAGCGATCCTCTCCGCTATCGCGACGTCCTGCGTCGTAGTCGCGGTGGAGGGCGCGCGCGGGCTTCGACACGCTTTGCGCCATGTGGGAGAATGCGAGCCTTTCGTTCGCACCCATTACTGAAGGGCGTTCCATGTCGCAGAGCCTTCCCACCATCGGTCACCTCATCCACGGCGAGAACGTCACCGGAGAGCACCGCTCCCAAGACGTGTTCAACCCGGCCACCGGCGTCGCGGAGAAGCGCTTGCTCCTCGCCGACAAGGCCACCGTCGAGCAGGCGATCGCGTCCGCCGAGAAGGCCTATCCCGCGTGGCGCGCCACCCCGCCCCTCAAGCGCGCGCGCGTGATGAGCAAGCTGAAGAACGTGCTCGAAGCGAACGCAGAGAAGATCTGCGCCCTCCTCACCGCCGAGCACGGAAAGGTCGCCGGCGACGCGATGGGCGAGCTCCAGCGCGGGATCGAGAACGTGGAGTACGCCTCCTACGCGACCGAGCTCTTGAAGGGCGAGTACACCCGCAACGTGGGCCCTGGCATCGACTCGTGGAGCGAGCACCAGCCGCTCGGCGTCACCGCTGGCATCACCCCGTTCAACTTCCCCGTCATGGTGCCGCTCTGGATGTGGCCGATGGCGATCGCCTGCGGCAACACGTTCGTCCTCAAGCCCTCCGAGCGCGATCCGTCGAGCGCGCTCCTCGTCGCCCAGCTCGCCCTCGAAGCGGGGCTTCCCCCCGGCGTGCTCAACGTCGTCAACGGCGACAAAGAAGCGGTCGACACCCTCCTCGACGACGCGCGCGTGCAAGCGATTAGCTTCGTCGGGTCGACCTCGATTGCAGAATACATCTATTCGCGGGGCTGCGCGAAGGGCAAGCGGGTGCAGGCCCTGGGCGGCGCGAAGAACCACGCCGTCGTCATGCCGGACGCCGACATCGACAACGCGGTCACCGCGCTCATGGGCGCGGCCTACGGCTCGTGCGGCGAGCGCTGCATGGCGATCCCGATCGTGGTCGCCGTCGGCGACAAGACCGCCGACGCGATCGTGGCGGGCCTCAAGGCCGAGATCGCGAAGATGAAGGTCGGCCCCGGCACCGACGCGAAGAACGACATGGGCCCGCTCGTCACGAAGGCGCACTTCGAGAAGGTGAAGGGCTACGTCGATCAGGGAGTGAAAGAGGGAGCCACCCTCGTCGTCGACGGTCGCGGGGTGAAGGTCGCCGGCCACGAAAATGGCTATTTCCTCGGCGCCTGTCTCTTCGACAACGTGAAGCCCGGCATGGTCACGTACAACGAAGAGATCTTCGGACCGGTGCTCGGGATCGTGCGCGTCAACACGCTCGAAGAGGCGATGAAGCTCATCAACGACCACGAGTACGGCAACGGCACCTGCATCTTCACGCGCGACGGCGAAGCGGCCCGTTACTTCTCGGACCACATCCTCGTCGGCATGGTCGGCGTGAACGTGCCGCTCCCGGTGCCGGTCGCGTACCACTCGTTCGGCGGCTGGAAGCGCTCGCTCTTCGGCGATCTCCACGCCTACGGCCCGGACGCGGTGCGCTTCTACACGAAGCGCAAGACCATCACCCAAAGGTGGCCCTCCGCAGGCGTCCGCGAAGGGGCGATGTTCTCGTTCCCCTCGAACCGCTGAGGCGCGCGCCTCCGAAGCGCTTGGCAGCCCCGAAGGCCTGCGATTTACGGCCGATCGTGCGTACGCGCGGTCGGCCGTCTTCTTTCTTGGCGATATCGGATCACGGCACGAGGAGCAGCTTCATCCCCTCGTGGGAGCGCTCGAACCCGAGCCGCTCGTAGAACGCGTGGGCGCGGGCGCGGCGCTTGTTCGATGTAAGCTGCACACGAAACGCGGACCTCGATTTTGCGCGATCGATCGCGAAGCGCATCATGGTGGCGCCGATGCCTCTACCGCGCGCCGAGGGCGCGACGATCACGTTCTCGATCTGCGCGACGAGCCCGCCCGCGTAGCCGACGTGACGCACGAACGTGAGCTGGAACACGCCCACCACGAGCCCGTCCTCGTCGCCGACGTAGAGCGCGTTGTCGTCGTTCATCCCGCGGAGCGCCTCGACGTAGGCCGGCGCGAAGGGATCGAGCGCGCGCTCCGCGTCCAGGCGATTGCCCTCGTCCGGGATCTTGAAGAGCGCGACGACGGCAGGCAAATCCGCGACGATGGCGCGACGCACGAGGAGGACCGAGCTCATGCTGCGCGACGCTACCATCGCACCACGGGCACGTCGTGAGAGGTTCACCCCCGTGCAGGATGCACATGCCTCGAAGGTGGTCTCGAAGGCGCTCGAGCCCATGCAACCTGCACGGGGTACGGTGGAGATTGCGGGTGCTTCTGCGCGCTTACTGGCGGCGGGCGGTGGCCGTCACGCGTGCCATCTCCGTCACTTGGAGCTGCTTCGGGAGATCGATCACGGAGGGCAGCTCACCCGGCTTCTGACCTGCCGCGAGGGCGCGGAGGAAGTACGGCGGGAGCTGGCGGAAGAGGAGCCGCGCCGTGATCGTCACTTGTTCGCCTTGGGCGATGAGCCCGCGCATCGTGTACGTGAAGCGGCGCGTCTCGCCGGGGGTGATGACACCGAGCGGCTGGTTGTCGAACGGCCGAACGCGCGGCACCGCGCCGCCGGGGAGGTGCTGGAGGAACGCCTCGACGCCGGAGGCGTGCTGCTGGAGGCGGGGATCTCCGAGGCCGTCGAGCACGACTTGGCCGGCGCCGTCGCGGACCACGTCGATCCGATCGACGAGCTTCTGCTGGAAGCTGACGAGGCGCGGATCGGCCGCGTTGCAGCCCGCGAAGAAGGGCCGCATCGCGCGTTCGTTCTCGTAGGTGGAGGCGTCGCAGAGATCGTCCGAAGGCGCCGCGAGCAAGCCCGAGGAGTCGACGAGCTCGCCGTTCGCGCGGCGGACCACGAGCTCGACCCACATCTGACGGGCGAACACGAAGCCAGTGGGGAGGTTGTGCCCGGCGCCGGTGTTGGTGAGCGCGAGGCCGACCTCGACGGTGCCGCCGAAGGCCGCGCTGTCGTCGATCGTGAGGCGCGCCGCGCTGCGGAGGAGCTTCTCGCGCGCTGCCTTTTGCCGATCCGTCGCGTCGAGGGGGGCGTCGACGCCGGCGAAGCCGTGATCGTGGAGCGCGCGGGCGGGGGCCTCGGTCGCCTGGTCCTCCGGGATGCGCGCGCTGT
>JAAFHV010000326.1 GCA_013297655.1 Myxococcales bacterium | reverse complement strand
CTCTCGGAGGTCGCCCGCACCGTGCCGGCCGACGTCGCCGCGCGCGCCGCGGCCGTGCTCGTCGCCGACACGTCCGTCATCGTCGACGACACAATCCTCGGGAAGCCCGAGAGCCCCGCCCACGCCGCGTCGATGCTCGGAACGCTCGCCGGTCGTGTGCACGAGGTACGAACCCGGTTCGCCCTCGCGAGGCCGACGGGGGAGCTCCTCTTCGCCGACACCGTGGTCACGGCGGTGCACGTGCGCGCGCTGTCCGCGTCCGAGATCGCGGCCTACGTCGCGACGGGCGAGGGGGTCGACAAGGCCGGCGGCTACGCAGTCCAGGGCCGCGGCGCCGCGATCGTCTCGCGGATCGAAGGCTCGTACACGAACGTCGTGGGGTTGCCCGCGTGCGAGCTCGTCGTCGCTCTCGCTCGCCTCGGTCTTCGTGAGTAGACGCCCGCCGCGCGTCCATGCGCTGGTGGTCGCGGCGGTCGCGTTCGTGGCGCGCGCGATCGTGGTCGCGTTCTCGGTGGGCCGCTTCCCCCCGAGCGCAGACGGCTTTTATTACCACACGTTCGCCGACCGCCTCGCGCGCGGGCTCGGGTACACGTGGGCGTGGCCGGATGGCGCAGTGACACCGGCGGCGCACTACCCGGTCGGTTATCCCGCGCTCCTCGCCCCGGCGTACCGCCTCTTCGGGGCGCACGCTTCGGTCGCGATGGGCATGAACGCGCTGTTCGGGATCGCGCTCGCGGTCGCTGTGCACGCGCTCCTCGTGCGCGCGACCACGCCGCGTCTCGCGCTCGCGGGGGGGCTCGTCGTCGCCCTCCATCCCGCGCTCGTGCCGTACGTGACCGCGCTCATGACCGAGGGCACGACCGCGGCCCTCGTCGCCGTCGCGTGCGCGCTGCTCGCGGCCTCGTCGCGGCCCACGAGGGCGCCTCGCGTCGCGTTCTTCGCGGGGGCCGCCGTCCTCGGGGTCGCGGTGCTCGTGCGCCCGCAATGCCTCGTTCTTGCTCCGGTTTTTGGCTTTTTTGCCGTGCCTGCGCGGACGCGCCTCGTCGGCCGCATCGCGCGCGCGTCGGTCCTCACCGCGCTCGTGCTCGGGACGTGTGCGCCGTGGACGTACCGCAACTGCGTCCGCATGAAGAGCTGCGCCCTCGTGAGCGTGAACGGCGGGTGGAACTTGCTCATCGGCGAGCAGACGAGGGGCGGCGCGTGGGAGGAAGTAAAGGTCCCCGACGAGTGCAAGACGGTGTGGGACGAAGCCGGCAAGGACGCCTGTTTCGGGGCCGCCGCGAAGCGCAGCATCGCCGCGAACCCGGCCTCGTGGCTCGCGCGCTCGCCGCACAAGCTCGCCGTCACGTTCGACTACTTCGGAGGCGCGCCTTGGTACCTCCATCAGGCGAACCCCGAGGTCTTCCCGTACGAAGCGAAGGTCGCCCTCGGCACCGTCGAGACGGTCGTCTCGAGGCTCCTCCTCGTGCTCGCGGTGGTCGCACTCGCGCGTGCCCGCGGTCCCCTCCGCGGCGCGCGGCTGGGGCTCGGCGTCGTGCTCGTCGCGATCGCGCTCTCGCGCCACGCGTGGCCGGCGTACCTCGGGCTCGTGATCCTCGGCGCGATGCGAGGCCCTCGCGCGCTCTCGCGCGGCCCGTTCCTCGTGCCCGCGTCTCTCGCCGTCATCGTGTCGACCGCCGCGCTCCACGCGGTGTTCTTCGGGGCGGGCCGCTACGGTCTCGTCGCCGCGCCCTTCGTGGCCGCGCTCGGCTTCGTCTCGTCGTCGCGCGCGCCGGGGTCGCGGGCGCGGAGCTCGTAAAACCCGAAACGTCTTCGCGAGATACGCGCGTGCACGGGCCACGCGTCGTCGGCAAAAACACGAAGGGCCCGCCCTTTCGAGCGAGCCCTCCGCGGTTCAGGTGCCGCGTAAGCCGAGTTCTGTTCCGCGCCGAGGTCGCCCACGACGCGGCGGCAATCATTCTTCTAGGCCGACCGTTACCGGTCGGCTCGAGCAGCCTACCCACGAGCTCGGACGAGTCGCCCTTTTCGAGACGGCTTTCACCGCTCGATCACCCGCCTATGTGGCCTTGCTCCTGATGGGGTCTGCCTTGCCGAGGACGTTACCGCCCTCGCGGTGGGCTCTTACCCCGCCGTTTCACCCTTACCGAACGACGCTCGCGCGTGGTCGGCGGTCTGTTTTCTGTTGCACTCTCCTTGGCGTTTCCACCACCGGGCGTTACCCGGCATCACACTCTACGGAGCCCGGACTTTCCTCCCGCGATTCACGATCATCCATGCAGGCCTTTCGGTCGGCACGAGATATCGCGGTCGCCGGCGATTGCCTGCTTCGCCTGAACGCGCTCACTAAGACCACGGCGGGGTCGGCGCGCAAGGGAAAAAGGGGAACAAAGCGCCGTCGGGAAGGGTGTAGCCTCGCGACCTTGGCGCTCCGAAGATGATCCCCGCTGCGAAATGGCCGCTGTTCGATCGGTGGTTTCGGTCCCACGCGCGTACGCGCCTCGAACGAGGGTTCCACGCGATGCACGTGCGTGGAATGACGCCGACACGACGGCTCGGGCGATCGTCTCCGATGCTGTTCGTGTCGAACCACACCGCGTGGAGCGATCCGCTCGTGGTGCTCGCGCTCGCGAGCGCGCTCGACCTCGACGCGTACGCGATGATGGACGCGAAGAACCTCGCGACGCTGCCGTTCTTCCGGCGCGTGGGGGCGTTCGGAGTCGACCTCGCGTCCGCGCGGGACGGCGCGCGTGCGGTTCGTTATGCCGCGTCGCTGCTCGATCGCGCGGGGCGCGGGGTGTGGATTTTCCCGCAAGGCAAGACGCGTCCGGTCACGGAGCCGCTCGAGATCCGCGGAGGCAGCGCGCGCGTCGCCCGCCTCTCGCCGGGTTGTCAGGTCGTGCCGATGGCGGTCCGGTACGAGCACGCCGACGACGAACGCGCGTCGATCTGGGTTTCGCTCGGCGAGCCTCTCCCGCGCGACGAGGGCAGGGCGTCGACGACGAGCGACGTGCACCGTGCCGCGATCGAGGGCGAGCTGGCGCGCCTCGAGGCTGCGGTGCGTGCTCGTGCCCCGCAGGACCACGGCTTCGAGACTCTCTTCGAGGCGCGGCAATCGTGGCTCGGCGCGCTCGCGACGCGGGCGCTGGCGTGGATCGCGGGATGATCCGGCGTCGCCTTTTTTCCCTCGATCCATGTGCTATCCCCAACGCGTGAAACGCGTCGTCGCGCCGGTCGTCCTCGTAGCCTCGATTGGGGTCGTGTCCTTCGCGGGCTGCAGCGCTACCCCCGCCGGACCGACCGCGGACGCCGCAGCGAGCGAGGACGACGCCGCGACGTTCCCCGACGACGTCGCGACGCCCGTGCGAAGCGATGCCGCCGCCGACGCGACGGTCGATCCGTACGCCGACGCGACAGCCCCCGTGAACGGCACCGCGGGCTGCCTCCGCGCCGTTCCCGTCGGCGCGAAGGACGGCGTGACGGTCGATGTCGCGGGCTCCACGCGCACGTACACGCTCTACGTGCCCGAGTCGTACGATGGACGAACCGCCCATCGGCTCGTCTTCGGGTTCCACTCCGGTGGCCGCACGGGCGCGTCGGCGAGGCCGTACCTCGACTTGGAGCGCCGCGCGAAGGGCGCCGCCATCTTCGTGTATCCCGACGGCGTCGCGGGCAACTGGGACCTCACGACGGCGTACGCGAGCAACCGCGACGTCGCCGCGTTCGACGCGATCGTCGCGAAGCTGAGCGCCTCGTATTGCCTCGATAAGACGAAGGTTTTTGCCGTCGGAACCAGCAACGGCGCGTACTTCGTGAACCAGCTCGCGTGCGCGCGCGGCGACGTCCTGCGCGGCATCGCCTCGCACGCCGGTGGCGGCCCGTTCATGACCCAAGGCGGCACCTACGACGACAAGGGCCAGCTCCGTTGCCCCACGCCTCCCGTCGCCGCGGCGATCTTCCAGGGCCTCGCCGACACGAGCGTGCTCCCCTCCGAAGGCGAAAAGGCGATCACGCATTGGACCCATTGGAACGGCTGCGACGCGACACGAGCGCCGGTCGCGCCTTCGCCCTGCGAAGCGCCGGACGGCTGCACCAACCCAATGCTCGTTTGTAAAATTCCGGGCCAGGGCCACGCGATTTGGGACCCGAGCCGCGACGCAATCTGGGACTTCTTCGCGCGCCTCTGAGTGCGCGAGCGCGCCAGTCAGGTCGACAAAAACGAAAAGGCCGAGCGCGAGGCTCGGCCTTGTTCTACCGGGTCAGCAGCGCGGCTCGAGTCGAGCCGTCACCCCGAGCCGAGCCTTAGAACGAGCCTTAGAACGAGACAGAAGAGCCGCAGCCGCAGCTCCCTTTGACGTTCGGGTTGTTGAACTTGAAGCCGGCGCCGTGGGCGCCTTCGACGTAGTCGATCTCGGTAGCTTCGAGGTACTGGAAGCTCAGCGGATCGACATAGAGACGTACGCCGAGGCTCTCGAAGGACTCGTCCATGTCGGTGACGGCGTCTTCGAAGTAGAGGTCGTAGGTGAAGCCGGCGCAGCCGCCGCCCACGACCCGCAAACGGAGCCCTTGCCCATCGAGGTTCTCGGACTGTGCGATCTCACGGACTTTTTCGGCCGCGCGCTCGGTAACGGTGATCATGAACGGACATAGCGCGTGTTTTTTCGATTTCAAAGGTCGCCCGCGACCTTCACGAGGGTGCCGCCCTCGCAGGCCACGTAAAACGCGCCCGGGCCGGCCGGCGCGAGGCCTGGCTGCAACAACGCTTTCGGAGCGTTTCGACCACACGCCGGATCCCCGAGCGTGCTCGTGCCCGATTCACGAGAGGCGACCCCGACGACACCCTCGGGTGTCACGAAGGCCAAGGTGCCCTTTGCGTCGACGAGAACCCCCGCGTGTGGCGGCACGACCACGGGCGGAGCGCCGCCGTCGGGGAGAAGCGTCGGGCCCGCGGGCGGCGCGGCCCCGACCGCGATGCGGCTCTCCGCGCCGGCGCGGTCGACCAGGACGACGTAGGAGACGCCGAACGTAGAGCCGAGGAGCACCGCACCCGACGTGCCGAGCGCGGGCGGGCCGAGATACAAGCTGCCCGGAGCGGCGGTAGACCGCGTGGTCGTCGCGCCGCGGGTGAGGTCGAGGTCCATGAGCTGGGTCTGATCGACGATCGCGACGACCTTGCCGCCGTCGTCGAGCGCGAGCCCGCTGTCGATCGCGCCGCGGAAGCTGCCGACCCGAATCACCTCTCCGCCAGGGACCCAGGTGAACACGGCGCCGCTGCGGCTCCCCGCGACGACGCGCCCAGAGGCACCCAGGAGCGGACCCACGAGCGGCTCTTGCGCCTGGGCACGCGCGCGCACGGTCCCCTCTGCGTCGAGCAGCAAGAGCTCCGCGCCGATCGCCGCGACGAACCCGCCATCGGCGAGCGGAAGCGGCGCGATCTTGGCGCCCGAGCTCGCCCCCGAGCGCACACCGAAGCGCCTCGAGCTGCCACGCGCGCCTACGATTTCACCGCCGGCCGACACGAACACGACCGTGCCGTCGCCCAGGATCGCCGCCGGTCCCGGCGAAGTGCCGGTGGTGGAGACCCGTCCGCGCTCCTCGCCATCGGGGGCGTAGCTCACGACGTCGCCGCGCGCGCCGACGACCACGACACGACCGTCCTCGACGAGAGGCGGATTCTCGAGTGGCGCGCCGGTGGTCTTCTTCCACTCGACGTGGAGCTTCTTGGTCGGCAAAGGCTGCGACGTGCGCCCGTCGCGTCGTGGGTTCACGCGCGCCATCGGCGCGACCCCCTTGGGTGCGCCGACGACCACGGTCCTCGGCCTCCGCGGGTCGAAGCCGTCGGCGAGCGCGATCGCTCCGAACCCGAGCGCGACCACGAGCACGCCGAGCGCGGCAAGCCTGCTCTTCATTTCGCCCTCTTCTCCGCGAACGCCGCGTCGACCTCGGGCACGGTCTTGCCGTCGGCGGTGACGGTGCGGGTGACGATGCCAAAAACCTTGTAAGGTTGCGACTTTACGAGAGTTTCGGGGCCGCCGTAGAGCACGCGCACGAAGCAGCTCGTTTTGCACCCTCGACGGTTGTCGAGGAGCGCGACGGTGAGACCGTTGACGGTGCGCGCCTCGACGATCTCGCCCTCGACGATCGTGGGCTTGCCGGCGCTCTCGGGTTTCACCAGCGCGTCGGCGGCGACGAGCGGCTTGCCCTCCCACACCTTCGCTTCGGCTTCGAGCGAAGCCACCTTCGTCACGGAGAGGGTCGCCTTGCGGGCCGCGAACCCCGGCATGTGCGCGATCACGCTCACGGGGTGCTTGCCGACCTCCGCGCACGGAACCTCGGCGACGAACTCGCCGCGTGAGCCGAGCGTGGCATCGACGCCGTTGACTGTGAGCTTGCCGCCGACCACCGTCTGCCCCGTGATTTTGCACGCGCCGCTGCCAGTGAGCACAGCGTGAGCGCCGGGGGCGTCGAGGTGGAGCGGGACCACACGAACGCGCACGGGGAGGGTGCCGCCTTCGGTGCGGCTCGGCGACGTGAGGGTCACCTTGAAGGGCAGCGTTTTGTCGACCACCTTCGACTCGTCTGCTGGGCCGAGCACGTCTTCGCCGAGCGGGAAAACGGCCTCCCCCTTGCCGGCCGTGAGCGCGACCGGCTTGCCGTCGATCTCGATCGTCGCGCCCTCGACGGCTTCCGCCTTCACGACCACGCTCGGAGGATCCGCGTTCAGGTTTCCGAGGTCGGCGCGGACGCGGTACGAGACGGGAACCCCGAGGCGGACGGTCTCGTCGCGCCCGTTCGCGGGGCGATCGATTTTGATGTCGAAGTCGTTCTTGCCGAGGGCGAGGGGCGTGGAGAGCGGGAGCACCGCCTCGCCGCCTTTCACGTCGACCGAGGCGGCGCCGAACGTGAGCTTGGTGCCGTCCGGACACGAAGGGCATCGTATCGAGAGCGCTTCTTTTCCCGTGTCGTCGACTCGGCCCTGCGCGGTGAGCGGCGCGGCCGACTTCAGCGCGAAGAAGAGACCGATGCCGCCGAGCGCGACCGCGACCGCGATCGCGCCGACGACCGGGGCCATCGGCAAACCTCGCTTCGGCTTGAGCTCCGGCGCGTCCGGAATTGCTTCTTGGTGGGGCGCGGCGGGGAGGGGCAGCACCGCGGGGATCTTGAACGCCGCGGTGAGAACTCCGGGCGCGAGCGGATCGGGCCCGTGGGCTTGCGGTTGCGCGCCCTTGCCGGGGCCGACCACACCGAGCAGCGTACGATTGGAGCGCGCGGCCACCTGCGGCCCTTGGCCTTGCGCGGGGACCGCAGACAGATCGTGGGCTTGCGGGGCGCCCGCGGACGGCGCGATGCCCGGCGTGGCGACCCCGAGGAGCGTACCGAGTGGAGCCGCGCGCGCGGCGACCGGCGGAGGCGCTTCATGCGCGGGCGCGATCCCGGGCATCGCGACGCCGAGCATCGTGCGGAGCCGAGGTTCGGCGACGGGCTCCGCCGGGCGTGCCGCGAGGTTCATCGCTTGGGCGAGTGGGAGCGTGCCGGAGCCGGCGGGCATCTCGAGCGGGCGCGCGTCCGGAACGGTGGTGGGTACGGCGGGAATGGCAGGGATCGCCGGCGCGACCTCGAGCGGAGGCGGCGGTGCGGTCGATTTGGTGTGCTCCACGGTGTCGGCCACGATGACCGTAGGCACCGGCATCCCGAGCGAGGTCTTCACGTTACGGGCCGGACGAGCGGGCGGCTCTGCCATCGCCGCGGCGAGAATTTCCGGGTCGGGACGCCAGTTTGCGCGCGTCTCCTCTTCGTTCGCGAAGCCGTCGGCGAGCTTCGGGATCTCGACCGGATGAATGGACGAAGGCCCTGCCGAAGCTTCGTCGGGGGAGGAGCTCTGACCGCACCGCCCGCAGAAGCGAGCGACGGAGAGGATCGTGTGCCCACAATGAGGGCAGCTTCGAGTCGACATGCGCCCTCGCGAGCCTACCGTCTATCCGAGAAGGGTGCGAGATCCTCGCGCACCCGTCGTGAACGCGCCGTCAGAGGACCGCGCTCAGAACTTGATCGTCGCGTTGATGTTCAACATGCCGATTTGCGAGGCGTACGTACCGTTCGCGCCGGGCGAGCGGGAGGGGACGCGGTTCGTCGCGTAGACGCTGGCGCCGGCCTCTTTGTTGTTCACGGTGAGGAACGCGATGTGGTTGTAGCTCGCGCCGAGCGAGAGGTGGCGAGACACCTCGTACTTCGCGCCCGCCGTGAAATAGAGCCGGAACGCGTCGATCGTGCCCGCGTCGATCGTGGCCTTCGGCACCGCCGGGGTGCTGAAGCCGAGGCTGCCGAAGAGCTCGAGGTCGGGCGTCGCGAAGTAAGACGGCCCGATGCGGAAGCCGACCGCGTCGTTCCAGTCGCGCTTCAAGTTGAGGACGATGTTCTTGCTCGCGGCGTCCGACTGGGCGGAGCCGTCGTCGTTGGTGAGGCACTCTTGCCCGCGGAGCACCACGCACTGGCGCTTGAAGAGGCCCCAGCGCACGTACTCGAAGTCGGCTTTGAGATCCCACTTGGGGTGCACGCGCACGCCGACGCCGAACCGCACGATGTCGGGGTAGCTCTGGAGGAAATCGATTTGTTGGGACTGGGTCGCGACCGCGGAGGTGCCGAGCTGCTGGGTGAGCTCGCCGCTCATACGCGTCTCGCCGAAGCCGGGGGGAGCGGTGTACGAGAGACCGAGGCGGAGCTTCTCGTTGCGGGTGGCCCAATAGAGACCGCCCGCTGCCGTCATGTTGAAGCTCTGCGCGGTGAGGTAGCTGCGGCCCTCTGCGATGCGGCCGTCGCCGCCCACGATCGCGTCGGTGTCGTCTGCGTTGCGGGCGCGCACGGTGGACACCGTGTTGAACACGCCGCTCACGTTCGCGCCGATAGAGAGGTTCAGCGGCTCGATGTTGTACGAGGCGGCGAGCGTTCCGTGCATCGCGAGGATGGTGCCGGAGATGTTGTGCCAGCGCTGCGGGCCGTCGGTGCTGCCCGGGACGCCGGGGGTGCCGTCTTTTTTGTCCCACGTGGCCATGCCGCCGTACGGGATGTAGAAGGCGGCGCCGCCGCGGAAGCTCTTGGTGCCGAAGTCGCTTACGGCGCCGAAGTACGGTAGCGCGAGCAGGTTGAGGAGGGTGCCTTTGCCCGTGTTCGCCGAGATGTAGTTCGGATCGCTGAGGGCGGCCTCGTTGCCAGCGCCGGGCGAGAGCGCCGTGGTGTCGCGGGTGTAGCTCGCTT
>JAAFHV010000325.1 GCA_013297655.1 Myxococcales bacterium | reverse complement strand
GAGCCGCGGGACGAGCATCGTCGGCTACCAGGTCCTCTCCGTCGTCATCGGTTGGCACGTGTTCTCCCTCACGGGGCGCGCGCTCGATCTCGGGTACGTGGGGCTCGCGCAGTTCTTGCCCGCGTTCGCGCTCTCGCTCGTCACCGGGCAGGTCGCCGATCGGGTCGATCGCAGGAAAATCCTGATCGTGTGCTTCGCGCTCGAGGTGCTCGCGGCGGGCCTCTTGCTCGGCGCGGTCAGCCACCCGAGCACCGCGCATCGCCTCGCGCCGATCTACGTGCTGCTCGTGCTCTTCGGCGCCGCGCGTGCGTTCGCGGGGCCGGCCGCGCAGGCGCTCTCGCCGAACCTCGTCGCGAAGGAGTTTCTCCCACGCGCGGTCGCGTGGTCGTCCACCGTGTGGCAGCTCTCGACGATCGTGGGCCCTGCGATCGGCGGTCTGCTCTTCGGCGCTGCCGGCGCGAAGGGCGCGATCCTCGTCTCCGCGATCCTCATCGCGTGCGCGGCCGGCTCGGTCGCGATGATCCGCGGCGGTGCTCCTTCCGAGGATCGGCCCCCGAAGATCCCCGCCGATGGAAAGCTGAAGGAGCTCTTCGCCGGCCTCGTCTACGTGTTCCGCGAGAAGACGATCCTCGGGACCATCTCGCTCGATTTGTTCGCGGTCCTGCTCGGCGGCGCGGTGGCGCTCTTGCCGATGTTCGCCGCAAAGCTAGAGGTGGGCCCCTACGGCCTCGGCATCCTCCGGAGCGCTCCCGCGATCGGCGCCGCGGCGACGGCGGTGCTCCTCGGGATCTTCCCCATGAAGCGTCATGCCGGAGCGCGGATGCTCGTCGCGGTCGCCGTCTTCGGGGTCGCCACGATCGGCTTCGGCCTCTCGAGAAACTTCGTGCTTTCGCTGGTTTGTCTCGTGATCTCGGGCGCCGCCGACATGGTGAGCGTGGTCGTGAGGCGCACGCTCCTCCAGCTCCGGGTCCCGGACGCGATGCGAGGCCGTGTCTACGCCGTCGGCGACGTGTTCGTCGGCGCATCGAACGAGCTCGGTGAGCTCGAGTCGGGTGTCTCCGCGGCGTGGCTCGGGCCCGAGGTCGCCGTCGTCGTCGGCGGAGTCGGCACGTGCATCGTCGTCGTGCTCTGGGCGGTCCTCTTCCGCGATCTACGGAACATCGATCGTCTGACCGACGAGCAGCCGAGCCCAGTCACGGAACCGTAAGTCTATGTAGAATGCACGTGACGTGTCGTGATCGCCGCGCGATCCGACCTTGGGTCTCGCGCGCGCCCGGCTCAGCCGAGGACGGCGTCGGCGCAGGCCGCGAGCGACAGCACCGCGAAGATCCCGAAGAGGATCGACATTCCGAGGCCGTGGGGTTTCTGCGCTGCCATGCCCTCACGTACGCCGGCGCCGCGAAGGTTCTTCCCTCCCCGCGAAAATCTTCAAGTACTCGAAATGTCTGCCCTTTGTCGGAGCTCCCGACTCGGGGCGCGGCCTAGAGCACCGAACAGTTCGATGACCGAGGATTTTCGCTGAGTTGCGAGCCGTGCGAGGCGCGACGACGAGTCCTACTGCTGCTAGCCGAGGAGGAGCAACGAAGCACGGCGACGCAAATCGGCGAAAAGCCGACCGAATCGAACTGTTCGGTGCTCTAGGGGCAGGCGGGGACGAGATCGAGGCCGGCGAAATAGCCGTCGACCATGGCCGCGTAGCTGCGTGCGTTCTCCGGCGGCCCGCACTTGAACGCGGGCTTCGCGGGGCCGAGGCCGAGCCGCGCGCGCTCTTCGTCGAACACGCGGGTCGACAGCTCGGCCGCGTACTCGAGGGTGATGCGGTTGCCGGGTTGGAACGCGTAGTACGTGCCACCGCGGACTTGCAGCGTCGTGGGCGAGTACGGCGTAAGGCACGGGGTGCTCGCGCCGGCTGCCTTCACGTTCGGCACCTTGCACTTCCGTAGGATCGAGGTCACGTCGCTGCCGAGCGCGCCGTCGGACCACGTGCCCGCCCCGGCGGTGTCGTTGAGGTGGAAAATCTCGTGCACCGCGAGGTTGAGCACGGCCTCCGCCGAGACGTTGAGCGAGCCCTCGATGTTGTACGAATAGGCCCAATCGAGGGCAAAACCCGAGGGGGTGTGCTTGCCGTCGAGCGATCGCACGAACTTCACGAGGATCGGTTTGTAACGGTACCCAACGGTCGCGCCGCCACCGTCGGCCGCGCGCGCGCGAGCACGCTGCTCGAGGGTGGTCATCACCGTGTCGATCGTCGTGAGCGCCGCGTGGAGCCACACCAGGTGCTTTCGGTCTTTCCCCGTGGGGAGCGCCGGCACGAGGCGGATGTGTCCGCGGTAGCCGCCGTCCATCGTCTCGTTCTCGCCTTGGCCGACGACGGTGCCGAAGCGCGTGTAGAGATCGAGGGCAAGCTTCTTTGCCTCGTCGTCTGCGGCGTAGCGAACGCCGACGAGGCACGCGATGGTGGAGCCGACGTCACCCTTGCAACTCGCCGCTTCGACAGGGACGGCGGTGCCGAAGAGGGCATGTTTTGCCGCGTCGAGCGTGATCGGCTTCGGCGCGCGTGGGTCGCTCGGAGGAGGAGGCGGGATCTCGTCGACCCGTGCCTTCGTCCCCGCGTCGCCCGCGCTGGCGGCGCTCGAGATCGCCGGCGGCTGGGCATCGGGAGCGGGAGCCCCCTGCGGCGACGAGGGCCGTGAGTCGCAGGCGGCGAGCAACACGAGGACGAACGCGAGGGCGGGAGGCCTTCGCACGGTCATCGCGCGCGGGCGTTTCTCGACGCGGAGCCAGCACCGCGGAACTCTTCTGCCTCCGCCTCGGCCTGCGCTCGGAGCGCGGCCTCCTCGTCGGCGGGAGACACGTGAGCCCCGGGCCGGGCGACGTCGACCCGCACACCCACACGAGGGCGCGCAGCGTAGGATCGAAAGCGAAAAAGTACGTTTCCCGAGTCGTCGACGTCGACGGCGATGTCGTCTGGCTTGGTCTTCGCGAGGCGCGTGAGGTAGGCGTCGCCCTCTTCTACGGACACCGAGAGCGCCGCGGCGACGTCGTCCTTCGTGAGGATTCCGCCGCGCGCCGATGCGAGGCCCCAAATCGCCTTGTCACGGACCGCGAGCTCGGTCTCGCTGCCGCTCTTGGAGAGCGACTTGCCGCCGACGAGCAGACCCATGCCCATCACGAGGGTCACGATCGCCATCGGAACGCCGAGGGCATAACCGACGATCCCGTCGGGCCAAATCGCCTGAAAGATGGCGCCGAAGATGCCGGCAGCGGCGAGCCCGAAGAACAGCACGAGCCAGCCCACGACGCGCGCGACGACGCCGCCGACCTTGGAGGGCTGCCCCGCCAAGTTGATGGATTTCGTCGGCAAAACCGGAGGGCGCACCGCGTTGCAGGCCGTGCAGTGGGCGATCATCCCGCGGTACACGACGGGGGCGTCGTTTTGGCAATAGGGGCACACGCGCAGTCAAGATGCGCCTTCCGCGCCTTTACACAAGAGCATTCCTATCGCCACGCGACCCTTGGGGCGAAACGCCTCGCGCGCCCGCGCCGAGATCGGCACGAGCGCGTCGCGAAACAGCGAGCCCGAATCAGCCCGACTTCACGAGCATGAACGCTTGTGTCTCGTCTGCGCTCACGCCGCCGAGCGCGCGAACCTCGCTCGACTTGGCGAGCTCTCGGTGCATCTCCTCGAAGAGCGGGGCGCCGATCTCGGTGGGCGAGTCGTCGAACGACAGGTCGGACACGTTCGCGGGGGCCATCGCGACGCTGCGCGGGGCGCTGATCGGGATCGGACGAATCGTGGGCGTCTTCGCGGGCGGGAGCATCGTGGTCGACTTCGAGGTCTCTGCCTCGAGGGCGCGCGCCGCCTCGACGATCGCGAGGTTGTGACCGCGCACGAACTGGGTCGTCGCGTCCGGATCGGCGCCCGGCTCGTACACGACCTCGGCGTCGATCACGATGCCGGTGGAGATCATCCCGAGGCCGATCGCGCGGGCGGAGGGCACCACGCCGGAGCGCTCGACGATGCGCGTCTCGCGCTGCGAGGGGCGATCGGCGGGCAAGCTCGCGGGCGGGGGGAACCCGACGAGGGTGTGCTCGGGAGCCTCGCTCGCGTCGACGGCAGGGAAGCGCGCGGAGGAAGCGCCGGTGACGGTGGGCGCGCTCGGCGGAGCGGCCGGTACGGGCGCGGGCGACGGCGCCGCGAGGAGCCGGGGCGGGCTCGCCATCACCGAAGCGCGACGGAACGAGCTCGGATCCTGAAACGAGAAGAGCGCCGGCACCGCGCGGTCGAAGCTCTCGTCCGGGTCGAGCTTGCGGGACTGCCCCGGAGCGCGATCGAGGCGTCGAGCGACGACGACCGCGACGACACAACCGAGGGCGAACACGACGAGCCCGGTCACGATCGCGCCTTGCAGCGGGGACAGCGAGGCGAAGAGGTTGCCCTGCCCGAACGAGGCGCGAACGGCCTCGGCGGACTCGGCTCCCCACGCTGCGGCGGGCGCGAGCGCGAGAGCGGGGAGGGTGAGGGCAGCGATGCGGAGAAGCGCGGTGCGTTTCATGGCGTCATCAAGTGTTACGGCCTCACCGTACGAATCTTCCCTCGCCGCGTCCTGTCCGCGTGTTCAGTTTTCACCAAGAGTTTCGATAAGTTCGCCCAGGTGCCGGTGACCGCCGAACGATTTTTTCGACCCTGCTATGCTCTGACGCACCATGCCGAGCCCGCCCCGTGAAGAGATTCGCGCCCTCCTCCTCGAGAACATCCACCCGAGCTCCCACGACTCCTTTCGGGGCGATGGCATCGTGGTCGAGACCGTCTCGAGCGCGCTCAAAGAAGACGAGCTCATCGCGAGGCTCCCTGGCGTGCAGCTCCTCGGCATTCGTTCGAAGACGAAGGTGACACAGAAGGTGCTCGAGAACGCCCCCGACCTCATGGGCATCGGTGCATTTTGCATCGGTACGAACCAGGTCGCCCTCGCCCACGCCGCGCGCTGCGGCGTCCCGGTCTTCAACGCGCCGTTCTCGAATACACGCAGCGTGGCCGAGCTCGTCATCTCGGAGGTGATCGCGCTCGCGCGTCAGCTCTTCGATCGATCGCGCGAGGTTCACGAGGGCAAGTGGCGCAAGGTGGCGACGAGCTGTTACGAGGTCCGCGGCAAGACGCTCGGCATCGTCGGCTACGGGCACATCGGATCGCAGGTCGGAGTCCTCGCCGAGGCGCTCGGGATGCGCGTCATCACGTTCGACATCCGCGCCACGCTCCCGATCGGAAACACGAAGGCCACCGAGACGCTTTCGAACTTGCTCCGCTCCTCGGACTTCGTGACGCTCCACGTCCCCGAGACGCCGCAGACGAAGAACCTCATCGGCGAGAGCGAGCTCGCGATCATGAGGAAGGGCACCTACCTGCTCAACCTCAGCCGTGGAACGGTGGTCGACATCCCGGCGCTCGCGTCCGCGATTCGGTCCGGGCACCTCGCCGGCGCCTCGGTCGACGTGTATCCGGAGGAGCCGGAGAGCAACGTAGACGACTTCCAGAGCGAGCTCCGCGGCCTCCCGAACGTGATCCTCACGCCGCACGTCGGCGGCTCCACGGAAGAGGCGCAGGAGGCGATCGGGCGCGAGGTGGGCGTCGCGCTCGCGAAGTTCGCGCGCACGGGCACCACCGCGGGAGCCGTGAATTTCCCTCAGGTCGAGGTCGCGCCGCTCCGCGAGGGCCAACGCCTGCTCAACGTGCACCGGAACGTGCCGGGCGTGCTCCGCGACATCAACAAGATCGTCTCCGATCGCGACGCGAACATCCGCGCGCAAATCCTCTCGACCGACACCGACGTGGGGTACCTCGTGATGGACCTCGACGACAAGGTCGCGCACGATCTGCGTCGCGACATCGCCCAGCTCAGCACGAGCATCAAGACGCGCATCCTCACCTGACTCGGCGGCGCGTCGGGGGCGGTGGAGCGCCGCTCGCGCCCAACACGCGATCGCGTGGGAGGCTCTCAACCGCGGGCGGAGCCTCCGATTTCCATCTGCCGTGCGATCGCGTCGTGCGCCTCTTTTCCCGCGTAACGAAGCACGAGCGCGAGCCCCACGTCGATCGCTGCCGTCACTCCGCCGCCGGTGAGCACACCCTCGTCCGCCACCACACGTTCCCCCGCCCGCGCGTTTGCCCCGAGGGCGGCGAGGTCCGCCATCGCGCTCGCGTGTGTCGTCGCGGATTTTCCTCGGAGGCGTCCCTCCGCCGCCCAGAGAAGGCTCCCGGTGCACACCGAGACGGAGAGTCGGTTCGCGGGAAACTCCGCGAGCCAACGGAGGAGGGCGTCGTCCTTCGTGAGCGCCCCCACGCGAGGCCCGCCAGGGATCACCACCACGTCGTACGCTCGGAGGCTCGGACGCACGGCCGAGGCAAAAAAACGGGCCCCGAAGCCCGACCACGTCTCGGTCGCAGGGGTGCCGGCGATGACGTCGACCCGCGCCGTCGGATCGAACCCCATCGTCACGATCCTCGCGACCGGATCGAGCGCGCCGACGAGGTCGAGCAACGTCATGCCCTCGAGGGCGACGAACGCAAAGCGTGTACCCTCCACACGATCGGGCGCCGCGGCCAGGTCACCGAGCTCGACGAGGTCGACGATGGCGTCGCGCGGGATCGCCCCGTGCACGTGCGGCATCGGGCCACGCGGCGTCGAGGCCACGTCGATCCGCGAAGCGATGCGCCTCGGATCGATCGAGAGCGCGACCGGATCGTCCTTCACGTAGAGCTCGGCGCTCGCGCGCGCCACGTGGACGTAGGAGGCGTGGACGAAGCCCTCGCTGGCGAGGCTCGCCGGCGCGTAGTCCGTCGTTCCGGAGAGGGCGCGGATCGCTTCGTGCCGCGGAAGCGAGTGATAGAGCCAACGCATGCGTGCATTCTGCACGACACGATCGACGACGGAAAGTCACCTCACGACGCGCCGGTGTACCGCGCTCGGGACGCGATATCCCGAGTGTTATCCGAAGGTTGCCGCGCTGAAGCGCGTCACGGCGTGGATCAGAGCCAGCCCGTCCGGGTCTTGATGACGGGCACGAAGGTGTCGGCGAGGGCGCGGTGGAGGGCGGGGCTACCGTGGTACTGGCAGCCCGTCTCCTGGGCCGGGACGCTCTCGGTCATCTCGTGGAGGTAGAGGCGCGTGTCGGCCGGGTGCGCGGCGATGACAGCCTGGATCGCGCTCCGCACGGTGGAGCGCGCGGCATATCCAGCGGGGTACGACTCTTTGATCTGCGCGTAGATCGTCATGAACACGTGCGCGTTCGGCGCGTAGGTGCGCACCTGGGTGACGAGCTCGTCGTACTTCGCGGTGAACTGCGCGAGCGGCGCCGCGCTCGGGGGCGAGTAGTCGGATCCGCCGAGCGAGATCACGACCACGTCGGGCACGAACTTCGTGAAGTCCCACACGCTCGTGGCGTCGTCGGGGAGCGCGCGCGGGTAGAGCACGCCCATCGTCGCGGTGTCCGGACGGTACGAGTTGAAGTAGAGACCCTTGCCCGAGTAGGCGACTTGGATCGTGTCCGCGCCGAGGTCGGAGCCCACGAGCCCCGCCAAACCGAGGCGCGAGTTGTGGCTCGCCTCGAGCGTTCCGGCGGGGCAGTTGGGGCCCATTCCGTCGACGCCGTAGCCGTCGATCGTGGAGTCGGAGATGACCTCGATCTTGCGCGTGGGAGCTGCCGGAGGAGGGAGCAGCGTGCCTGCGGCGCCGAAGTCGAAGCCCATGAACGTGGTCACTCCGAGGTTGCCCTCGGTGCGCTTCACGAGCTCGATCTTGTGAACGCCCGCGGCGAGGCCGTTGGCGAGCGGGTACGTCTGCACTCCGGTCATCGTCACGAGCTGCGCGGGATCGAGCACGTCGTCGATGAACACGTCGTAGCGGCTCGGGCCGCCCGAAAATCCGGTCGTGTTGTTCATCGTCACGCTCACCTCGGTCCCGTCGAAGCGCGCGATGATCCGTGCTCCGGGGAACGCGACACGAGGACCGGCCGCGAGGCGCGTGTCCCAGCGGCCGACGAAACGAACCGCAGGGGTGCCGACCGGCGCGGAATCGGGCGCCGCGTCGACGATCGCGTCGGGGCCGGCGTCGATCGGGCTCGTGCCGTCGAGGAGGCTGCCGTCGCTCGCGTCGTTCGTCGCGCCGTCCGGGGCGCTCGTGTCGCTCGCGGCGTCTCCCGGCGGTGCGCTTCCATCGGTCGGCGTGCTCGCCGTCGTGGTGGTGCTGGTGGTCGGCGTCGGGGTGGCGTCGGAGTCGCTCGCGGCGTCCCCGTCTCCGGGGGCGACGGCGGTACCGCTGCACGCGGCGCCGAGTGCCACCGCGACCACGATGAGCCCCAAGCCCGCGAGCCCGCCCGAGATCTTCTTCACCCTCATTTTACCGAGGGTAGCGCCAGGGTGCGATCAGTCGACGGAAAACTTGTAATTCGCGGCGGCGGCTTCTTGGATGAGCACGCTGACGAGCTTCGGTTTCTTGCCGGGGGCTTCGCACTTGAGCTGGTGCGCGCCGGGCGTGAGGTCGAGGGCGGGCAGCGGTGTGGGGCCCTTGAGCTGGCCATCGACCGTGACCTTGCACCACCCCGGGCCCGCGGTGATGAAGAGGCGCCCGCGCCCTTTCTCGAGGGGAAACGAGGGCTTGGCTGCGACGGGGAGGGTGTCGACGGCGATGACGGGCACGTTCGCCTCGGGGCCGGCGGCGCTCGCGGCCGTGCTCGCGCTGGTGTTCGCGAGGGGCGTAGAGCCCGCCTCCGGCAGCGCGCGACCAGGTCCCGCGACGGTGATCACGGTGGGCTCTCGCCGCAGCGCGCTGATGAGAAGAATGAGGAGGATCACGATGACGGCCGCGGCCGCTGCGCCTGCGGCGTACATCGAGCGGAGCGGGCTCGACGACGTGGCGGGCGGCGGCGGGAACGACGTGGGCGCAGTCGTGTACGAGAGGTTCGGCGTGGGCGTAGGCCAGGCCGAGAAATGCGGGCCGCCCGTAGGAGGGGGGACCGAGAGCGGGCGATCGCCGGCGCGCACGATCGGGAGGCAGTTGGTCGCGTCCGGATCGTCGGTGGACAGCACCGTCTTCGGCGCGGGGAGGGGACGCGGATCTTTCTCGAGCTCGGGCAGCAGCGACATGAGCTGCTCGGCGACCGATTCGAAGCTCGCGAGGCGCTTGTCGCGGTTGGTCTCGAGGCACAGCTTCACGACGTCGCGGAGCGCGGCGGGCACCTCTGGCGCGTGCTCGTCGATGTCCTTCGGCGCGGTGGTCGCGATCTTCACGATGAGCGCGTTGAAGTTCGCCGCGTCGTACGGGCGCTGTCCGGTGAGCGCCTCGAAGAGGATCGCGCCGAACG
>JAAFHV010000324.1 GCA_013297655.1 Myxococcales bacterium | reverse complement strand
CGAAGAGTCGGGGGAGGACGGGCTCCATTACGAGTCGCGGCCGGTCGACAAGGTCGTCGCCAAGTGCGACGCGACGAGCAGCGTGACCGGCAGCGCAGCGTGCGATCTTCCGCTCGCGGATCCCGGCTACCTCGTGGTCCGCGCGACGTCGGAGGATGGACGCAAGAACCCGCTCGCGTCGAGCGTGTCGTTCTACGTCACGGGCGAAGCGGCCGATCTCGCGTGGCAGCGCACCGACGCGTCGACCCTCGAGCTCGTGACCGACAAGAAGAGCTACGAGGTCGGCGATACCGCGAAGATCCTCGTAAAAAACCCGTTCCGCGAGGCAGAGGCGCTCGTCACGATCGAGCGCGCCGGCATCTACAAGCAGGACCGCGTGAAGCTTTCCGGGCCGATGCCCACCCTCGATGTGAAGATCACGGACGACTTCCGTCCGAACGCGTACGTCTCGGTCGCGCTCGTTCGTGGGCGGGTCCCCGAGCCGAAGAGCGAGAAGAAGGGCGAAGCGCACGGCGACGTGGGCGCTCCGGCGTACTCGGTCGGCACGACGAGCCTGGAGGTGAACCGCGAATCTCGGCGTCTCAAGGTCGACCTCGCGACGAAGAAAAAGTCGTACGGCCCCGGCGAGGAGGTCGAGGTCGATCTCGTCGTCAAAGATCAGAAGGGCAAAGCCTCCCGCGCCGACGTCGCGTTCTACGCCGTCGACGAGGGGGTGCTCATGCTCACTGGGTACAAGACCCCCGATCCGATCCCCACGTTCACCGCGCCGCGTCCGCTCGCGGTGGCCGGGCTCGAGACGCGCGAGGACATGGCCCGCGTGCGTCGTTTTGGTCGCGCGCCGGGCGAGGACAAGGGCGACGAAGGCGGCGGCGGCGGGTCGTCGGCGCGGCAAGACTTCCGCTCCACGGCGGTGTTCGTTCCCTCGATCGTGACCGACGCCGAAGGCCGCGGGAAAGCCAAATTCAAGCTCCCCGATAGCCTCACCACCTACCGGCTCATGGCCGTCGCCTCGTCCGAGGACGACCGCTTCGGCTACGCCGAGCAGCAGATCACGACGAGCCGTCCGCTGATGGCGCGCCCGGCGCTCCCGCGCTTCTTCCGCGCTGGTGACAAGGTCGAAGCGGGGGTGGTCGTGTCGACGAAGGGCATCGCCGCCGGCACGTTCGACGTGACCCTCGAGGCCACGAACGTGAAGGTCGAGGGGGAGACCACGAAGACGGTGACGGTGCCCGCCGGTGGCAGCGTGGAGGTGCGGTTCGCGATGGCGACCCCGAACGCGGGTCCCGCCAAGCTCGCGTTCCACGCGAAGAGCCAAGGCGGCCAAGGCCTCAAGGACGACGTCATCGTATCGCGCGAGATCATGGTCCCGCTCGTGCCCGAGGCGGTCGCGCTCTACGGCGAGACGACCCAGTCGGTGGCCGAGCGGCTCGGAGACTTGGGGAACGCGCGCCAAGACGTCGGCGGGCTCGATCTTCGCCTCGCGTCGACCGCGCTCGTGGGTCTCGACGATGGGGTCGAGGCGCTCCTCAACTATCCGTACGGCTGCACCGAGCAGCTCACGAGCCGCACGATCCCGCTCGTCGCGCTGGTCGATCTCGCCCACGACTACAACGTGGTGCTCCCGAACGATCCCGGAAAAAAGGCCGACGAGGCGCTGCGAAAGATCCTCGAAAACCAGCGAAATGACGGGGGATTCGGCTACTGGTCCGATTCGCAAGTCTCCGATCCGTGGCTCAGCGCGTACGCCCTCTTCGGGCTCGCGATGGCGAAAGAGCGCGGCCGCTTCGTGCCGCCTGACGCGCTCGCCTCGGGCACGCGTTACCTCCGCGCCGAGCTCGCGAAGAAGAACACGCAGTCGGTGCACCTCGCGACGAGCGCGTTCGTGCTCGACGTGCTCACCGTGCTCGGGAGCCCGGATCCGGGGTACATGAGCAAGCTCTTCGAGCAGCGCAAGTCGCTCCCGATCTTCGCGCGCGCGCTCCTCGCCCACGCGATGGCGAAGACGCAGCCGAAGGAGGCCGCGGAGCTGCTCGTCGATCTGGAGAGCCACCTCCGCGTGACGCCGACCGGCGCTACGGTCACGGAGAACCTCGGCGACGAGTACGCGCCGCTGCTCGACTCCGAAGCGCGCACGACCGCGCTCGTGCTCCGCGCGCTCGTCACGACCGATCCGAAACACGCGGTGGCGGCGCGGATCGCGAAGGGGCTCCTCGCGATGAGGAACCACGGCGCGTGGCGCTCGACGCAAGAGAACGCGTGGGCGCTGCTCTCCCTCGACGCGTACCGGAAGGCACAAGAGGCCGATCCGCCGAGCTTCGACGTGAACGTGTTCGTCGGCGACGCGCACGTCTTCGATGCGGAGTTTCGCGGACGGAGCGTGAAGGCGAAGACCGCCACGTTCGGGATGCCGAAGCTCTTCGAGAGCGGCGCGGCGGGGCAAAACCTGGCCTTCCAAGTGAACGGCACCGGCAAGCTCTTCTATGAGGCGCGCCTCCGTTACTCGCGCAAAGACCTGCCCCAAACGGGCCTCGATCGCGGGTTCTTCGTTCGCAAGATCGTGCGCTCGGTGCGACCGGAGGGCCTGTCCGACGCGCTCCGCTCGCTCCCGACCACGTCGTCCGAAAAGGCGAACGGGGGCGACCTCGTGCTCGTCGATCTGCTCGTCGTGACGCCGGATCCGCGCGAGCACGTCGTCGTCGACGATCCGCTCCCTGCCGGTCTCGAAGCGGTTCAAGCCAACCTCGCGACCACGGCGCGCTCGCTCTCCGTCACCGAGCCGGGAGGCCAAGGCGACGACGAGGACGACGAGCGCTCTTCGGACGACGCGGTCGCGAACGGGCGTGGGACTGCGTGGGCTCCTTACCACCGCGAGATGCGCGACGACCGTGTGCTCACCTTCGTGGAGCACATGCCGGCGGGCCTCTACCACTACCGTTACCTCGCACGCGCGACCACGTTCGGCACCTACGTCGTGCCGCCGACGCGTGCAGAGTGCATGTACGAGCCGGAGACGTTCGGGCGCACCGGCGCGACGAGCTTCACGGTCTCGGACAAGTGAACGCTCCCGGCGCGGCGCGAAGGAAGCTCCTTCGCGCCGTGCTCGGCCGCCCGGGGAGAGCGCGTCCGAGCACGCGGCGGACCCGTGTCATCCGGGTGATCGTCGCGCTCCTGCTCGCCCCTACGCTCGCGATCGTCGTGCGCGCGCTCTCGCTCCCGCTGCCACTCGAGCTTCGCCCTGGCGCGCACGACGACGGAGGCTCGGTCGTATACGAAGACCGCACCGGCGCGGTGCTACGGGAGGTGCGAGGCAAAGATCACACGCGGGCCGGCGCGCTCTCGAGCGACCGGATCGGCAAGCTCGCGCTCTCTGCGATCGTGTCGGCGGAGGACGCGCGTTTTTACGATCACCCGGGGGTCGATCCGCTCGCGATCGTGCGCGCGACCGGATCACTCGTATGGAACCGGCGCGTCGTCTCGGGGGCTTCTACGCTCACGATGCAACTCGCGCGCCTCGTACGTCCGCATCGGCGCACCTTCGTGGGGAAGCTCGACGAGGCCGCCCTCGCGCTGCGCATCGAAGCGAGCGTGTCGAAGGCGCAGATTTTGGAGGAGTACGCCAACCGGGCGCCGTTCGGGGCCGACGTGAGAGGCATCGGCGCCGCGAGCCGCGTGTACTTCGACAAACCGCCGAGCGATCTCTCCGCCGCGGAGGCCGCGACCCTCGCCGCGCTCCCGCGGGGGCCCACCCTTTACTCGATGGCGAAGCGCCAAGATTTGGTGAAGAGACGCCGCGATCGGGTCCTCGGGAGGATGCACAAAGACCACGCGATCGACGACGACACGTTCGCGCGTGCGCTCGCCGAGCCGCTCTCGCCCCGCATCGCGCGGCCCGCGTTCGGCGCCCCCCACCTCGTCGCTTCGTTCGTGAGCGGGAAGGGGAACGAGCTCGCCGCCGGCGCGACGAACGAGGACGTGAGCGACGCGCGGAGGATCACCCTCACGATCGATCCCGCGCTCCAGCAAGAAGCGGAGAGCGTCGTGCGTGGCGCGCTCGCGCAGCTCCACGAGCGCCACGTCACCGCCGCGAGCGCGGTCGTGATCGCGAACGAGACCGGGGAGATCCTCGCCTACGTGGGCTCTCCCGCGTTCGACGATCCGAAGCACCTCGGTCAGAACGACGGCGTCGTCGCGCTTCGGCAGCCAGGGTCTACGCTGAAGCCGTTCGTCTACGGGCTCGGCATGGAGCGCCTCGGGCTCACCGGCGCGTCGCTCCTCCCGGACGTGGAGCTCTCCGTCGAGGTGCCGAGCGGTCTCTACCGACCGACGAACTACGACGAGCGCTTCCACGGCCCGGTGCGCCTCCGCGAGGCCCTCGGCAGCTCGTACAACGTGCCGGCGGTGCACACGCTGCTTCGTGTCGGGGAGGACGCGCTCCTCGGCCGCCTCCGCGAGCTCGGGTTCGCGAGCCTGACGAACGACGCGGGTCACTACGGGCCTGCCCTCGCGCTCGGCGACGGCGAGGTTCGACTCCTCGACTTGACCAATGCTTACGCCACATTGGCGCGCGGTGGCGTGAGTCTGCCCCCGCGCGCGTTGAGGGCCTGGACGACCAAGGACGGCAGCGCGCGGACCCCCGCACGAGCGAGCGAATCACGCGTGATACCGCGCGTGGTCGCCGCCCAGCTCACCGACATTTTGCGCGACAAGGCGGCGCGTGTTCCCTCGTTCGGCGAGCGGAGCGCGCTCGAGCTGCCGTTCCCGGTCGCGGTCAAGACGGGGACCTCGAAGGCCTTCCGCGACAACTTTACTGTAGGGTACACGGACCTCGTCACCGTCGGGGTGTGGGTCGGAAACTTCGACGGCACCTCGATGCAAGGCGTGAGCGGCGTGACGGGGGCGGGGCCCATCTTCCAAGGGATCATGCTCGCGGCGATGCGCGGGCACGAGAACGACCAGCTCACCGCCGCCGACGCACTGGAGCTCCGCGACGTGACCGTGTGTGCCCTCTCGGGCGCGACGCCGCACGAAGGTTGCGCTCACACCGCCCACGAGCGCCTCCCCGACAGCGCGCCCCGCGATACATGTGTCATGCATGCAACGGTCGAGGTCGACGCGCGCAACGGCCTCGTCGCGACCGTCGGTTGTCCGCGCGGGGTGGTCCGCAAGAAGACGTTCGAGGCCTATCCCGCCGAGCTCGTGGCGTGGGCGAGCGCAGCGGGGCGCCCCCTCGCGCCGGTGGAGATTTCACCGCTGTGTGGCGGCGCGACGGGAGGCACGCGGGCGGGCTACCTGCAAATCGCCTCGCCACGCGACGGGGCTCGCTTCGTGCGCGATCCCGATCGCCCGCTCTCGCAGCAGACCGTGCCGGTTCGGATCGCAGGCACCCCCGGGGCGCGGATGAGGCTCGTGCTCGACGGGGCCGTGATCGCGCGTGGAAAGATTGGGGATCCGCTCTCGTTTCGTCTGTCGCCGGGCGAGCACGTGCTCGTCGCGGAAGAAGAGAGCGGCGCGAGGAGCGCAGAGGTTCGTGTCCACGTCGACTGAACGCGCTCGAGCCGCGTGACGAGAGCGCTCGTCACGCGACGCGAAGCGATGTGACGCGCTCAGAGTCCGACGCGGCTTCGTGCTTCGGCGTAGGCGTCGCTCACGCTGAACGTCATGAGATCCCGCGCCTCGGCGTTGCGCGCGACCCAGGCGGGGCGCTCTTCGGGGCCGGTCGGCGCGCGCTCTTCCTTGAGCGTCCACGCGATGGCCTCGAGCGCCGCGTTCGGATCTCCGACGGCGAGGAGCGCGACACGGTTCGCCCACCCGAGCGCCGCCGCGCGGAGCTGCGGGCCCGAGGTGCCGAGCAGGCCCGCGGCCTCGAGCGCGGCGACGCCGAGCCCCGGATCGTCGGCCGGCATGGTCGGCCGAAGGCGCCTTTGCATGTCCCCGAGGAGCCCCTGCGGCACGTTGGAGGGCTTCCAGCTCGGGTTGAAGAGCGAGAGCCACGCCGACACGAGCGCGTTCACTTCTTCCGACTTTCCGCGCACGAGGGCGGATGCACGGAGCGAAACGAGCTTCAGCGCGCGCACGATGTGGAACGCGCGCGCCTTGTCGTTCGGCACCTGGAGGAGCTTCTCGCCGATCACGATCGTGGGCGGCGTGCTCGTCTTCGGGAGCGCCATCGCGCCGACCTTCGGCGACACGAGCACGAGCAGCCCGGAGAGGCCCATCGCGCTCGCGGCGCCCTTGATGAGGGGAGCGAGCGGCGACGAGGGATCGAGCGGAACGGTGGCCAACCCATCGGTATCCATTGGGTTTCCGCGGTCGAGTCCGTCGCCGGCCCGCGCGAGGAGGCCACGGAGGGCGGGGCTCATCACCTCTGGCGCGAGCAGATCGTCGAGGGAAGAATCGGCGGCCGCGAGCTCGGCGCCGCGGAGCTCGGAGGGCTCGGCCGAGAGCGCGTTCAGCGTCGCGGTGACGACCCGCGCGGCGTCGGCCTTGCCGCGGAGCTCGTACGCCGTCGCGAGCGTCTCGAAGAGCGAGGTGACGAAGCGGCCGCCCGCGAACGCGCGCCGTGCGTCGCTCGCGGCGCGATCGAGCAGCACGTGCATCGCCGGGTGCTGATTGTGGCGCGCGAAGAACTCCGCCAGAGCCCGGAGCGCGACCACGGACAGGGGGAACTCTTTGCGTGTCGCTTCGAGCGTTTGTTCGGCCTTGCGCGGATCGCGGCCGGTCGTCTCGTGGATGGTGGCGAGCTCCAGGAGGCGGGCGAGGCGCTCTTCCGGGGCCTTCGCGAGGGAGATGATTTGCTGCTGGACCTCGACCGCGCGCGGCACGTCGTTCTTGCGACGGAGCACCGCGACGAGCTTCTCGAGGATGGGGAGGTCGTCCGGGACGCGCTTCAGGACCTCCTCGAGGGCGACCTCGGCGCGACCGAGGTTGCCGAGGGGACCTGCGTAAAGATCGGCGAGCGAGTCGAAGACGCGGCGCGCCTCTTCCGTCGAGAGCACGAGCCGCGAGAGCGCGACGTAGGTCTTCTCGGCCTCTTCGTGGTCGTGCTCCTTCGCGTAGAGATCGGCGAGCGTCACGAGCGCCTCGCGGTGGTCGGGCCGGATCGCGAGCGCTTCGCGGAGCACCTGTCGTGCGCGCTGCACGTCGCCCATCTCGGCGAGCGCACGGCCGAGCTGAACCTCGAGCGACACTCGCTCTTCGGGGTCGTCGACCTTCGCGAGGCGAGACTCGAGCAGCTCGGCGAGGGCTACGTCTCGCCGTTGCGCGGTGTAGAGCGCGAAGAGCCGATTGAAAACATCGGCATAACTCGCGTCGATCATCGCCGCCTGTTCGAGCGCGAGCACGCCGCGCTCTTCGTCCTTGAGGACCTCGAGCCAGGTGCGCGCGGCGTCGTACCATGCGTGAAGCTGGTGCTCGGGCACGACGCTCGTTCGCGCTTGGCTCTCGCACGCTTCGGCCGCGCCGCGCATGTCCTCCGCGTGGGCGCGAACCTCGGCGAGGAACGCCCACGTCAGCACGTCACCGGGATCGGTCGACGACGCGCGCTCGAGGTACACACGGGCTTCTTCGGACGAGCCGAGCCGCGCCGCCGCTTCGCTCGCGCGAACGAGGAGCGCGGCGGTCTCCGGCAGGCGGGTCTCGTCCTCGAGGAGCCTCGAGAGGGCTTCGAGCACGAGCGCGTCGTCCTTCCGCGCGCGTGCGTGGGCGTAGAGCGCCCGCGTCGCCCAGAACGACGGCGCCGACTCGTAGGCGAGCTTCACTGGCTCGTAGCCAGCGTCCCACCCGAGCTCCGGCGTGCGGGCTCGCAGCTCGGCGGAGGCGAAGGCGTGGGCGGAGCACTCCGCGGGGCTCTCGCTGCCGAGTGCGTGCGCGATGGAAAAATAGTACGGCTCGAGCTCCGCGTCGCGGCCCTCGCTGATGAGTGCATGTTCCACGTATCGGAGGCTCGGGAGATACCCGGGCTCTTCCTCGAGGACGGTGCGATGCCAGAGGAGCGCGCTCGCGGTGTCGCTGCGTCCTTTCTCGTCGATCTCGGCGAGCCGCTCGTAGGCCTCGCGCCGCGCGGTCGCTTCGGTCGCCGCGCGCGCCTCCGCCATGAGCGCGTCGGTGAGCCGCGACGCTTCGCCGGCCGATATTTCGAGCCGATCGAGCACGATCGTCGCGGGACCGTCGGCGCCCGCCTCGACCGCGCGTCGCACGAGCGCGAGGGCGGCGGTGGTCTCGCCGATGGCGAGGTTCTCGAGGGCTGCCTGGAAAAGGAAGAGGCCACGCGCCTCACCCTGGCTCACCGAGGCCTGCGCCTCGCGGAACGGCGCGCGCGGGATCGTGGGATCGAGGCGCTCGTAGAGCTCGCGGAGGGCCAGATCGTGCGGGAACGCGGCGTGCGCCTCGGCGAGCCGTTCCGCCGCTGCGCCCATGTCGGAGTCCGCGACGAGCAGCGCTTCACGAATGCCGTCGAGGGCGAGCTCGACGGCGTCGTCGGTCCCTGCCCGGCGCTCGCGGGTGATGCGAAGTACCTCCTCTTCGTCGCCTTGACGCCGCGCGACCCGCTCGGCGAGGAACGCGGCGATGCCGAGGCCCGGAGCCTCGGTGGTCGCGCGCGCGAGCTCGGCCCCGCGGGTGGCGTCCGGCAGATCTTCGCGCGCGAGCGCCTCGAGGCGTAGCAGCGAAGACGCCGGGCCGTCCGGGAGCGCCTCGGCGGTCGCCAAAAGCTCGGACGCCGCTTCGAGGGAAGGGTCGGTCGCGAGCGCGATCCGCATCATCGACTCGCTCGGGCCCACGGCTTCACGAACCGTTCGGAAGCTCGCCCGCGCCTGCTCCGCGTCGTCGTTGGCCTCTGCGACGAGCCCGCGAACGAGGTTGCGATGCACGGCGCGCTCGCCTTCGCTCGCGACGGCCGCAGCGGCGAGCGACGACACGAGGGTGCCGGCGGTGGACTCGACGATCGCGCGGAACGTGATGACCGCGTCTTCGAGCGCGCTCGGCTCTCCGAGATCGCCGTGTGCTTCGAGGAGATCCGATGTCGGCGCCCCGGCGGCGGCGCGGCGCGCGAGGCGAACCTTCGCACGTACGGGGACGTCGCCCGCGAGGTAGGTGCCGCGCTTTTCCGGCGCGAACGTCGCGCCCGCGAGGCCCGCGACGAGCGGCGCGAGCTGCGCGTCGTGGAGCTCGGTTGCGAAGGGCTCCGGATCACGGCCCGCGAGCGCGGTGAGGACGGTGAGCTCCTCCGTCGAGAAGGCTTCCGGCGTAGACAGCGCGGCGACGAGGCCCTCCGGATCGGACAGCTCGAGGCTGCGCGCGGCGTGGGCCCGGCGGGCGAGAGTGTCGCCCGCGTCGGCGAGGGACTTTAGCGTCTTTTGCGAAGATCGGCGGGTGGGGGTCGAGAGCGCGCCGAAGGCAGACG
>JAAFHV010000323.1 GCA_013297655.1 Myxococcales bacterium | reverse complement strand
GGCCTCGTTCTCTCCACGTCGTCCGCGCGCGAGAGCCACGAGTGGGACGCCTTCCAGGCCGGCGTGTTCAGTCACGAGGTGCGCTCGGGGCTCTACGGCGCGGCCGACGCCGACGGGGACGGGCGCGTCACCTACCGCGAGCTCGCCGCATTCGTCGCGCGCGCCAACGTCTCGATCCCAAACGAAAAATTTCGCCCCGAGGTGCACACACGTGCGCCCGGCGGCGGCGACGCGCTCGTCGATCTGCGCGCCGCGGGAGGGCGGAGGCTCACGATCGACGGAGGGCACGCGGGTCATTATTACTTGGAAGATGCACGGGGTGTGCGGCTCGCCGACGTGCACAACACGCGTGGTGCCGACCTCTACATCGTGCGCCCGGCCCCCACCGGCCACGCGTACCTTCGGCGCGTATCGGACGACCGTGAGCTCCTCTTGCCGCCCGGCGACGAAGCCGTGAGCGTCGCTGCGCTCGAGGAAGGCGCGCCCCGCGTGGCGTCGCGAGGGGCGGCGCACGAGGCGTTCTCGAGCCTATTTTCCATCTCGTTCGACGCGAGCGTCGTCGCTTCATACACGGAGGCGCCGTTCCCTCCGCCGCTCGCCCCGGCCCCCGACGAGGCCCCACGCGCGCAGAGCTTCGACATACGACGCGCGCTCGGCATCGGCACGTTCGCGCTCGGCGCAGTCCTGGCCGGCACGGGCGTCGCGTTCGGCGTATCGGCGGGCTCGGCGAGCGTGCCGCAGGGGGCATCCCAGCTCGACGTGCTGAGCGCGAACGATCGCATCGCGCGCGATAACGCCCTCACGGCCGTCTTCCTCGGCGCCGGAGTGACGGCGCTCGTAGGGGGCGCGCTCCTTTACCTGTGGCCGAGCACCAGCGCTCCGCGGACGGTTTCGTTCGGTGTCGCGCCTAGTGGGAGAGGTGGGTTTGTTTTTGCGGGGGCGCGCTTTTGAGCTGACCCGAGTCCGGGAAACTTTCTTGCCGCCCCCGTGCATCAGTCCCCGCTGGACCGTGTCGTGGCCCGAGCGACGAGCTCTCTCGGCGCGCGACCTCGAGCTCTCCCCGCTTCGATGGCTCGCCACTCGCGCGGCCCTCGACCCCGCGGCTCGCCGCCGAGAACGGCCCCATCGCCGTCCCGCCGCCCGCGGAAAAGTAGCCGTCGTCGCGTATCGTCCTGCACCCGCCCATCATGACGCTCGCCGCGGACGTGGGGAAGGGCGCCCCTTCATGCACCGCGTACGGCCATCACGATGCGGGGCGATCGAACGAGTAGCGCAGGTCGACCGGCTCCGCTGCGACGTAGACTGCACCCCGCGCGCGGGATCTATGAAATGCCCGCTTGGCCCGCGCGATCGGCATCGGCGCCCGCACCGCTGCGTCCGTGACCTCCTTCGCTCGCAAGGCCGGCGCCACTTTCCTTCCTCGCGCTCACGCGTCACGATGGTCACAAAGAGCAGTACCGTGCCTGCGTGCGTGCTCCGGTAGGTGATGACCCTACTTCGGATGCATATGCTCGACGAAGGGCGGTCGAAGGCCGAAGAGCGGTCGCCAGAGCGAGGCTCCGACGTAGCGGGTGGTGTCCGGCGCTGCGCCCCACTCGCCAGCGCCGCGGCGACCGCGCGCAAACACGTGGAGGCGTGGACGCTTCGCGATGACCTCGGCGAGAAGCGATACCGCGGCGCGATCGCGATGGGTCGGAGGCGGCGCCGGCTCGGTCCGCGGCGCACCGTGCGTGACGAGCACGTCGACGCGGTCCGGGACGGGAACGAGCACGGAGCCGAGCTTCGGGACCGGCTCTTCGTCGACCCACGGGCCGCCCCAAAACGTCAGGCCCGCGACCGTGGCGCGCTCGTTTTCCAGATACACCACGCCGCGCGCTGCGCAGGCGTCGCGGATATTGCATTCTTGGGAACTGCACGCGTCTCTCGGACCGCGGACCAAAACCTTCATTCCTGGGAGTGCCTTGAACCAATCCAAGAAACGAAGCGTTTCGTTCCAGGCGCGCGTCGCGCTCCACTGCCCGGCATGCACGTACACCGTCGCGCGCGGCACGGCGAGCGCCTCGTGGCGCATGCGCGTATCGGCGAAGATCGCGATCGTCGACGCGTTGCTTTCCCCCTGCATGGCGTTGCCTCTAAATCATGGTCGGGCGATCGCGCGCTGGTGGTCAAGTGCCGTTCGCGTGACGAACGGAGGAATCTTCGCGCTGCCCCGAGACGTTCGGGTCGTCCACCCGAGACGTTCGGGTCGTCCACCCGAAACGTTCGGGTCGCCCACCCAAGACGTTCGGGTCGTCCACCCGAGGCGTTCGGGTCGCCCACCCGAGACGTTCGGGTCGTCCACCCGAGACGTTCGGGTCGCCCACCCAAGACGTTCGGGTCGCCCACCCAAGACGTTCGTAAGCGTTCGGTGTAGCGCGTGAGCTCGCGACCTTCTGCGATGCGCAGAGTGGGAGGCTGGAGGTCCCGAAATGCAAGATCGACGTTGACACGTACCGCCCAGCTCTTGGGAGAACCAGAAGCCCCAGCAAAGGAACAGATGGTTCCGGCCGGCAAAGTACGGTCTTGGTAGGTGGTCCGATCCGACCGCCTGTCCCATCGAAGGATCGAGAGTGTTGTTGGCGACTTGAACGAACCTCAGCGCCACGAGCCGTGATCGCTTCGGAAGGCAAGATGGGCCCGGCATGTGAGTTGCATTCGGAGGTTTCATGAAGACCCTTAGTTGTAGAGTCGGTTCGCTCAACATTCGATCTCCTCAATTCAGGTAATAACGAGGACCACGTACGTTTTCGTGCTCGAGCGGGGAGCTGTTGTCTCTCGCGCAATTCCACCGCCTCCGGACCACGCTCTATCGTGAGTCCACCAGATAAAAATCCTGGATTGAGCCACCGCTTCCGGCGGCGAGCAGACGGTGATGGAAAGCGAGACGACGGGGAGGCGCGACAGCGCCCCTCCGTCGTTTCGTCTCGTCGCTCCCGGGCTACGCGATCTCGTTGAGCGCGACCTGGATGTGCTCGGTCGTGATGCTCCGCACCTTCGCGATCGCCGCCGCGAGCAAGGCGTGATGCGCGAGGACGTTCGTCTTGCGGAGGATGCCGCTCGTCGCGTGGAAGATCGCCTCCGCCGTCGCGGCCTCGAAGAGCGGGAGCTCGGTGCCGGCGAGCCGGAGCCGATGGGAGAGGTAGGGGCCTACCTCCTCGCGGGTGAGGCCTCGCACGTGCGCGCGGACCACGACCCTCTGCGCGAGGGCCTCGAGCGCAGCAAGGCCCAGCCGACGGCGTAGCTCGGGGTGACCCACGAGCACGACGGTGAGCCGATTCTCCGAGTCCATCGCGTAGTTCGTGAGCAGCCGAAGCTCTTCGAGAAGCTCCATCCGCAGGTGGTGCGCCTCGTCGACGATCAAGATCGGTCGCAGACGGTTCTCCGAGCAAAGCCGCGAGACCTCCGCGCGGATCTGCCGGAAGACCGCGGCGCGGTTGCGCTCCGTGGGGAGCCCGAGCTCCCACGCGATCGACTTGTAGAGGTCCATCGCGTTGCCGGTCGTCATGGAGACGTACAGCACTCGATGTACGCCCGTGTGCAGCTCGCTCACGAGCTTGCGGCACGTGGTCGTCTTGCCCGAGCCGCTGTCGCCGGTCACGAGCCCGATGCCGCGCATCTCGATCAAGTGGCGCAGCCGCGTTTCCAGCTCGGCGTGCGCTTCCGAGCGAAAGAGCTCGTCCGCCGCCACCTCCTTGTCAAAGGGATGCCGCGTGAGCGCAAAGTGTTTTCGGTACATCAGAAGGGCAGCTCCTCGTCGCCGTCGACGGGAAGGGAAACCTCGAGCGCGCGCATCGCCATGCCGTGAGGGATCTCGCTTACCCCCTCGCGCGGCAGCACGAGCTCGCGCGACGAGCCGTGCCGCTTCACGTGGCAGTTCGCGAGCACGTCCACGCGCTTCGCGATCTCGATCCGCCGACCCCGATGCCACACCTCCACCGTGCGCTTGTCCGGCCGTCGCGCAGGATCGTACCGAAGCGTCACGCGCTCCCCGATCAGCGACGCGTCCGCCTCGTACGCGACGCCGTCGAGTGTCACCGTGCGGTCGCGTTGCACGTTGCGTCGCTGCTCGGCGAGAAAGTGCTCGCCGACGTCGGCCGTCGGCATCTGCACGTCCTCGCTCGTGCGCGCCCACTTGTCCGCTGGCGTCTCGTCGCTGAGCCCGCGATGCGGCGCGAGGTCGTACTCCCCCTCCACCCACGCCGCGAGAGCGCGATTCAGATCGTCGAGCGCGGCGGCTGCCGCCGCCGCGGGCGACGGCAGAAACTGCATCCGCACCGTCCGAAACCAGCGCTCCATTTTCCCTTTCCCCTGCGGGGAGTACGGCTTCGCGTGGATCAGCGAGATGCCCAGCTTCGCGCACACCACCGCGAGCTGCTGCGACCGAAACGCCGATCCGTTGTCGACGTAAAGCCGCTTCGGAATGCCGCGCCTTCGCACCGCCTTCTCGAGCACCGCGAGGTACGCCACCGCCCCCTCCGAAAACGCGAAGCTCGCGTACGGCACGATCCGCGTCGCGTCGTCGATCATCGCGATGAGGTACGTCTTCCGCTGACGGCCTCCCTCGCGCAGCTTCGGTCCGTGCATCACGTCGCTCATCCACAGCTCGCCCGCAAGCGCGTGCTCGAAGCGACGGCGATCCTTCCCCGCTGCCTCCGAAACTTCCTTCGTCAGCCCGCGCCGCGCGAGCAGACGATGCACCGTCGACGGCGCCAGCACCGTCTCGCCGATCTCGCTCGCGTGCTCCTCACGGACCTTCTTCAAGAGCAGCGGCACCGACAGCTTCGGCTCGTCTTCCTTCACCTGGCAAAGCAAGTCGACCACCGCGGGCGGAATCGCACGCGCGCTTCCCTGGTCCGCGCGCACGCGCGGCAAGAGCGCGTCGAAGCCGCCGCGCCGATAGGCGCGCAACCAGCCCCGCAGCGTCTCCGTCGCGACCGTGCGTCGCAGCGAGCCCGGGATCGCATACTCGCGCGCCGCCTTCGCCTCGAGCTTCGCGTAGAGCCCTCGGTGCGACGTCTCCGCCACCAAATCGGCAATCACGCCATAGCGAAACAGCGCGATCGCTTGCCGCTCGTCGCGGCGCTTTCCCTCGTCGTCTTGAGTCATGAGCACACCTCGTCCTCGCCCACGGACCTGTTCCGTGCGGCGTGGATGCACTCTTCGTCGTCGAGCCTCTCTCGCGTTCCCACACCTCGTGTGGATCGTCCTTTCTACGGGTCTTTCACCCGCGAGCCCGCGCACGAAAACCGAGAGGCACGGGCAAGGCCCCGTGGTGCCTCGCGAGCAGTTCCCGACTTCGTCGAAGCGCCTGCGTCGTGCCGAGGTGCGCGCGCACGTCTCGCACCGTCGGAGCCACGCCCTCGAAGAGCGCCGGCAGCAACGTCACCAGCGCGAGCAGCACCGCCTGCACCGCCACCACGCGCCGCCGCGTCCACCTCCAGGCCGCCGACAACCCGATCGCGTTCTCGACCGTCGACGGCCTTACGATCTCGAGCGCGGCCCCCATCCCGATCTCCTCCACCTTCGCCACGACGGCTTCGATCCCCTCGAGCGTGCCGCTCCACTTCGCCGCCAAAAACGCCGGCAGAAGGCTGATCGTGGCGCTCGCCTTCGGGCATATCCAACGCGCGATGCGGGTCCCGGCGGGTGAAACGCGCGCGTACGTCCCATGCCGACGAGGGCGGCACTCGCCGCCCGGGTGGTACGGGCACTGCGCGAGAGTTGCCTTCTCCCAGCCCTGGCCGCTAACGTAGGCGTCGTCGGCTTCTGGGTAATCCCAAACAACTTGCACGGCGGTCGACCCGAGCCTGCGCGTCCCTCAACGCGGCAGGCTCTTTCCTTTCCCGCCTTCGTTTACCCGTCGCGCCGGCCCTTCCGAACTTCTCGGCCTCGATCGCGACTGCGTGGGAACTCGTCGTTCCTCGACCGCGCTCTCGCGTCGCCGGTGGAACGCGCCGTTCCTCCCACTCTCCTCCGCCGTCTCACGCACTTCAACGGTGGAACAGTCCGCGACCGAACAGGCGGTGTTTCACGATTCAACGTGACGCCCTACAGGAGCGCTCTGCGGCGCTCTCTTCGAGGGCCACCTCGTGGAGCCGATGTTTCAGAATCGAAGCCACGCTTCGGTACGACAGCGCCCGCAGGCGGTGCGCTCGTGCGCACGCAGCGTCGAGTCGCTGGGCGCGCCGGAGCTGTTTCGCTTACGCTCTCGTCGGCGCGGGCGTAAGCTCTCTCCGATGAAGCTTGTCGCGTTGGCCTTTGCTGGAGCCATGCTTGTGGGGTGCGCCGAGTCGCCTTCGCCGAAGGCGGCAAAACGCGACTCGGCGCTGCCGACCCTTCCAGCGACCAAGGCCTCCGTGGTCGCGAGCGCAGCGCCCCCCGCCCCGATCGCGTCGGCTCCTTCGGTGGTGGATGCGGCCGCGACTCGCTCCGGCCCGTGCGCCAACGGCGATACGAAGCGCACCGCCACGTCTCCCGACGGCCACGTCACCGTTTTCGTCGTGGTCGACACGAGCAAGACGGTCGCGACCTTCGCGGAAGATATGCCCCACGAAGACTTATGCGTCGCGAAAGACGGCGGCGCCCCGAGAATCCTCGTCGCGGGGCACGAAGCCTGGCCGAACGAAGGTGTAGAACGCACCCTCGGCTCGTTCGGGCAGCTCGTGTTCTCGCCCGACGGCGTGCTGCTCTTTTTTTCGTCGGCGGCGTGGGTCACCTCGGGGGCGGCGCACGTGGTCGATCTCGCGACGGGAAAAGAGAAGTTCCTCTTCGACGGCGCGGTCGAGGCCGCGATCGTCTCCGGAGCGTACAAGGGCTCGTACCTCGCCAATCACTTTCGCCTCGACCAGGCCCATCCGATTTCGTCGCCGCAGTACCGCGGGCGCATGATGTCGTGGTCCGTCGTCTCGAAAGACGGAAAGACGATCCGCAAGCTGACCGACGCCGAAGCCAAACGGATCGCGCGCTCCGACGTTGGCGGCAAGAGCGACGTGGGCCCGGAGTCCGACTGAGACTCGATGGCACTCGGCAACGTCTTGCCGATCCCGGCAACCGATGGCCGGCAGCGCAGCGCGCGATTCCAGCTAAATTTGGCTCGTTTTCGACGCGCACATCGGCTGCAACGTAAGCCCTCGGCGAGCGACGTAGTGTAGTCGGGACGCGCCTCGGGGAAGCTCGGCCGTATGGCGAGCGAAACACCGAAGCGGATCCGATGGACAGAGACCGAGGCCCGAGACGTCTTGAAGGAGCTCGCAGACAGCGGGCTCCCCATCGAGGAGTTCGCGCGTAGCCGCGGCGTCACGGGGCAGAAGCTCCGGTATTGGAAAGAGCGCCTCGCCGAGCGGCCCGCTGTTGCCGCGCGGGCTTGATGAAGGGATCTTCACCGGTGTAGCTGATGGCGAGTTTTGGGGTCCCGCCGGAACATCGCCCTGGCGCCCGCGAAGCGGGCGTCAGGGCGGGTTTTTGCATCGCTCAAAACGGGAGGCTGTCGCTATCGTTGTCGGCGAGGATGGCGTGGGCGTAGTCGTCGAGGAGGGCTGCGAGGCTGCTTGCGGCGCGGAGGACGAGGATGGCGCAGTGCTCCTTGTCGTCGAGCATGGGCGGGGATGGCGAGGAATCGGGGGCCAGGAGGGGATGAGCACTGTCGAGCGCGCGGTGGGTCGCCGCGAGGGCGGCCTGGGCGAGCGCGACGACAACGAGCTGGGGAGCGAGGTCGATGTCGACCGGCGCCGGCATGTCGATGGTGGACCGCGCGGTGGGGGACTGCGGATCGAAGCGTTGGCGAGAGATCATGGGTGGGCCTCCGAGTCGGACTGGAGAATGCGGGAGAGGACGTCGCGCTCGACGATCTTTTTCTTGCGGAGGGCGGCTGAGCGGAGCGCCGCGGTCGCGATGCGATCGGTGTCGCGGAGGGAGCTTCCGGCGGCCTCGTGGAGCATGGAGAGGGCGTCGACGGAGAAGAGATCCTTGGTGGCGCCGACGCGCGCGAGTCGTGCGCGAAGGTAATCACTCGTGTCGTCCGGCACGAGGGTCCCGATGGCAAAGCGGTGGTGAAGTCGGGAGTAGAGAGAGCGATTCCGGCGAAGCCGGAGACGGTCGTCGAGCTCGGGGAGGCCGATGAGGACGAGGGAGAGGAGGGGCTTTTGATCCCATTGGTAATTGAGGAGGATGTGGAGGTGGTCGAGGGTGTCTTGGTGAAGGAGATGCGCCTCGTCGACGAGGAAGACGGGGCAGACGCGCTCTTTGGCGAGATCCTCGACGTGGGAGTTGACGGCGAGGAAGAGATCTCCTGCGGTAGTGACCTTGGCGAGGCCGAGGGCGATGCAGAGGTGCCTGTAGAAGTCGCGCCTTCCGACGGTGGCATTTTGGCAGTAGACGAGTCGAAAGTTGGCCGGGGTGAGGGCGTGGCGGAGCGCACGAAGGACGCATGTTTTTCCTACGCCGGGCTCTCCGGTGAGGAGGGCGCTGGCGCGGGCATGCATGGCATCGGTGAGGCTCTCGACGAGGAAATGTTTGGAGGGAGGCATCCAGAGCTCGGCGTCGCCGATGTCTTTGCCGAAGGGGTCGGCGGAGAGGCCGAAGTGAGAGAGGTAATCGAGACTCATCAGGAGTCCTTCTTTCGGCCAAGGGTCTTGTCGAGGAGGGCGCCCGTGGGATCGAACGCGGTGCGGGCTTGGTGAGGGGAATCGAGGCAGACGGCCGAGCGCTCGCGGTGCGCGTTTTTCTTGGCGTCGACGGGGCGTAGGACGTGACGCACTCCCTCGTGCTGGAGCCAGGGCGGCTCGGAGGGATCGAGCATGCAGCGGGAGACGGTGACGAGCTTCTTCGCGAGGAAGCCGAGGTCGGTCTCCCAATCGTCGCCGTCCATGGGCAGGGTGCAGTCGCCGCGGACGCGGCGGCGCACGACGATGGTGAGAGCGTCGCGGAGCTTCTTCTCGTCGAAGCCGTCGGCGTGTCGAGGTGCGGCGCGGTAGACGCCCTCGGGGGTTTTGCCCATCAGCCCACCGTGGGCGGTGCGGTGGTAGTGCTCGTCGAGGAACGCGTAGAGGCGGACGTTGAGGTCGTGGAGGGAGGAGACGCCGCCGGCGAAGTCGAGGCAGCGCTCGCGGAGGGTACGCCAGAAGCGCTCCATCTTTCCTCGTGCGGGCGTCGTAGGGTTTGGCGTGGAGCAGGGTGGTGCCCATGCGTGCGCACGCGAGCGCGAGCGTCTGGCCGCGGTAGGTCGCGCCGTTGTCGAGGTAGAGCGCGTCGGGAGGGCCGTGGGTGCGCACGGCGCGCACGAGCAAGCCGAGCATGTCGATCTCGCGCTCCTGGTGCATGGCCTCGAGCCCGACGACGAAGCGCGACGCGTCGTCGAGGAAGCCGTGGATGCGGACGGGCTTCTTCTCGCCGTCGATGAGGATGTGCGCACCGTGGCAGACG